>NZ_JADBRD010000018.1:0-66668 GCF_014930495.1 Enterobacter cloacae complex sp. S3 | reverse complement strand
GGCCGCTCGGGAACCCCACCACGGGGTAATGCTTTTTACTGGCCTGCTTCCTGCTGGAAGCGGGGCGCATCATATCAAATGAGGCGCCCCTGTAAAGCATTCCTTTAGGTAAATGAAGCTGTTTGCCTGCTTTTTATCCGTAAAGGCGCAAAGCTAATCAATTCATTTTCCGAAAGATTAAAGAATGATGGTTCTGTTGCCGTAGACAAAGACACGCTGCGCCAGCACCTGATACAGCGCACGACTGAGCACGTTCTTCTCAACGTCACGCCCTGCACGCATCATGTCCTCGGCCGTGTAGGTGTGGTCCACGTGAATCACGTCCTGCATGATGATTGGACCTTCGTCCAGGTTGTCATTCACATAGTGCGCGGTCGCACCGATGATCTTCACGCCGCGCTCGTAGGCCTGGTGGTAGGGACGCGCGCCAATAAAGGCCGGCAGGAACGAGTGGTGAATGTTGATGATCTTGTTCGGGAAACGCGCCACGAAGGATGGCGTTAACACGCGCATGTATTTCGCCAGCACCACGTAGTCCGGGTTATGCGCTTCAATGGCCTGCGCCATCAGATCGTCGTGTTCTTCACGGGTATGGCCTTCGTGGCTCACCAGCTCGAACGGAATATCAAAACGCTCGACCAGCGTGCGCAGCGTCTCATGGTTGCCAATAACGGCAGCTATTTCCACGTCCAGACCGCCGTAGTTTGCTTTCATCAGCAGGTCGCCAAGACAGTGTGCTTCTTTGGTCACCAGGATCACGATGCGGCGTCGACCGGCTGGGGTCAGCTCGCGCACGGAACCTTCCGGAAGCGCGCTGTCGAGATCGGCAAGCAGGGTGGTGTCGTTGAAAATACCTTCGAGTTCGGTACGCATAAAGAAGCGGCCGGTACGGTGGTCAACGAACTCGTTGTTCTGCACGATATTCAGTTCATGTTTGTAGCAAATGTTGGTAATTCGTGCGATCAGTCCTTTTTGATCGGGACAGATGGTGCGCAGAACTTTACGTTGTAATGATTGCATCGCCGGGAAATCCTGTTTGTATTTGCGAAGTCTGGGTTGTCAGGCATTACTGCCCGCAACACTTTTTAAATTTTTTACCTGAACCACACGGGCAGGGATCGTTACGACCAAACTGTGGGCGCGTTCCGTCAATATAATACCACTGCCCGCTTTCCTTTAAGAACCGGGAACGCTCGATAATGGCACCTGGTTTATTATTCTCGGTAAAACGAGCAACAAAGCTGACGTAACCTTCATCCACATGACTGCCCGTTGAGGATTCATAGACGGTGAGGCCGAGCCACTGCGTGTTCGCGAAGCCGGCTTCGATGTCTTGTCTGAATTCGGCAGCATGGCAGGAGGGATGCCAGGTTTTAATCAGGTAGTCTGCGTCTTTGATCACAAAAGCGGTGTAACGTGAACGCATGAGGTGTGACGGGTCTGGTGCAACCTGATCGTCAGACAGATATCGCTGGCAACATAGGCTATACTCCAGAGCGCTACCACAAGGGCAGAGTTGAGACACGATTCTCTTCCTGGAACAAATAATAAAGGCGTAAAACGCTTCGGGTAGCACTATGTTAACTGAGCTGTTGCGTTGACGCTATGTGAGGAATCCAGGGGAAGTAAAACAGGGCTAATGAGAAAGGTTAAAATTGGACTGGCGCTGGGCTCAGGTGCAGCCCGGGGATGGTCACACATCGGCGTGATTAATGCCTTAAACAAGATGGGCATTAACGTAGATATTGTCGCAGGTTGTTCAATAGGATCGCTTGTCGGCTCCGCCTACGCGTGCGGGAAGCTTCCGGAACTCGAGACCTGGGTGCGTTCCTTCAGTTACTGGGACGTCCTGCGTCTGATGGACCTCTCGTGGCAGCGTGGTGGGCTGTTGCGCGGCGAACGCGTCTTTAACCAGTTCCGCCAGGTTATGCCTCTCGAAGACTTCACTGATTGTCAGATGCCCTTTGGCGCCGTCGCGACGAACCTCAGCACGGGACGCGAACTCTGGCTAACCGAAGGGGATATCCATCTTGCCGTGCGCGCCTCCTGCAGCATGCCGGGGCTTATGGCGCCTGTCCCACACAACGGTTACTGGCTTGTCGACGGTGGCGTTGTAAACCCGGTTCCCATCTCTCTGACCCGTGCAATGGGGGCGGATATCGTAATTGCCGTCGACCTGCAGCACGACGCCCACCTGATGCAACAGGACCTCATGCCGGTCAATCTCCAGAGCGAAGATGCCGAGGGCGAGAAACTGGCCTGGCATGAGCGCCTGCGCGGTAGAATCGGGCGTATGGCCGCGCGACGCTCGGTTGCCGCGCCGACGGCGATAGAAATCATGACCACGTCAATCCAGGTACTGGAGAATCGCCTTAAGCGCAATCGTATGGCAGGCGATCCGCCAGATATTCTTATTCAGCCTTACTGTCCGCAAATCTCTACTCTTGATTTCCATCGGGCTGAGGCCGCCATCGCAGCGGGCTCGTTAGCCGTCGAAAAGAAAATGGACGAATTGTTGCCTTTTGTGCAAACAGCACGTTAAGCACCTTTTTTTGACTACTTCAGCAAAATCTGACAGGCGATAGTGCCGATCGCATGCCACTATTTAGTTACTGTCAGCCAGGGGAGGAACCATGACGCAGCCATTGGCCGGAAAACACATTTTGATTGTTGAAGACGAGCCCGTTTTCCGATCGCTACTGGATTCGTGGTTATCCTCGCTGGGAGCAATCACTTCACTGGCTGAAGATGGTATCGACGCCCTGGAAAAAATGATCAGCATTACGCCCGATTTAATGATTTGCGACATTGAGATGCCGCGCATGAATGGGCTGAAGCTGGTTGAACATCTGCGTAACGAAGGCAACCAGACGCCGATTCTGGTGATCTCTGCCACAGAGAATATGGCGGATATCGCCAAAGCATTGCGACTCGGTGTCCAGGATATTCTGCTTAAACCGGTCAAGGATCTGAACCGGCTGCGAGAAACGGTCTTAGCGTGCCTGTATCCGAATATGTTTAATTCCCGGGTAGAGGAAGAGGAGCGTCTTTTCCAGGACTGGGATGCCCTGGTGAGTGATCCTCCTGCTGCGGCGAAACTGTTGCAAGAACTTCAGCCACCCGTACAGCAAACTATTTCACACTGCCGCGTAAATTATCGTCAGCTGGTGGCGGCTGATCAGCCGGGACTGGTACTGGATATCGCACCTTTATCTGATTCCGACCTTGCGTTTTATTCTCTGGATGTTACCCGGGCAGGGGATAATGGCGTATTAGCCGCGTTACTTCTTCGCGCGCTTTTTAATGGTTTGCTGCAGGAACAGTTATCGCATCAGGGACAACGGCTGCCGGAGTTAGGCAGTTTGCTCAAACAGGTAAACCAGCTTTTTCGCCAGGCTAATTTGCCCGGACAGTTCCCGCTGCTGGTCGGCTATTACCACAGCGGTTTAAAGAATCTGATCCTCGTTTCAGCAGGTCTCAACGCTTCACTGAATACCGGTGAACATCATATTCAGGTGAGTAACGGTGTTCCGCTTGGGACATTGGGTACGGCGTATCTTAATCAAATTAGCCACCGCTGTTCCTCCTGGCAGTGCCAAATTTGGGGCGCCGGGGGACGGCTACGCTTAATGTTGTCCACGGAATAAGCAATTGGATCTTAATTTTAAGATTGCTTTACCTGTGTTTTACGGGGAGTGCTACTATCGCTGCCCAGATTCATGCGTATTTGTCCTAATTGATCGGCAACGCGTTCTTTTCAGACCCGGACTGCGGGGCGAGGCTGATATACTCAACGCGTTATTTATTGCATAAAAGTTCAAAACTTGAACAGCTCAGGAGAATTTGAATGGCTGCCCTAAATTCGAAAGTCAGAAAGGCCGTCATCCCGGTAGCGGGATTGGGGACCAGGATGTTACCAGCAACTAAGGCAATTCCTAAAGAGATGCTGCCTCTGGTTGATAAGCCATTAATCCAGTATGTCGTTAATGAATGTATCGCAGCCGGCATCACTGAAATTGTGCTCGTTACGCATTCATCAAAAAACTCTATCGAAAACCATTTCGATACAAGCTTTGAACTTGAAGCCATGCTGGAAAAACGTGTTAAGCGTCAGCTGTTAGAAGAAGTTCAGTCTATTTGCCCGCCACACGTTACCATTATGCAGGTTCGTCAGGGTCTGGCTAAAGGTCTGGGCCACGCTGTGATGTGTGCACATCCTGTTGTAGGTGATGAGCCTGTAGCGGTAATTCTGCCTGACGTAATTCTGGACGAATACGAATCCGATCTTTCTCAGGATAACCTGGCAGAGATGATCAAACGTTTCGACGAAACCGGTAGCAGCCAGATTATGGTTGAGCCTGTTGACGACGTGACGGCATACGGTGTGGTTGACTGCAAAGGCGTTAACCTTGAGCCGGGCGAAAGCGTGCCAATGGTTGGCGTGGTAGAGAAGCCTAAAGCCGACGTAGCGCCTTCAAACCTGGCCGTTGTAGGTCGCTATGTCCTGAGCGCTGAAATCTGGCCTCTGCTGGCGAAAACGCCTCCAGGAGCGGGTGATGAGATTCAGCTGACGGATGCCATTGATATGCTGATCGAGAAAGAGACCGTTGAGGCTTACCATATGAAAGGTAAGAGCCATGACTGCGGTAATAAGCTTGGTTATATGCAGGCGTTCGTAGAATATGGTATTCGCCACAATACTCTTGGTGAAGAATTTAAAACCTGGCTCAAAGAGAGCGTAGGTATTAAGAAATAAGCCACGGTTAGATATGTCCGAAACCGGTGAGGCGCTGCCCACCGGTTTTTTTATGCCCTAAACACTTCCATAACCTGTCTCAAAGTACAGTTATTAAAATTGCCAAATAATGCTTTATGACAGAGTGTAAGGGGATGTTTGCGACAAATTTAGGTTAAAAAAAATCCCGCATTACGCGGGATTTTTCTGAATACGGCTGGATTAATCCTTGATCAGGAAGTCGTCCAGCTGTTTACCTTGTTCGTCCATGGCTTTCTTGATAACAGCAGGAGTGCGGCCCTGGCCAGTCCAGGTTTTAGTTTCGCCGTTCTCGTCAACGTAGCTATATTTAGCAGGACGAGCAGCACGCTTGGCTTTAGTACCGGTTTTAGCTGCAGCCATGCTGTTCAGCAATTCATTTGGATCGATACCATCAGCAATCAGCATTTCACGATATTGCTGCAGTTTACGAGTACGTTCTTCGATTTCAGCGGCAGCTGCGCTTTCTTCTTCACGACGTTCATTAACTACAACTTCTAATTTTTCCAGCATTTCTTCAAGCGTTTCGAGGGTGCATTCTCTTGCCTGCGCACGAAGAGTACGGATGTTGTTCAGAATTTTAAGTGCTTCGCTCATTGTAGTAATCTCAAACTTATAATGGGGGGTGGTTTGTTGACCTAATAATAGAGCCATAAATTCAGTTGTGCAATAGCCAGGAATGTAAGGAATTCAAAAAATACTAAATAATGCCGCTATTATTAATTACGCTAACTTAAATTTCATCACCCAACAGTCTCGTTTGTTATCAGCTAACCCGGCTGGACCCGGTCGATTGCCTCTTTTTTTTGTGACATTTACCGCAGGAATTATAGTTGCGGCGGAGAAATATCAGCCTTTTGTATTAGTTCCCCTCCGTGATGTTAAGACTGAAATAGTTAATAAATAGTGAATTTTAATGAACGGCGATTCCACTATAAAATGCAGTGTTATGTTTGGCTAAACATATAACATATTGGCCAGGCTGAAGGAGTTTACTTCATGTTTTAGCGGGTTATTTTCATGAAAAGAAGGTTGTGAACTCCGCGCTGAAACGCTTCCTCTGTATGCTACATCGCTGATGACCAGACAAATTATGGTACAATGAATCATCGGGAATATTACACATTGATTGGGGTTTTACGGCCAATGGCACAACTTTATTTCTACTATTCGGCAATGAATGCCGGGAAATCCACCGCGTTGCTGCAATCCTCGTACAATTACCAGGAGCGCGGGATGCGTACCGTTGTTTATACGGCTGAAATCGACGATCGCTTTGGCGCAGGGAAGGTGAGCTCCAGAATAGGGCTCTCGTCGCCTGCCAGACTGTTTAACCCTAAAACCGATCTATATGAGGACATTCGTACAGAACATGCTTTGCAGCCCATTCACTGTGTTCTGGTAGATGAGAGCCAGTTTCTGACGCGTGAACAGGTTCATGCCCTTTCAGAGGTGGTTGATGAGCTCGATATTCCCGTGCTGTGTTACGGCCTGCGTACGGATTTCCGCGGTGAGCTCTTTGCTGGTAGCCAGTATTTGCTTGCCTGGTCGGATAAGCTTGTCGAATTGAAAACAATCTGCTTCTGCGGTCGAAAAGCCAGCATGGTGCTTCGTCTTGACCAGGCCGGGAAACCTTATGCAGATGGCGAGCAGGTGGTTATAGGCGGTAATGAACGCTATGTTTCAGTCTGTCGTAAGCATTATAAAGAAGCGTTGTCTGTAGGCTCGCTGACGGCGATTCAACACGACAACAGGAAATAACGCCAGCCTTGTTATACAGACATAAAAAAACCCGCCATAAAGGCGGGTTTTTTCTTCTGCTTTCAATTAAGCGCTTTTCTTCGCTTTCTTGTCAGCTTTGATGACAGGAACTTCTGTTTTCACAGCGGCAACGTCACCTTCTTTGAACTCACGACCGTAGAAGGTATCCAGCAGAATCTGTTTCAGCTCGGAGATCAGTGGGTAGCGCGGGTTAGCACCAGTACACTGGTCATCGAATGCATCTTCAGACAGCTTATCTACGTGAGCGAGGAAGTCAGCTTCCTGAACGCCTGCTTCACGGATAGATTTTGGAATACCCAGCTCAGCTTTCAGGCTTTCCAGCCATGCCAGCAGTTTCTCAATCTTCGCAGCAGTGCGGTCACCCGGTGCGCTCAGACCAAGGTGGTCTGCGATTTCAGCGTAACGACGGCGCGCTTGCGGACGGTCGTACTGGCTGAAAGCAGTCTGCTTGGTTGGGTTGTCGTTTGCGTTATAACGGATAACGTTGCTGATCAACAGGGCGTTCGCCAGACCGTGAGGAATGTGGAACTGAGAACCCAGCTTGTGCGCCATAGAGTGGCAAACACCCAGGAAGGCGTTCGCAAACGCGATACCGGCGATGGTAGCTGCACTGTGAACGCGTTCACGTGCTACTGGGTTTTTAGACCCTTCGTTGTAGGACGCTGGCAGGTTTTCCTTCAGCAGTTTCAGCGCCTGCAGAGCCTGACCGTCAGAGAACTCAGATGCCAGCACAGAAACGTAAGCTTCCAGGGCGTGAGTTACCGCATCCAGACCACCGAACGCACACAGTGATTTCGGCATCTCCATGACCAGGTTCGCATCAACGATAGCCATGTCTGGGGTCAGTGCATAGTCAGCCAGTGGGTATTTCTGACCTGTTGCATCGTCCGTTACTACTGCGAATGGCGTAACTTCTGAACCGGTACCGGAAGTGGTGGTTACCGCGATCATTTTCGCTTTTACGCCCATTTTCGGGAACTTGTAGATACGTTTACGGATGTCCATAAAGCGCAGCGCCAGTTCTTCGAAGTGGGTTTCAGGATGCTCGTACATGACCCACATGATTTTCGCGGCGTCCATTGGGGAACCGCCGCCCAGAGCGATAATCACATCTGGTTTGAAGGAGTTAGCCAGCTCAGCACCTTTACGCACCACGCTCAGGGTAGGGTCAGCTTCAACTTCAAAGAACACTTCAGTTTCAACGCCAGCCGCTTTCAGTACAGAGGTGATCTGGTCAGCGTAGCCGTTGTTGAACAGGAAACGGTCAGTCACGATGAGCGCACGTTTGTGGCCATCAGTAATCACTTCATCCAGCGCGATTGGCAGAGAGCCACGGCGGAAGTAGATAGATTTCGGAAGTTTGTGCCACAACATGTTTTCAGCTCGCTTAGCAACGGTTTTCTTGTTGATCAGGTGTTTTGGACCAACGTTTTCAGAGATGGAGTTACCACCCCAGGAACCACAACCCAGAGTCAGGGAAGGTGCGAGTTTAAAGTTGTACAGGTCACCGATACCACCCTGAGAAGCAGGGGTGTTAATCAGGATACGTGCAGTTTTCATCATCTGACCGAAGTGGGCAACGCGTTCTGGCTGGTTGTCCTGGTCGGTGTACAGACAAGACGTGTGACCGATACCGCCCATGGCAACCAGTTTCTCGGCTTTCTCTACCGCGTCTTCGAAATCTTTCGCACGGTACATGGCAAGCGTTGGAGACAGTTTTTCATGTGCAAACGGCTCGCTTTCGTCAACAACTTTCACTTCACCGATCAGGATTTTGGTTGTTGCCGGAACGGTAAAGCCTGCGAGTTCAGCAATTTTGTAAGCCGGCTGACCCACGATAGCGGCGTTCAGTGCGCCATTTTTCAGAATAATGTCCTGAACGGCTTTCAGCTCTTTGCCCTGCAGCAGGTAGCCGCCGTGGCTGGCGAAACGTTCACGAACTGCGTCGTACACGGAATCAACAACAACAACAGACTGTTCAGATGCACAGATCACGCCGTTATCGAAGGTTTTAGACATCAGTACAGACGCAACGGCACGTTTGATGTCAGCAGTTTCGTCGATAACAACAGGGGTGTTACCGGCGCCTACACCGATCGCTGGTTTACCTGAGCTGTATGCGGCTTTAACCATGCCAGGACCACCGGTCGCCAGGATCAGGTTAATGTCCGGGTGATGCATCAGCGCATTGGAGAGCTCAACAGAAGGTTGGTCGATCCAGCCGATCAGATCTTTTGGTGCGCCAGCAGCGATCGCCGCCTGCAGGACGATATCCGCAGCTTTGTTGGTCGCGTCTTTCGCACGTGGGTGTGGAGAGAAGATGATTGCGTTACGGGTCTTCAGGCTAATCAGTGATTTGAAGATAGCCGTAGACGTTGGGTTAGTTGTCGGAACAATACCGCAGATGATGCCGATAGGTTCAGCGATGGTGATGGTACCGAAGGTGTCGTCTTCGGACAGCACGCCACAGGTTTTCTCATCTTTATAGGCGTTGTAGATATACTCGGAAGCAAAGTGGTTTTTGATCACTTTATCTTCCACGATACCCATGCCGGATTCGGCAACGGCCATTTTAGCGAGAGGGATTCGAGCATCTGCAGCAGCCAGTGCGGCCGCGCGGAAGATTTTATCAACCTGTTCTTGGGTGAAATTGGCATATTCACGCTGGGCTTTTTTAACGCGCTCGACGAGGGCGTTCAGTTCAGCGATATTAGTAACAGCCATAATGCTCTCCTGATAATGTTTAAACTCTTTTAGTAAACCAGCGCTCGATACGTCACACAGTATAGACAGAGCCGATACGACTTGCGTAACACAAAGTAAAACAAAGAGTTACTTTCTGCGTCAGCACACTAATTTACTAAAAGAGCCTTACCTTAGCATCATCCCTTTTTGTCAGGTGATCTCCCTGGGGGCGTAACCAAGATTACTCACTTCTGAGTACGGAAATCATGATCTGCGTCAATTTTCCCCCAAGCTGATACCTTTCAGCAGGGTTATTTCGTTGAGATTTTTCAAGTGTTAAATAATTACGTAAGTAATGGAAGCGACGCTATCATTGATTATACATATGTTTAACATCCTGAAATGATAACGTTTTGCCACAGATTTCGAGTGAAGTATGCTAATAAAAAGGGTATCTTCAGCGCGATTTCTCATGACAAAGTGTCAGTCCCGGGCATGTGTATAAGCGGAGCAAAACGTGATCCAAACGCTCTTTGATTTTCCAACGTATTTTAAATTTTTTATTGGTTTGTTTGCCCTGGTCAACCCGGTGGGGATCATTCCTGTCTTTATTAGTATGACGAGTTATCAGACGGCGGCGGCCAGGAATAAGACCAACCTCACCGCTAACCTGTCAGTGGCTATCATATTGCTCACCTCCCTTTTTCTTGGGGACGCCATTCTCCAGCTCTTCGGGATTTCGATTGACTCTTTCCGCATAGCGGGTGGGATCCTGGTCGTGACCATCGCGATGTCCATGATCAGCGGTAAGCTGGGCGAGGATAAACAGAACAAGCAGGAGAAGTCAGAAACAGCTATCCGCGAAAGTATTGGCGTGGTGCCGCTGGCCTTACCGCTCATGGCTGGCCCTGGCGCCATCAGTTCAACAATTGTCTGGGGCACGCGTTACCATAGCCTGATGCACCTGATTGGCTTTTCCGTTGCCATTGCGCTTTTCGCACTCTGCTGTTGGGGAGTATTCCGCATGGCGCCCTGGCTGGTGCGCCTGCTGGGGCAGACGGGCATTAACGTCATAACGCGTATTATGGGGCTGCTGTTGATGGCGTTAGGGATAGAATTCATCGTTACAGGAATTAAAAGCATTTTCCCCGGTTTGCTGCACTGATATTTCGTATGAAAGAACGGAGCCACGGCTCCGTTTTTTTACGTCATTATCAGTAAATCCTATAACTAAAGTTGAAATGCTCACATATCATAATAAATTCTACTAATAATGTTCATTGCTTGTATTTCAATGAGTTATTAATTCCCGCCAAACCCGCCTGCGCAGAAAACCTTCGATCGATCTGTTATTTTACTCACATGATACTCTGGGGCTTGCTGAGAGATAACCGAAATGATATTAGTAAATTCAACATTCCCCTAGATGAATGTGCTAAATAATAACCAGTTGTTAAATTTTTGTACAAAATAACTCGATGATAGCGCAGCGACGCGCGTGTAGAGAAAATTTTCTCTATCTTATTGAATATCATAATTTTTAAGTGGTATTCGATGTCCGGCAGGGCTGCCCTCAACGATGCGGTACTCACCGTAAAAGAGAATTGCTTAACAAATTTGCAAAATGTATTGGCGCGCGTTTACGCCATTTGATACTTTCCGGCCTAATATTTTGCAGCATAAAACAAGCAGATGAGAATTATTTTCATATGGTTCTCTTCTCAGATATCCAGTGCAGGTCTCAAACAGGGGAGGCCTGTAAAGAATCGACGCAAGACGGCCATACGAGCGGTCAGTAATAAAAAAGTCGGTGATAGCAAGCAGTAAAAGAAGAACCTGACAGCAGCAAAAAAAACTCCTGCGCTGTACAGGCCCCAAAAGGGGATTACACAGCTGGCGAAGGCCAGTCATTATAATGAGTGGAGTACCAACACAATGTCCATCATCACAAAAAAAAATCTGGTAGCAGCGGGGATTTTAACTGCGCTAATCGCGGGCAACGCTGCAATGGCTGCGGACGTTCCTGCAGGTGTTCAACTGGCGGAGAAACAGACGCTGGTGCGTAACAACGGTGCGGAAGTTCAGTCTCTTGACCCGCACAAAATTGAAGGTGTTCCTGAGTCTAACGTTAACCGCGACCTGTTCGAAGGCCTGCTGGTGACAGACGTAGACGGCCATCCGGCACCGGGTGTAGCAGAAAAATGGGAAAACAAAGATTTCAAAGTCTGGACATTCCATCTGCGTAAAGATGCGAAATGGTCCGACGGTACACCGGTTACGGCCGAAGATTTCGTTTATAGCTGGCAGCGTCTGGCGAATCCAACCACCGCCTCTCCGTATGCGAGCTACCTGCAATATGGCCACATTGCCAATATTGATGACATCATCGCGGGCAAAAAACCTGTTACCGACCTGGGCGTAAAAGCGATCGATGCCAATACCTTTGAAGTGACGTTGAGCGAACCTGTTCCGTACTTCTATAAGCTGCTGGTTCACCCGTCCGTCTCCCCGGTACCAAAATCCGCCGTGGAAAAATTTGGTGAGAAATGGACGCAGCCTGCCAATATCGTGACCAACGGTGCCTATAAGCTGAAAGACTGGGTGGTCAACGAACGTATGGTGCTTGACCGTAACCCGCAGTATTGGGATAACGCGAAAACCGTTATTGACCAGGTGACCTACCTGCCAATTTCGTCCGAAGTGACTGACGTTAACCGCTATCGCAGCGGTGAAATCGACATGACCTATAACAACATGCCGATTGAACTGTTCCAGAAACTAAAAAAAGAGATCCCTAAAGAAGTTCACGTCGATCCGTACCTGTGCACCTATTACTATGAAATCAACAACCAGAAAGCACCGTTTACCGACGTACGTGTACGTACTGCGCTGAAGCTGGCACTGGATCGCGATATCATCGTGAACAAAGTGAAAAACCAGGGCGATCTGCCGGCGTACAGCTATACCCCTCCATACACCGATGGCGCAAAACTGACCGAGCCAGAGTGGTTCAAACAGACTCAGGAACAGCGTAACGCAGAAGCGAAGAAACTGCTGGCCGAAGCGGGCTACACCGCAGATAAGCCGCTGACCTTCAGCCTGCTCTACAACACTTCCGATCTGCACAAAAAACTGGCTATCGCCGTTGCCTCAATCTGGAAAAAGAACCTGGGCGCGAACGTGAAGCTGGAGAACCAGGAGTGGAAAACCTTCCTCGACAGCCGTCATCAGGGCACCTTTGATGTGGCTCGTGCTGGCTGGTGTGCGGACTATAACGAACCGACCTCCTTCCTGAACACCATGCTGAGCGACAGCTCGAACAACACCGCTCACTATAAGAGCCCGGCGTTCGACAAGCTGATTGGCGACACGCTGAAAACCACTGACGAAGCGCAGCGTACAGAATTGTACTCTAAAGCCGAGCAGCAGCTGGATAAAGATTCCGCGATCGTTCCGGTTTACTACTACGTTAACGCCCGTCTGGTGAAACCGTGGGTAGGTGGATATACCGGTAAAGACCCGATGGATAATATCTACGTTAAAAACTTGTATATTATCAAGCATTAATGGCAATGAGTGGGGCGGGCATGCTCGCCCCACGGTGTCTAACCAACGTCACATAATATAGGCACACGCCAGAAGGTACGGGCAATGTTGAAATTTATCCTACGTCGCTGTCTTGAAGCGATTCCAACGCTATTTATTCTCATCACGATTTCCTTCTTCATGATGCGTCTTGCGCCGGGCAGTCCATTTACCGGTGAGCGTACGCTGCCGCCTGAAGTCATGGCGAATATCGAAGCGAAATACCACTTGAACGATCCTATCTCCACCCAGTACTTCAATTACCTGAAGCAGCTGGCCCACGGCGATTTTGGACCGTCATTTAAATATAAAGACTATTCCGTTAACGACCTGGTCGCGTCCAGCTTCCCGGTATCGGCTAAGTTGGGTGCTGCGGCATTCATTCTGGCCATCGTTTTCGGGGTCACCGCGGGCGTTATCGCTGCGCTCAGACAAAATACCAAATGGGATTATGCCGTAATGGGGGTGGCAATGACCGGGGTAGTGATACCCAGCTTCGTTGTCGCGCCATTACTGGTGATGATATTTGCCATCACGCTGAAGTGGCTGCCTGGCGGCGGCTGGAACGGCGGGGCATTGAAGTTCATGATTTTGCCGATGGTGGCATTATCGCTGGCGTACATCGCCAGCATCGCGCGTATCACCCGTGGTTCAATGATCGAAGTGCTGCACTCGAACTTCATTCGTACCGCGCGCGCTAAAGGGCTGCCGATGCGTCGGATTATCTTCCGCCACGCGCTCAAACCGGCGCTGTTGCCCGTGCTCTCCTACATGGGACCGGCATTCGTCGGGATCATCACTGGCTCTATGGTTATCGAAACAATCTACGGTCTGCCTGGCATTGGTCAGCTGTTCGTTAACGGCGCGCTCAACCGCGACTATTCGCTGGTGCTGAGCCTGACCATTCTCGTCGGTGCGCTGACCATTCTCTTTAACGCTATCGTCGATGTGCTGTATGCCGTCATCGACCCGAAAATTCGTTACTAACGCTGGAGCACGCCATGATGTTGAGTAAGAAAAACAGCGAGGCGCTGGAAAACTTCAGTGAAAAACTGGAAGTAGAAGGTCGTAGCCTCTGGCAGGACGCGCGCCGTCGCTTTATGCACAACCGTGCAGCGGTTGCCAGTCTGGTTGTTCTGGTGATCATCGCGCTGTTTGTGACCCTGGCGCCGATGCTGTCGCAATTTACCTATTTCGACACCGACTGGGGCATGATGTCCAGCGCACCGGATATGGAATCAGGCCATTATTTTGGCACGGACTCCTCCGGACGCGATCTGCTGGTGCGTGTCGCTATCGGTGGCCGTATCTCGCTGATGGTAGGTATTGCTGCCGCACTGGTGGCGGTGATCGTGGGTACGCTCTACGGTTCACTTTCCGGCTACCTCGGCGGCAAAATAGACTCGGTAATGATGCGTCTGCTGGAAATCCTGAACTCCTTCCCGTTCATGTTCTTCGTCATCCTGCTGGTGACCTTCTTCGGTCAAAATATCCTGCTGATCTTCGTGGCTATCGGGATGGTTTCCTGGCTGGATATGGCGCGTATTGTTCGCGGCCAGACGCTGAGCCTCAAACGCAAAGAATTTATCGAAGCCGCGCAGGTAGGCGGTGTGTCCACCGGGAATATCGTGGTTCGCCATATCGTTCCTAACGTGCTGGGCGTGGTGGTGGTTTATGCCTCACTGCTGGTACCAAGCATGATCCTGTTTGAATCTTTCCTGAGCTTCCTGGGTCTCGGCACTCAAGAGCCACTGAGCAGCTGGGGCGCGCTGCTGAGCGATGGCGCAAACTCGATGGAAGTTTCACCGTGGCTGCTGCTTTATCCGGCGGGTTTCCTGGTCGTTACCCTGTTCTGTTTTAACTTTATCGGCGATGGCCTGCGTGATGCCCTCGACCCGAAAGACCGTTAAGGAGCGCCGTCATGACAATTATTGAAACGGCCACTGCGCCACAGGCGCAACAGCAGAATAACCTTCTGCTGGATGTGAAAGATCTCCGCGTGACCTTTAAAACGCCGGACGGGGATGTTACCGCCGTCAACGATCTCAACTTCAACCTGCGCGCGGGCGAAACGCTGGGGATTGTAGGGGAATCCGGTTCCGGAAAATCCCAGACTGCCTTTGCGCTGATGGGCCTGCTGGCTGCTAACGGTGTGATTGGGGGCTCCGCTAAATTCAACGGTCGCGAAATCCTCAACCTGCCGGAACACGAGCTGAACAAGCTGCGCGCTGAGCAGATTTCGATGATTTTCCAGGATCCTATGACCTCGCTGAACCCGTATATGCGTGTAGGCGAGCAGCTGATGGAGGTCCTGATGCTGCACAAAGGCCTGGGCAAAGCGGAGGCCTTTGAAGAGTCGGTCAAAATGCTGGATGCGGTGAAAATGCCGGAAGCGCGCAAGCGTATGCGCATGTTCCCGCACGAGTTTTCTGGCGGTATGCGTCAGCGCGTGATGATTGCGATGGCGCTGCTGTGCCGGCCAAAGCTGCTGATTGCCGATGAACCTACCACCGCGCTGGACGTTACCGTTCAGGCGCAGATCATGACCCTGTTGAACGAGCTGAAGCGCGAGTTCAACACGGCGATTATCATGATCACCCACGACCTGGGCGTAGTGGCGGGCATCTGTGACAAAGTGCTGGTGATGTACGCCGGTCGTACCATGGAATACGGCAAAGCGCGCGATGTCTTCTATCAGCCAGCCCATCCGTACTCAATTGGTCTGCTGAACGCGGTGCCGCGTCTTGATGCAGAAGGGGAATCTCTGCTCACCATTCCGGGCAACCCGCCAAACCTGCTGCGTCTGCCGAAAGGCTGTCCGTTCCAGCCGCGCTGCCCGCACGCGATGGAAATCTGCAACAGCGCTCCGCCGCTGGAAGAGTTTGCACCAGGCCGTCTGCGCGCCTGCTTTAAGCCGCAGGAGGAGCTGGTATGAACGCATTAGATGAAAAACGCAACGTGCTGCTCGAAATCGCCGATCTTAAAGTGCATTTCGACATTAAAGACGGCAAACAGTGGTTCTGGCAGCCGCCGAAGACCCTGAAAGCGGTGGACGGCGTCACGCTGCGCCTGTACGAAGGGGAAACCCTGGGCGTGGTGGGAGAGTCCGGCTGCGGTAAATCGACCTTTGCGCGAGCCATTATCGGTCTGGTCAAAGCCACCGACGGTAAAGTGGCCTGGCTGGGTAAAGATCTGCTGGGCATGAAGCCCGACGAGTGGCGCGAGGTGCGCAGCGATATCCAGATGATTTTCCAGGATCCGCTGGCATCATTAAACCCGCGTATGACCATCGGCGAGATTATTGCCGAGCCGCTGCGCACCTATCATCCGAAAATGTCTCGTCAGGAAGTGCGCGATCGCGTGAAGGCGATGATGATGAAAGTCGGCCTGTTGCCAAACCTCATCAACCGCTATCCGCATGAGTTCTCCGGCGGTCAGTGCCAGCGTATTGGTATTGCCCGTGCGCTGATCCTCGAACCGAAGCTGATTATCTGCGATGAGCCGGTTTCCGCGCTGGACGTCTCCATTCAGGCGCAGGTGGTTAACCTGCTGCAGAAGCTGCAGCGCGAAATGGGGCTGTCGCTGATCTTCATCGCGCATGACCTGGCCGTGGTGAAACACATTTCTGACCGCGTGCTGGTGATGTATCTGGGGCATGCCGTGGAGCTGGGCACCTATGACGAGGTGTACCATAATCCATTGCATCCATACACCAGAGCGCTGATGTCCGCGGTGCCGATCCCCGATCCCGATCTGGAGAAAAATAAAACCATCCAGCTTCTGGAAGGGGAATTACCCTCGCCGATTAACCCACCGTCAGGCTGCGTCTTCCGCACGCGCTGCCCGATGGCCGGGCCGGAATGTGCTAAAACGCGACCGGTTCTGGAAGGCAGTTTCCGACATGCGGTTTCCTGCCTGAAAGTAGACCCGTTATAATCGCAAGGGCTGACATGATGTCAGCCCTTATTTTTTGCGAGGTAACTGTGTCGCGTATATTCACGTCAGCCCGTCGGCGGCTATATCATTTTTTATTCGACCCTGAAACGGTTTCAGGGCGACGCTTTGAAGGTCTGTGCGGTTTATTTGCGCTCCTCAGCGTGGTAGTCATCTTTATTGAATCGGGTGCCGGGACGCAATACCACCTGACGTTTGACGAATGGCATATCTTTGTCTGGCTTGAGCTGGCGATTACCCTGGTTTTTACCGCTGAATATCTCCTCCGGGTAATAGCCTGGCCCAACCCGGCCAGATATGTTTTCAGCTTCTGGGGATTTATCGATTTAGCCACCATCCTGCCGCTCTATGTCATGTGGCTTTGGCCGGAGATTAGCCTGAGCTATGTCTTTGCCTGGCGCGCGATGCGCGTGATTCGGGTATTACGTATTCTGAAGTTACTGCGTTTTATGCCGTCATTACGCGTGTTCTGGAGTGCGATCGTCAGCGCCCGCCATCAGCTTATTTTGTTCTACTCGTTTATTGCCATCGTTATGATTGTTTTTGGCGCGCTGATGTATTTAATAGAAGGGCCCAAATATGGCTTTACGACGCTCAATGCATCCGTCTACTGGGCCATTGTGACCGTCACCACCGTGGGCTACGGAGATATTACGCCCCACACGCCAGTGGGGCGCATCGTGGCGTCAGTGCTGATTTTGATTGGCTATTCGGTGATTGCGATCCCGACGGGACTTATTACCACACACATGAGCAGCGCGTTTCAGAGCCGCAAGCAACAGCGCAAATGTCCTCATTGCCAGCAGGGCGAACATGAACACGACGCGCGGTTTTGTCACCGCTGCGGCAGTGAATTACCGGAGTAAATAAAAAAGGCTGCAATCGCAGCCTTTTTTATTATTCGCGCCAGAGAATATGGCACAGCTTGTGGTCTTTCTCGCGACAGAGCAGGACGCGGGCGAAAATATCGTTAATTTCGCCGCCGTCTTCATCGGCCAGCCCAATCACCACTTCGGCAAAGAAGTCAGGATTCAGGTCGAAATCAACATGCTCAGCCCAGTCTTCTGAAGGGTCGAACAATTCGGCGCCGCCGCGCTCTTCGAACTGCAGATTAAAGAGGATCACGTCTGCGGGATCGAGGTTATCAACCGCCAGTTCGAGAAAAATGTCATAGGCCTGCTCGAGCGTTTCGTCTTCGGTCAGGCGATTGTTCAGATCCATTTCCATGATGACTACCTGTTTAACATCGTTGGGCACGTTTTACAGCAACGGACTAAAGAAGTAAAACAGTCGTTCGGCAATTCTCTGCCACAGCGGACGTTTTACCCACAGTCTGGCATCCAGTAGCCGCGAGCGGGAGATATAATCATCCTGCACCGCCGCGAGATCGCCGCCAAAGCCGGCATCATCAATGACCAGCGTGATTTCAAAGTTAAGCCACAGGCTGCGCATATCCAGGTTGACCGTGCCCACCAGGCTCAGCTCACCGTCGACGAGAACGCTCTTGGTGTGGAGCAATCCGCCTTCAAACTGATAAATTTTTACCCCTGCGGCCAGCAGTTCGCTAAAGAATGCCCGGCTGGCCCAGCCCACCAGTAGGGAGTCATTTTTGCGTGGCAAAATGATGCTCACATCGACACCGCGCTGCGCGGCGGTACAGATCGCGTGCAGGAGGTCGTCGCTGGGGACAAAGTAGGGCGTCGTCATGATCAGATATTCACGCGCCGAGTAGGTTGCCGTCAGCAACGCCTGATGGATTAAGTCTTCCGGGAAGCCCGGCCCGGAAGCAATAGTATGAATGGTGTGACCGCTCGCCTCTTCAAACGGCATAATATTGCCGTCCGGCGGTGGCGGCAGGATACGCTTGCCGGTCTCTATTTCCCAGTCGCAGGAATAAACGATGCCCATCGAGGTGGCAATCGGACCCTCCATTCGCGCCATCAAATCAACCCATTGACCTACGCCCGAGTCCTGTTTGAAGAAGCGCGGGTCAACCATATTCATACTGCCGGTATAGGCAATATAGTTATCGATCATGATCATTTTGCGATGCTGACGGAGATCCATCCTGCGCAGAAACACGCGCAGGAGATTCACCTTCAGCGCTTCAACCACTTCGATCCCGGCATTACGCATCATGCCCGCCCAGGGGCTACGGAAAAATGCCACGCTACCCGCGGAGTCAAGCATCAGGCGGCAATGAATGCCGCGCCGTGCGGCGGCCATCAGCGATTCAGCGACCTGGTCAGCCATCCCTCCGGGCTGCCAGATATAAAAAACCATCTCGATATTATGACGAGCCAGCTGAATATCGCGGATTAACGCCTGCATGACGTCGTCGGACGAGGTCAGCAGCTGCAGTTGATTGCCCTTAACGCCGCCAATCCCCTGACGGCGCTCGCAGAGCTTAAACAGTGAGGAGGCGACGCTGCTGTTCTCCTCGGCAAAAATATGTTTGCAGGCCTTAAGATCGTTCAGCCACTTCGCTGTGGAGGGCCACATGGCACGGGCGCGCTCGGCGCGGCGTTTACCCAGATGAAGTTCACCGAAAGAGAGATAGGCAATAATTCCCACCAGCGGGAGGATATAAATGATCAGAAGCCAGGCCATGGCAGAGGGTACGGCTCTGCGCTTCATCAGGATGCGTAATGTCACACCCGCGATTAACAGCCAGTATCCCAAAATGACCAGCCAACTCACCACGGTGTAGAAGGTTGTCATAGGTAAAAAAATCCTTTTGAAAGCGTATTGTTATGAGTGTACGCATCAGGATTCATCTGGCAAATAAAAACGCCAGGTAAAAGCGCTGGTTTGCCGCCGGGTTGGGTTTATAATGGCCTTTCTTTTAGAGAAAAAGTGTTAGAGAAAGAGTTGTAGACATGAAGCGCAGTAGAACAGAAGTAGGGCGCTGGCGCATGTTGCGACAGGTGAGTCGTCGCAAGGCTCGTTGGCTGGAAGCACAATCCCGCCGCAATATGCGTATTCACGCCATCAGAAAATGTGGATTGACCAGGCACCGCAATGCGTTGCTGTTCGCAGTCCAGGATATCTGAAACCATGAGGGCACCGTAACCGGTGCCCGCTGATTTTATAGCGTCTGATTTTCTTGGGGAATAGCGTATTTGCAGCGATATTCCTGTTGTGTTTAGCAAAAGGAGGGAGAAGTGTTTGCGGAGTTTGGCGTACTGAATTTCTGGACGTATGTTGTCGGCGCGTTTTTTATCGTGCTGGTGCCTGGGCCGAATACCCTGTTTGTGCTGAAAACCGGGATCGGTCACGGCGTTAAAAAAGGGTATCTTGCCGCCACGGGCGTGTTTATCGGCGATGCGGTTCTGATGTTTCTGGCCTGGGCGGGCGTCGCGGCATTAATCCAGACCACGCCGGTACTGTTTAATATCGTGCGCTATCTCGGGGCCTTCTATCTGCTCTGGCTGGGCGGCAAAATGCTCTGGTCAGTGGTGAACCGCCAGAAAAATGCGAATGAGAGCGGCCCCGAACCGGCCAGTATGATCATGAAACGTTCGCTGGTATTAAGCCTGACCAATCCCAAAGCGATTCTGTTCTACGTATCGTTCTTCGTTCAGTTCATTGACGTGAATGCGCAGAGCACCGGCACTTCTTTCCTGATCCTCGCGACGACGCTGGAGTTGATAAGCTTTATGTACATGAGCTTCCTGATCTTCTCAGGCGCGTTTGTCACGCGTTATCTGAAAACGAAAAAGAAACTGGCAAAGCTGGGAAACGGGCTGATAGGGCTGCTGTTTGTCGGGTTTGCGGCGAGGCTAGCGTCGCTGCATTGATGGTTTAAAAGGCTCCTACGGGAGCCTTTTTTATTATGTTTGACAACCCCTCATCCATTAGTTGTATAGTGCAACTTAATGATGAGGGCACAACATGCACAGCGAAACCCCGGTAGTCAGTGTTATTCGACGTTCCTCGCGCCTTATGGTGCGAGAGTTAGGTTTTATGGCCTCGACCCTGGCCTCAACGAATTACTCACCTTCGGCCGTCCATACCCTGGTCGAAATAGCCCTACGCAAAGAGATGACGGCGAGTCAGCTGGTGCAGCTGCTGGGCCTGGATAAATCCAGCGTCAGCCGGATGCTGGCTCGCCTGATTGCCGCGGGCGAACTCGAGGAAGTTACTTCACCTGAAGATGCGAGAGCGAAGAGTCTCAGGCTGACCGCGAAAGGTCATGAGACGGTCAGTAAAATTAATACCTTTAGCAATGAGCGCGTGGTCTCAGCAATAAAGAGTCTGGCTCCTGCGCAGCAGCAGACCATTTCTCAGGGACTTTCCCTTTATGCCAACGCGCTGCTGGCGTGCCGTGAGACAGGCAGCGACACGCGCCCCGACGAGCTCACGATAGTGCAGGGATATATTCCCGGCATGATTGGCCGTGTCGCGGAGATGCACGGGGTCTATTACGCGCGCGAGCATCATTTTGGCCGTTTTTTTGAGGCCAAAGTGGCCGCAGGGGTTGCAGAATTTAGTGACCGCCTGGATAAGCCATGCAACCAGATCTGGCTGGCGGTGATGAACAGCAGGATAGTGGGGTCAGTGGCGATAGATGGCGAGGATTTAGCCCCGGGTGAAGCCCATCTGCGCTGGTTTATTCTCGACGATGGCTGCCGGGGACACGGGGTGGGGAAAAAACTGCTGACCGAAGCGATGCGCTTTTGCGACAGCGTAGGTTTCTCTGCCGTGCATCTCTGGACATTCAATAAGCTGACCGCCGCACGACGTTTATACGAATCGTTTGGATTTACGCTCGTTAAAGAGTGGGAGGGCGATCAGTGGGGAACCCTTATAACGGAGCAGCAGTTTACCCGGCGCAGAGACGCGTAACTTCCACCATAAAAAAGGCTCCTTTCGGAGCCGCTTTGGTTTCAGAACACTTTCTTATACGGTCGAACCGTCACTTTCGCATACACACCTGCGGCAACATACGGATCTGCGTCAGCCCAAGCCTGAGCGCTTTCCTGAGATTCAAACTCAGCAATCACTGTGGAACCGGCAAAACCGGCGGCGCCAGGATCGTTGCTGTCTACTGCAGGCATTGGGCCGGCGGTCAGTAAACGGCCTTCATCCTGGAGCAGCTGCAAACGTGCCAGATGCGCAGGGCGCACAGCCTGGCGTTTTTCGAGCGAATCAGCAACATCTTCAGAGTAAATCACGTAAAACACGGCGAAGCTCCTTAACCGGTAAAAGTGTCAGTTACGTTATGTGAAAGGGCAAACGACTGCAATGTAAAATAAAAACAATGTTAATACCCTGATCTGAATGCGCCTTTTTTGGCCTCTCATGCGCTAAAGTTGCGCCAGAACAAAGTGTCTTATTGAATATGATTGCTATTTGCATTTAAAATCAGTGTTCGGTTTTTTAACGTTGATGATTATGACTTCGATGACCCTTGATTTACCTCGCCGCTTCCCCTGGCCGACGCTGCTTTCTGTCGTGATTCACGGTGCTGTTGTGGCGGGTTTGCTGTATACCTCGGTTCATCAGGTTATTGAAATGCCCGCGCCCGCGCAGCCGATTTCGGTGACGATGGTATCGCCAGCGGATCTCGAACCGCCGCAGGCTGCACCTCCGCCACCGCAGCCGGTGGCTGAACCTGAGCCAGAGCCCGAGCCTGTACCGCCGCCACCGAAGGAAGCGCCGGTGGTGATCCACAAGCCTGAACCGAAGCCAAAACCTAAGCCGAAGCCAAAACCGGTGAAGAAGGTCGAGGAGCGTCCGAAACGCGAGGAACGTCCGGTTGAACTACGTGCGACCCAGACGGTCGAGAATGCGGCGCCTTCGCGTCCGGTGATGAATAACACCGCAACCGCGCCTAAGCCGACAGTCAGTGCCCCTGCGGGCCCGCGCGCGCTGAGTCGCAACCAACCTCAGTATCCGGCGCGAGCGCAGGCCTTACGTATTGAAGGCCGCGTACGGGTTAAATTTGACGTCACTGCAGATGGCCGCGTGGATAACGTGGAAATCTTGTCCGCTCAGCCTTCCAATATGTTTGAGCGCGAAGTGAAATCGGCGATGCGCAGATGGCGCTATGAAGCCGGAAAACCGGGCAGCGGACTGATTGTGAATATTGTTTTCCGCCTGAACGGCGGGGCGCAGATGGAATAAAAAAAGCCTCCTGATGGAGGCTTTTTTTTGCCTGTCAATCAGGCCTGCGGAAGTTGACGAGGTTTTCCCTCGCTATCCACTGCAACATAAATAAACAGCGCTTCAGTGGCCTTATAACGCTGTCCAATGGGTTCAGAAGAGACTTTCTTAACCCATACTTCGATGTTGATTGAAATAGAGGTGTTGCCGCGTTTGACGCAGCGCGCGTAGCAGCAAACCACATCTCCCACCGCAACCGGGCGCAGGAAGGTCATGCCGTCCACTCGCACAGTCACCACGCGCCCGTGGGCAATCTCTTTTGCCAGAATTGCGCCGCCCATATCCATCTGCGACATCAGCCAGCCGCCAAAAATATCGCCATTGGCATTGGTGTCAGCGGGCATTGCCAGTGTGCGTAAAACCAGTTCGCCCTGCGGGGCGTTAGTTGTTGTCATTGTTTTAACTCGTAACGGAAGACTTCAGGCGGGATGCTACTATGATTTCACAGCGGAGAGAATAGACCAGAACGCCTGTCGTAGACGTTCTGGTCAGTCGTTAATCAGTGCTTGTCGTCCTGCGGCATGTGGCGATAGATGTATACGCCGCTTAACAGCGTGAAGATAAGCGTCAGCGCGGTCAGGCCGAAGACCTTAAAGTTGACCCAGATATTCTGCGGCAGCCAGAAGGCAATATAGATATTGGCAAGACCACAGAGAATAAAGAAGACCGCCCAGGCGATATTCAGACGGGACCAGACTTCCTGAGGCAGCGTCAGCTCTTTGCCCAGCATGCGCTGGATCAGCGGCTTTTTCATGACCCACTGGCTAATTAACAATGCGCCCGCAAACAGCGCGTAAATAACGGTCACTTTCCACTTAATAAATTCATCATTGTGGAAGAACAGAGTCAGCCCGCCGAATACGGCGACCAGGACGAACGTTATCAGCGCCATCTTTTCGACTTTGCGATAGCGCACCCAGCTGTAGATCAGAACAACAGCCGTTGCAACGATCAGCGCAGTGGTCGCGGCATAAATATCGTACAGCTTATAAAAAGCAAAAAAGACCACGAGCGGTAAAAAATCAAGAAACTGCTTCATTCTGTGATTCCATCTTCTGAGCGGGGCGGGAGGCAGCGATGCCACCCGCCTCAGGATTACTGACGAATTAACATATACAGGCGGAACAGATAGACCAGCAGTACCGCTGAAATCAGATTGCTCAGCGTATTCGCCACTACCGCACCAACATTTGGCGTTAATACCGCAAAATTCGGTGCAAACAACAGCAGGAGCGTTTTGGCGAGCAGCCAGCCGATCACGGCGGGAGCCACCAGACGCATATTCGCCCATGCCAGTCTGATGCTGCTGCGCATCGCGGTAAAAATCCCCATCTTATCTTGCACGACCATCACAGGCGCAAATGAAAGCACGATAGCCAGTAATACGCCCGGCACCACGACCAGCATAATCCCCATTTGCACCAGCAGGGTGGTTAAAAAGATCAGGATAAACAGTTTAGGTAAGACTGGCGCACTGGCACCAATCGCCCGTAAGGCGCTGACCCGGTGACCCGCCGATACCAGCTGAATCATCAGCAAAACGCCGCCCGCCAGAACCGCATTACCAATCAGGCCTGAGAACGTGGATGCGGCAGACGCCCGCAGCAGAATTTGCTGCTGTTCCGGCGTCATGTTTTGCACCAGTTCAAATAGCCCCACGCTTCCGGCAAGGTGGTCGCCCTGACTCAGGCTGGCAATCTGTTCTTCACTCGGTGAGAAGGCATGGCCCAGCACCACCGTGATAAAGGCACATAGCAACGCGATCAGTAAAAAGGTTATGAACTGATTGCGGAAAAAGTTTCCCGTGTCACGGTAGACAGACTTCGCCGTGATAGACATGCACTCTCCTTGAGTATTGCAGGTGTTAATTAGCCGGCAATTGTACACCGGATGCACCTGCTGTGGCAGCATCAAGGCTTGTATGGAAAAGCATATCTTTGTAAAGCGGCGGTAATCCAACGCGCGCCCGGGCGCGATTGCAGGCTTCGTTGACCTGCCCATCTTCCCTCGACATGGCAAATTCCCGGCACGGGCTGGGCCGATCCTCATAAATGGAACATCGGGTAGAGACCCCTGGCTCACCCTGTAGCGCTACGCAGCGGGCCTGCTTTTGGTTTGTGCCGCTCATGCAGCGCAGAAAGGGCGTTAACGGCTCAGTAAGATGAACCGGAACGGTACCGCCGCCATCGCTGGCTTCGGCCCAGTAGAAAGAGACTCGAAAATACGCACAACAGGCTCCGCACGTCATGCACGGGTTAATGTCACTCATGGCACACCTGCAAAAGAAGAACGCATCAAATCAACTTGTGAGAGCGATAAATTATCCAGCCGTCAGAGGAAGAGCAAGAGGGGAAAAAGGGAAAATTTTGTAACCGTGAAATGCCAAAAAATTGACATGGAAACAACTTATCGCTTTTGGACGCGTAACAAAAAATTAATCCAGATCAATGAATGTTAAGTTACTGGTTTTAATGTGATCTGTAGCAGATCACTTATTACTCATTTGTGAGTATATTCTCATCCGCGATTAAAACCACAACGATGGAGCGGATATGAAAAAATTAGCGGTGGCAGCCCTTGTATTAAGCAGTCTCTCTGGCGGCGCGTATGCGCATGAAGCAGGCGAATTCTTTATTCGTGCCGGTTCGGCTACGGTTCGCCCGACTGAAGGATCGGATAACGTGCTGGGTATGGGCGGTTTTAACGTCAGTAATAACACCCAGTTAGGGTTAACGTTCACCTATATGGCGACGGAAAACGTTGGTGTTGAGCTTCTGGCTGCAACGCCGTTCCGTCATCGCGTGGGCCTGGGCGCAACCGGTGATATCGCTACGGTTCACCATTTACCGCCAACGCTGATGGCGCAATGGTACTTTGGCGATGCCAGCAGCAAGGTGCGTCCTTATATTGGCGCCGGTGTGAACTACACCACCTTCTTTGACGAGAAGTTTAACGATACCGGTAAAGAGGCCGGTCTGACTGACCTTAGCCTGAAAGATTCATGGGGTATGGCGGGGCAGGTCGGTCTGGACTATCTGATTAACCGCGACTGGCTGATTAACGCCTCGGTCTGGTACATGGATATTGATACGGACGTACGCTTCAAGGCGGGCGGTCAGCAGCAAAGTATCAATACTCGCCTGGATCCGTGGGTGTTTATGTTCTCTGCGGGTTATCGTTTCTGATCCCCCGTCAAACTGGCCACAGGGTGGCCAGTTTGCTTTGCTCACTTCAAAACGACGGATAAACCGGCCGCTCATCAAGCTTTACGCAGTGCCTCAGGATCTTTTCCCCATCGTATAAATAGCTGAAAGCGTCGCTGGACAGGGAATGGAAAAGAATATCGCCGTTGGCAAACGGGATAATTTCGGTATCTCCCGCACGTTTATGTCCCGCACCGGTTTCAAAATGACCTTGCCATCGTTCCTGGGTATGGTCATAAACGTGCAGAATGATCTCGACAAGTCCTCTTTGCGGACAATTAAGGCGCAGGAAGGTTGAAGAGAAATTCAGGGACAGCGCATGGAAGGGAATCAATAAGGCGAAAACCAGTAAAGCTCGTAAATACATCAAACCGCGAAAACCTCCTTCAAAAGGGAAATGAGATTTTACTTAAGTCAAAAATTGCGTTTTTGCCGTGGATCAAGATGTCCTATAATTCAATAGGATAAAGGCCCCTTACGAGGCCCTTAGCGATCACTTCTGAATCAAATACCGAATGGTCGGGCCATCCTGCTGGATATCCAGCACCGTGTAGCCGTGGTTTTTCGCATCCAGCGGAATGTTGTTGATGGACTGCGGACAGTCGCTGACCACTTCCAGAATTTCCCCTTTTTTGAGCTGCGGTAGGGCTTCAAGCGTGGCAACAGCCGGATAAGGGCAGGGTTCACCAACCATATCCAGACGGTAATCGGGCACGATCTCTTTCATGCAGCATTCTCCTGGGTTTCTGTTTTAACACTCGCGCGACGGAAGAAGCGTTTCTCCTGCGCGACAACCAGTAAAAAAGCGACCAGCAGCAGGGCATAGGTGACCAGCAGGCCGCCGAGAGGGCCGAAGGTGCTCAGCAGGTTGACCTTGTCCCAGTTCGTGGCAAGCGCCGGGGACAGATCGTCCCAGAAGTACGCCAGGATCGTCGAGCCGATAACATTTCCCAGGCCCACCCACCAGTAATGCACCTGACCTTCAACGGCGCGGTACATCCAGCCGGTTTCACACCCGCCAGCCAGCACAATCCCGAAGCCAAACAGCAGGCCGCCAATCACCGCGTTAGGGCCAGCCCACATGATTTTCGGTTCAACGCCCAGCTGAACATAGCTGAAGATACCGATGGCGCTGACCGCCATCCCGGCGATAATCGCCTTTGCCATCATCGTGCGGCCGGTGATCCACATATCGCGAAACGCGGAGGTAAAGCAGATCTGCGCGCGTTCAATGAGCAGACCAAAACCCACGCCGAACAGCATCGCCAGGCCGAGTTTGGGCTGATTCATCGCAGTGCAAAGCGCCCAGGCGACCATAGCCAAAAAGACCAGCATACCGAGGCGGAAACGGCGACGCGCCTGGTCCGGCTTCTGGGTTAACGGAGACGCTGCGCTGACTTTTGTCATTTTCACCGGAATGCGGAACAGCGGCAGCAGGGTAAATTTGGCACCGAAGTAAGAGCCGATGGCCGTGGCGACTGCAAAGAACCAGGCGTGAAGCGAAAACTGAGGAATACCCGTAAAGAAAGCGGCCAGGTTACAGCCCATCGCCAGACGGGCGCCAAACCCGGCAATGATACCGCCGACCACCGCCTGCATTATTCGAATACGGCTTTTGGGCATCCGCAACTTAACGTTGTTTGCCCACAGCGCCGCCGCGAAACAGCCGCCGAACATGCCGATGATCATCATCCCGTCGATGCGGGTAAGCGGCGTGCCGTCCAGATGAATGAGTTTAAAGTACCCCCACTCTTCGGCATGCACGCCAGCGAGCTGTAGCAACTGACCACCCCAGCGGGTGAACTCGCCGGTCACGGCCCAGAAGGTGCCGGTGATGCCGAAATAGTAGGTAGAGAGAATGCCTGCCGCGATAACGGCCGGGACAGGTGACCAGAACTTAACCAGGTAAGTCTGTTTGAAGGCGTGCCATGACATGAATAAGCCTCTGAACTCAGAAGGATTAAAGATAAAAAAGAGTCCAGATCATACGCTTGCACGCCAGAATAGAAAGCCATTCACGCCGAAAATATCGACGGGATCAATTTTGAGGTAATCCGTTGTAGAAGGTGGGGAAGGAAGGGTAACCGTCTGGCAGGAAGCCAGACGGTAGAGAGGTTATGCTTTACGCGTCGCCGCTTTCATTGCGGTCACAAACGCTTTTAGCTCGGCCAGCATCTGCTCTGGCTTGTCCACGTTCTTCTCGATGATCTTCACAATTGCGGAGCCGGAGATGGCACCTGCCGCCTTCGCGTCAATCGCTGCGCTGACCTGATCCGGGGAGGAAATCCCGAACCCCTGCAGCGGAGGCGCGGCATGGTACTCGGCCAGCTTCTCCACCAGATGATGCAGCGGCAGTGCGGCTTTATTCTCGGCACCGGTCACGCCCGCGCGGGAGAGCAGGTAGGTATAGCCGCGTCCGTAAGAGGCAATCTGGCGCAGCAGGGCGTCATCGGCGTTCGGCGGGCAGATGAAAATCGGGGCGACGTTATGGCGCATGGCCGCCTGACGGAATGGCGCAGATTCCTCGACCGGCACGTCTGCCACCAGAACGGAGTCGACGCCCACGCGGGCGCACTCGGCGTAAAACTCATCGATACCGCGGTTGAACACCAGGTTGGCGTACATCAGCAGGCCAATCGGAATGGTCGGGTGCTTCTGGCGAATCGCCGCCAGCATCTCGAAGCACTGGGTCGGCGTCACCCCGGAGGCGAATGCGCGCAGCGTCGCATTCTGGATGGTCGGGCCATCCGCCAGCGGATCGGAGAACGGAATACCCAGCTCCAGCGCGTCAGCACCGGCTTCAATCAGGGTGTCGATAATCTTCAGCGACTGTTCCGGGCCCGGATCGCCCAGGGTGACGAAGGGAACGAACGCGCCTTCCTGGCGGGATTTCAGCTCTGCAAATACGTTATCGTAGCGTTCCATCAGATTTCCCCTCGTGCTTTCAGAATATCGTGAACGGTGAAGATATCTTTGTCACCGCGTCCGGAAAGGTTCACCACCAGCAGCTGCTCTTTTTCCGGGTTTTCTTTCATCATTTTCAGCGCGTGCGCCAGCGCGTGGGAAGACTCCAGCGCCGGGATGATCCCTTCGCTGCGGCACAGCGTTTTAAAGGCTTCCAGCGCTTCGTCATCGGTAATGGAGACATAGTCCGCGCGGCCGGTGCTGTTCAGATACGCATGCTGCGGCCCGACGGACGGGAAGTCGAGGCCGGCAGAAATAGAGTAAGACTCTTCAATCTGGCCCTCATCGGTTTGCATCATCGGGGATTTCATCCCGAAGTAGATCCCCACGCGGCCATGCTTCAGCGGCGCGCCGTGTTCGCCCGATTCAATGCCGTGACCGGCTGGCTCGACGCCAATCAGGCCCACGCTGGTGTCGTCGATAAAGTCTGCGAACATGCCGATGGCGTTAGAACCGCCGCCAACGCAGGCGATCACCGCATCCGGCAGGCGACCCTCTTTTTCGAGGATCTGCGCTTTGGTCTCTTCACCGATCATGCGCTGGAATTCGCGCACGATAGTCGGGAACGGGTGCGGGCCCGCCGCGGTACCGAGCATATAGTGTGCGGTTTCATAGCTGCCAGACCAGTCGCGCAGCGCTTCGTTACAGGCGTCTTTCAGCGTCGCGGAGCCGCTGTGCACCGGGATCACTTCTGCTCCCATCAGACGCATACGGAAGACGTTCGGAGACTGACGCTCAACGTCTTTCGCTCCCATATAGATGCGGCATTTCAGGCCGAGCAGGGCGCTGGCAAGCGCAGAGGCCACGCCGTGCTGACCCGCACCGGTTTCGGCGATGATTTCGGTTTTGCCCATACGCTTCGCGAGCAGCGCCTGGCCCAGCACCTGGTTAGTTTTATGCGCGCCGCCGTGCAGCAGGTCTTCACGCTTCAGATACAGCGTGGTTTTGGTGCCTTCCGTCAGGTTGCGGCATTTGGTCAGCGCGGTCGGACGACCGGCGTAATTTTTCAGCAGGTCGGTAAATTCCGCCTGAAACGCCGGATCTTTCTGCGCGCTGACAAACGCTTCTTCCAGCTGGCGCAGCGCGGGCATCAGGATTTGCGGGACGTACATCCCGCCGAACTCACCAAAATACGGGTTAAGTAATGTCGTCATCTTCTCTTCCTTAATATGCACGCAGAGTTTTAAAAACCGAGGCCAGCTTGCTGGCATCTTTGATACCCGGTTGGGACTCTACGCCTGAATTGAAATCGAGGCCTGCGCAGCCGGTTTTAGCGGCTTCTACGCAGTTATCCGGGCTTAATCCGCCCGCCAGCAGGACGTTGTCTAGCTTTTCGCCGTTCAGCAGCGACCAGTCAAAACGCTGGCCGGTGCCGCCCTGGCCGTTATCGAGGACGTATCTGTCCACATGGTTCAGGTTACGCGAGGGCAACGTATCGCCAACGCTTTGCGCTTTCCAGATTTGCACCTGTGGTGCCAGCGCGGCGCGCAGGGCATCGATGTAGCTCTGGTCTTCATCGCCGTGGAGCTGCACCGCGCTGAGGGATAACGCGTCGGCTTTTGCCGCAACGTCTGCAATATCTGCGTTGCGGAAAACGCCCACGTAGCTGAGCGGAGCCGCTGCGATGACCTTACGCGCCCGCTCTTCGCTGACCGCGCGAGGAGATGAATCCACAAAGATCAGCCCGCCATAAATCGCCCCGGCTTCATACGCGGCCTGGGCATCCTGTTCGCGGGTTAAGCCGCAGACTTTGTTTTCACCCAGCAGCACGCGACGTACCGCCGCATTGAGATCGTCATGTTCCATCATGGCGGAGCCAATCAGGAATCCGTTGGCGAAGTGGCTCAGCTCGCGCACCTGGGCGTAGCTGTTAATGCCGGATTCGCTGATCACCGTAACGCCAGACCCCAGACGCGGCGCCAGCTGGCGGGTACGGTTAAGGTCAATGGACAGGTCACGCAGATCGCGGTTGTTAATGCCGACCACTTTGGCTTCCAGCGCAATCGCGCGCTCCAGCTCCTCTTCGTTGCTCACTTCGGTCAGTACGCCCATGTTCAGGCTGTGCGCCACGGCGGAAAGCTGGCGATACTGCTCGTCGTCGAGCACTGAGAGCATCAGCAGGCAGGCGTCGGCCTGGTAAAAACGCGCCAGCCAGATCTGATACGGGTCGATAATAAAGTCTTTGCACAGGATCGGCTGCGGCGCGATGCCGCTGACGATCGGCAGAAAATCGAAGCTGCCCTGAAAATATTTCTCATCCGTCAGCACGGAGATGGCTGAAGCATGATGCTTATAAATGCCGGCAATACGCGCCGGGTCGAAATCGTCACGAATAACGCCTTTGGACGGGGACGCTTTTTTGCACTCAAGAATAAACGCGGTGCGCGTACCCCGCAGGGCGTCATAGAAACGACGGCTGCTCGGGACGACGTCATTCTGGAAACTGGCAAGCGGCTGCTGTTGCTTGCGGGCTTCCACCCAGATGGCCTTATCGGCAACGATTTTCGCTAAAACGGTCTGCATTCTTTACCCTCTTGCCGCAAGTGCGGTAACGCGATCGTAAGCTGCACCGGAGCGCAGTACATCCAGAACTTTTTGAACGTTGGCCTTCAGGTCTTCCTCACCGTGCAAACGCATCAGCATGGCGACGTTGGCAGCAACGGCGGCCTCATGGGCGACCTCTCCTTTACCTTGTAATAAGCGCGTGAGAATGTCACGGTTTTCTTCCGGCGTACCGCCTGCCAGCGCTTCCTGATGGTATGGCGCGAGGCCGAAGTCGGCAGCGTCCAGCTGATAGCTCAGGATTTCGCCGTCGCGCAGTTCGGCCACCAGCGTTGGCGCATGAAGAGAAACCTCATCCATACCGCCGCTGTGCACCACGGCGGCACGCTGATAGCCCAGCACGCGCAGCGTCTCGGCAATCGGCAGAACCAAGTCAGGGCTGTAAACGCCAATCAGCGCCAGCGGCGGGTGGGCCGGGTTGATCAGCGGGCCGAGCACGTTAAACAGCGTGCGGGTTTTGAGCTGCTGACGAACCGGCATCGCGTGGCGGAAACCGGTGTGGTACTTCGGCGCAAACAGGAAGCAGACGCCCAGGTCATCCAGCGCTTCGCGGGAACGCTCGGCGTTCATATCGAGGTTAATACCGAATGCGGCGAGCAGATCGGAAGAACCTGACCGGCTGGACACGCTGCGGTTACCGTGCTTCGCGACCTTCAAACCGCACGCCGCCGCCACGAAGGCGCTGGCGGTGGAGATATTGATGCTGTTACTGCCGTCACCGCCGGTACCGACGATATCCGCAAACTGATAGTCCGGGCGCGGGAACGGGGCGGCATTTTCCAGCAGGGCCGTAGCGGCACCGGCAATCTCCTGCGGGCTTTCACCGCGCACCTTCATGCTCACCAGCGCGGCTGCAAGCTGCTCAGGCTTCAGCTCACCGCGAACCACGGCGGAGAAGAGCTGATGGCTCTCCTGCTGGCTCAGGGTCTGCGCCTGGTACAGTTTTTCCAGAATCGGCTGCAGGGTGTTGGTCTGCTCCAGCTTCTGTAACGCCCAGTCGAGCGTCTGCTCCAGCAGGCGGGCGCCATGGGAGGTCAGGATTGATTCCGGGTGGAACTGCAGGCCGCAGACCCGGTCCGCGTCGTGGCGCACTGCCATCACCATGCCTTCAAACGAGGCGTTGATCGTCAGCCCGGCGGGAATATTGCTGCCAACCAGCGAGTGATAGCGCGCGACCGGGAGCGGGTTCGGCAGCCCGGCAAACATCGCCTGGCCGTCATGTTCAATGCTGGACGCTTTACCGTGCAGGATCTCACCCGCCTGGCCAACGTAGCCGCCATAGGCTTCAACAATCGCCTGATGGCCGAGGCAGATGCCGACGATCGGCAGTTTGCCGCGCATGCGGGTCAGCAGCTCCGGCATACAGCCCGCTTCGCTCGGCGCGCCTGGCCCTGGGGATAGCATCAGCACCGGGTTTTGCATGGTGGACAGACGGTCAATCAGGGTCTGCGCCGGAACGTGGTTGCGGTAGATAACGACGTTGTGGCCATTCGCACGCAGCTGATCTGCCAGGTTATAGGTAAAGGAGTCGATATTATCGAGCAGCAGAATGTCAGCCATCAGAAAATCTCCTGTGCATGGTGTGCGGTAGCAATGGCGCGAAGGACCGCACGGGCTTTACTGCGCGTTTCGTCAGCTTCAGACTGCGGAACAGAATCAAGAACAATCCCGGCACCCGCCTGGACGGTGGCGATACCGTCTTCGACATAGGCGGAGCGGATTACGATGCAGGTGTCGAGATCGCCGTGCGCGGTGAAGTAACCCACCGCGCCGCCGTAGCTGCCGCGACGGCGTCCTTCGGCGGCGGCAATCAGCTGCATGGCGCGGACTTTCGGCGCGCCGCTCAGGGTGCCCATGTTCATGCAGGCGCGGTAGGCGTGCAGCACGTCGAGATCGTGGCGCAGCTCGCCGACCACGCGGGAGACCAGGTGCATCACGAACGAATAGCGGTCGACTTTGGTCAGGTCCGCCACGTAGCGGCTGCCGGGAGTACAAATGCGTGCCAGATCGTTACGCGCCAGGTCAACCAGCATCAGGTGCTCGGAGAGTTCTTTGTGGTCGGTACGCATTTCGAGTTCGATGCGGCTGTCCAGATCGCGGTCAAGCGAGCCATCGGCGCGACGCCCGCGCGGACGGGTTCCGGCAATCGGGTAGATCTCAATCTGACGGCTGGTGGCGTCGTATTTCAGCGAGCTTTCCGGCGAGGCGCCGAACAGCGTGAATTCGTTGTCCTGCATGAAGAACATGTACGGGCTTGGGTTACTCTTTTTCAGCACGTCGTAGGCTGCGAGCGGCGACGGGCAGGGCAGCGAGAAGCGACGGGACGGCACGACCTGGAAAATTTCCCCGGCGCGAATCGCTTTTTGCATCTGGCGAACCACGGCGCCGTACTGATCGTCAGTCTGGTTAACGTCGCAGGTCATTTTTTCCACGCGCTGCACCGGCAGCGCGGGCGGCGCTTCCGTCATCTGCTGCTGCAGCTGAGCGATGCGGTATTCGAGACGTTTTTTCTCAGCGGCAGACGGCGTGAACAGGCTTGCCTGGATGCGGGTGTATTGCTTCTGGTGATCGATCACCAGCAGGGTTTCAGCCAGATAGAAGCAATAGTCCGGGCAGCGATTACCCTGCTCGGTTTCCGGCAAATCTTCAAAACCGGCAACCAGGTCATAAGCAAACAGCCCGCCGAAGAACATCGCTTCACGCTCGTCTTCCGGCACGGTGACCAGATTCTGCAGCAGGCGGAAGGCATCGAAAACGGACAGGGAGCAGAGGCGCGCGTCTTCGTCCAGCAGCTGGCTCACCGGCGGGAAATGCAGAATGCGCATTTCTGGATGGCGTTCATTTTCAATGCCTGACGGCAGGGCGGCATCCAGCAGCGGCAGCAGCGATGCGCCATTGTCTGATAATGCCTTGATGGTGACAGTGTCACCTAAAGCGGTAATGCGCAGCGCGCTATCGACCAGCAGCAGGCTTTTGAGATCGTCCTTGCTGTCGATATCCGCCGATTCCAGCAGCAGCGTTGCCGGACGTGCCCCGCACACCTGATGAAACAGCGCGGTCGGGTTGTGGCGATAGGCCGCCTCGCAGGTCAGCAGTTCGAGATGAGGTTTGGCTGTTTGCATGTTGTTGTTCTCATATTTTGTTCAAAAAAAAGCCCGCTGGGTAGCGGGCGGGTATCTGTTTGCATTTCGCAGACGCGTGACACTGCCCGAAGATCAGGAAGTGCGCCACCAGCCGTGCAGAGTGAAATGTGCTGTCATTTTCAGATACCTTTCTCGTGTGAACTTGCGTACTAGTTAACTAGTTCGATGGCAAGTTGTCAACCCTTGATTTCAGAATTTCGCGTTAAGTCGGTATCATGGTGTTTTCGGATGTCTCCAACCTGTTATGGGAAGTGCTTTGAGCGATACCACCTACGCCATTATTTATGATTTACACAGCCATACTCAGGCCTCTGATGGCCTGCTGACACCCGAAGCCCTGGTTCATCGCGCCGTTGAAATGCGTGTCGGCACGCTGGCGATAACCGATCACGATACGACAGATGCCATTCCGGCGGCGCGCGCCGAGATCGCCCGCAGCGGGCTGGCGCTGAATCTGGTGTCCGGCGTCGAGATCTCGACCGTCTGGGAAAACCATGAGATTCATATTGTTGGCCTGAATATCGATATAGACCATCCGGCACTTACGGCATTTTTGCAAGAACAAAAAACGCGCCGCAACCAGCGCGCAGAGATGATCGGCGAGCGTCTGGAAAAGGCGCATATTCCGGGCGCGCTGGAAGGCGCGCAAAAGATGGCGAACGGCGGGGCGGTCACCCGCGGTCATTTCGCCCGTTTTCTGGTCGACGCGGGCAAAGCGACGACCATGGCGGACGTCTTTAAAAAGTATCTGGCGCGCGGTAAAACCGGATACGTTCCGCCACAGTGGTGTACAATAAAACAAGCTATTGATGTGATTCATCATTCTGGCGGTAAGGCCGTGCTGGCCCATCCTGGGCGGTATAATCTTTCTGCTAAATGGCTGAAAAGGCTGCTGGCACACTTTGCCGAATGCGGTGGCGAGGCGATGGAAGTCGCCCAGTGTCAGCAGGCGCCCAACGAGCGCGCGCAGCTCGCGACCTATGCCCGCCAGTTCGGCCTGCTTGGGTCACAGGGCTCTGATTTCCATCAGCCCTGCGCGTGGATCGAACTGGGGCGCAAGCTCTGGTTGCCCGCTGGCGTTGAGCCGGTCTGGCAGCTCTGGGAACAGCCGCAGCAAATTGAAGAGAGGGAAGTATGAGTCAGTTTTTCTATATCCATCCGGATAACCCGCAGCCACGTCTGATCAACCAGGCCGTGGAGATCGTCCGCAAAGGCGGCGTGATTGTCTACCCGACCGATTCAGGCTACGCGCTGGGCTGTAAAATTGAAGATAAAGGGGCAATGGAACGCATTTGCCGTATTCGCCAGCTGCCGGACGGCCATAACTTTACCCTGATGTGCCGCGATCTCTCTGAGTTGTCGACCTATGCGTATGTTGATAACGTGGCGTTTCGCCTGATTAAGAACAACACGCCGGGCAACTACACCTTCATCCTGAAGGGCACGAAGGAAGTACCGCGTCGTCTGCTGCAGGAGAAACGCAAAACCATCGGCATGCGCGTGCCGTCGAACCCGATTGCGCAGGCGCTGCTGGAAACCCTCGGCGAACCGATGCTTTCTACCTCGCTGATGCTGCCCGGAAGCGAGTTTACCGAGTCCGATCCGGAAGAGATCAAAGATCGTCTGGAGAAGGTGGTCGAGCTGATTATTCACGGCGGCTATCTCGGCCAGCAGCCGACCACCGTGGTCGACTTAACCGAAGATGCACCGGAAGTGATTCGTGAAGGCGTGGGTGACGTAAAGCCTTTCTTGTAAAGGTATAAGCAGATATACTACGCGGCCATCAAAGCAGGGCTCAGCCCTCTTTTGACCTGATTCGACGCCTGTGAAGGCGACACCTGAGGAAGCTCAATGAGCGAGAAGTTACAGAAAGTGCTGGCGCGTGCCGGCCACGGTTCACGCCGTGAAATCGAAGCCATTATTGAAGCGGGCCGCGTGAGTGTGGACGGTAAAATCGCCACGCTGGGTGACCGCGTAGAAATCGTACCGGGGCTGAAGATCCGCATCGACGGTCATCTTATCTCCGTTAAAGAGTCCGCGGAACAGATCTGCCGCGTGCTGGCTTACTACAAGCCGGAAGGCGAGCTGTGCACCCGCAACGACCCGGAAGGTCGTCCGACGGTGTTTGACCGTCTGCCTAAACTGCGTGGCGCTCGCTGGATTGCCGTCGGCCGTCTGGACGTGAACACCTGCGGTCTGCTGCTGTTTACCACTGATGGTGAACTGGCAAACCGTCTGATGCACCCAAGCCGTGAAGTGGAACGTGAATACGCGGTGCGCGTATTTGGCCAGGTTGATGAAAATAAACTGCGCGATCTGTCGCGTGGCGTTCAGCTGGAAGACGGTCCTGCGGCATTCAAAACCATCAAATTTACCGGTGGGGAAGGCATTAACCAGTGGTACAACGTGACCCTGACCGAAGGCCGTAACCGCGAGGTGCGTCGTCTCTGGGAAGCGGTAGGCGTGCAGGTTAGCCGCCTGATCCGCGTCCGTTACGGCGACATTCTGCTGCCGAAAGGTCTGCCGCGCGGTGGGTATACCGAACTGGATCTGACCCAAACCAACTACCTGCGCGAGCTGGTCGGCCTGACGCCGGAAACCACCTCAAAAGTGGCGGTGGAAAAAGATCGTCGACGCATGAAGGCGAATCAGATCCGTCGCGCAGTGAAGCGACACAGCCAGGTGAGCAGCAGCCGCCGCTCCGGCAGCCGTAACAACAACGGTTAATATAAAAGCCCGGTCAACGAACCGGGCTTTTTTCTTTAGTAATCAATTCCAATTTGCGCTTTGATGCCTGCATCAAACGCATGTTTGACCGGACGCAGCTCGCTGACGGTATCGGCCATCTCCAGAATATCCCGATGACATCCGCGCCCCGTAACGATAACCGTCTGGTGTACAGGACGATTCATCAGAGCATCCAGCACGGCTTCCAGCGGCAGGTAGTCGTAGGCGACCATGTAGGTGATCTCATCCAGCAGAACCATATTCAGAGAGGGATCGGCCAGCATTCTCTTTGCATGCTCCCAGACGGCGAGACAGGCGGCGGTGTCGGTTTCCCGGTTCTGAGTATCCCACGTAAACCCGGTCGCCATCACCTGAAACTCAACGCCGTGAGGCTCAAGTAAATTCCGCTCACCGTTGGGCCATTCGCCTTTGATAAACTGGATCACGCCCACTTTTTGCCCGTGTCCAACGGCGCGTGTCGCCGTGCCGAATGCGGCGGTGGTTTTCCCTTTTCCGTTGCCGGTAAAAACGATGACGATCCCACGTTCGTCCTGGGCTGCCGCGACGCGCGCATCGACCTGTTCTTTCAGACGCTGCTGGCGCTGCTGATGACGTTCTTCACTCATTGCGAAATTCCTGGTTTACGTCCCGGCTGGGCGTCAAAGGTCATCCCGGTTTTGCGGCGGCTGTCGTCGCCCATCAGCCAGAGATAGAGCGGCATAATGTCTGCCGGGGTTTTCAGCTTCTGCGGATCTTCGCTCGGGAACGCGCTGGCGCGCATTTTGGTGCGCGTACCGCCCGGGTTAATGCAGTTTACGCGCAGATGGCGGCTCTGGTACTCCTCCGCCAGCACCTGCATCATGCCTTCGGTCGCGAATTTTGAAACGGCATAGGCTCCCCAATTTGCGCGCCCTTCACGGCCTACGCTGGAGGAGGTAAAGACCAGGGAGCCTGACTCGGATTTGAGTAATAAAGGAAGCAATGCCTGGGTGAGGAAAAACGTGCCGTTGACGTTAACCTGCATCACCTGCTGCCAGATATCCGGATCCTGTTCATCCATAGGCCGCACCTCTCCAAGCAGACCGGCGTTATGCAGCACGCCGTCGAGCCGTGGATAGTGGGTGCTGATGCGTCGGGCTAATTCCTGGCACACCGCGGGCGTGCAGGTCAGTAAATCGAGCGTATACCACGGAACCGGAGTGCCGTATGCGGCCTCAATCTCCTGAGCGACGCTTTTCAATTTTTCTTCGTTGCGCCCTACCAGAATAACGTTCGCGCCGTACTCGGCGTAGGTCAGGGCTGCCTCGCGGCCAATCCCATCGCTGGCACCGGTGACAAGAATGATCCGGTTCTGCAGCAGATTTTTTTGCGGTTGATAATGCACGGTGGCTCCTCAGGTGCCCGGTGATTCAGTGGCACCTTCATAATGACTTTTCGGCTTTATGCCCGAATTAGCATGAGAATTCAATCAGTCTACAGGACGCATTACTGTAAAATTAACAATTTGCAAATATTTAAACTACACGCCGGGGATTCCTGAAGGCGGCTCGCAGAGGTAATGTCACGAGCGAGACGCATGGGCAGGGCTGTTGTACACTGCCGTGAAAGATTCGTGGTTAAATCAAGGTGGAACGCGTGGAATTACTTTCTCAATATGGGTTGTTTTTGGCCAAAATCGCAACGGTGGTGGTTGCCATTGCGGTGGTAGCCGTTCTGATTGCCAACCTGACGCAGCGCAAGCGTCAGCGTGGGGAGTTACGCATCACCCGCCTGAGCGAGCAGTATAAAGAGATGCAGGAAGAGATGTCTCTCGCGCTGCTTGATAGTCATCAACAGAAACTGTGGCTGAAAGCGCAGAAGAAAAAGCATAAACAGGATGCCAAAGCGGCAAAAGCAAAAGCGAAGCTCAATGCACCGCAGGATAAGGCCGCGCCACGCGTTTACGTGCTCGATTTTAAGGGCAGTATGGATGCGCATGAAGTGTCTTCTCTGCGGGAAGAAGTGACTGCCGTTCTGGCCGTGGCGACACCGCAGGATCAGGTTGTCGTGCGTCTTGAAAGCCCGGGCGGGGTCGTTCACGGTTACGGACTGGCCGCCTCACAGCTGCAGCGCCTGCGTGAAAAACAGATCCCGCTGACCGTTGCCGTGGATAAAGTGGCCGCGAGCGGTGGCTACATGATGGCCTGCGTGGCGGACAAAATTGTTGCCGCGCCGTTCTCCATTATTGGCTCGATCGGCGTGGTCGCGCAAATTCCGAACTTTAACCGCTTCCTGAAAAATAAAGAGATTGATATCGAACTTCACACGGCGGGTCAATACAAACGTACCCTGACGCTGCTGGGGGAAAACACGGAAGAAGGGCGTCAAAAATTCCGCGAAGATCTCAACGAAACGCATCATCTCTTTAAAGATTTTGTACACCGTATGCGCCCAACGCTCGACATTGAACAGGTCGCGACGGGCGAGCACTGGTACGGCGTCCAGGCGCAGGAGAAAGGGCTGGTGGATGAAGTCGGAACCAGCGACGATCTGCTGCTCAATCTGATGGAAGGCCGGGAACTGGTGGGCGTGCGCTTTACCCAGCGTAAGCGACTCCTTGACCGCTTTACCAACAGTGCGGCAGAAAGCGCGGACCGTCTGCTGCTGCGCTGGCTACAGCGCGGACAAAAACCGCTGCTGTAAACAAAAACGCGAGGCATATGCCTCGCGTTTTGCATTAATCGACCAGGTGATATTTCTCTGAAAGCGTATGCGCCAGGTATTTGAACATGTTAAAAACGGCGGTGCTTTTCGGGGTCGGTAAACCCTGTTCGTCAAGGAAGTATTCGCCGCTGAAAATCAGCACGCCATTACGCTGCTCTACGCCGGTGGCTTCAATGCCCGCCAGCGTATCTTCATGGTCACGGATAAGCTTGTTTGCTTCGATAAGCAGAGAGGCTCGGTCAATAGGTTGGGTCGTATTCTGCATAATCCACTCCTTAAACAGTGACAATAGTCTACGCCGAGGGCGCTTTGGGGGCAAATTTTCCCTGTAATGTGAGGGGATAAGGTGCAGGGTCCTGGCTGGCGTGATCTGCTTTTGCATGCTAATAAAGTTGCGTAACGAATTTTATCAGGTAGAGTGTGCGCTTTCGTCATTCTGGCAACAGAATTGCTTGACATTCAACCGGGAATTCGTCACGAATTACACGAGATGTGAGAAAAATACCCGAAAACTCAATCACCTGGGCGTCTTCTCATTAACGTCCGGTAAGTCAAAGGGGTTGATATCTCCTGACGCAGTCGCAATATCATTGGCTCGTCGTCAGCGGAAGGGAAATCAACGTGCGGCGTATTCCTGGAAGAATTAAATTAGGTAAAGGTGAATATGGGTAAAGCTCTCGTCATCGTTGAGTCCCCGGCAAAAGCCAAAACGATCAATAAGTATCTGGGTAATGACTACGTGGTTAAGTCCAGCGTCGGTCATATCCGCGATTTGCCGACCAGTGGCTCAGCCAGCAAAAAGAGCGCAGACTCTACCTCCACCAAAGGGGCTAAAAAGCCTAAAAAGGATGAACGTAGCGCGCTTGTCAACCGCATGGGTGTTAACCCATGGCATAACTGGGATGCACAATATGAAGTGCTGCCCGGGAAAGAAAAAGTCGTTAACGAGCTGAAGCAGCTTGCTGAAAAAGCAGACCACATCTATCTCGCAACCGACCTTGACCGCGAAGGGGAAGCCATTGCGTGGCACCTGCGGGAAGTGATCGGTGGTGATGACAAACGCTACAGCCGTGTAGTGTTTAACGAAATTACGAAGAATGCGATTCGTCAGGCGTTTGAGAAGCCGGGCGAACTGAATATCGACCGCGTAAACGCACAGCAGGCTCGTCGCTTTATGGACCGCGTTGTGGGCTACATGGTCTCTCCACTGCTGTGGAAGAAGATTGCCCGTGGCCTGTCCGCAGGGCGTGTGCAATCCGTCGCCGTGCGTCTGGTCGTTGAGCGTGAGCGCGAAATTAAAGCCTTCGTGCCGGAAGAGTTCTGGGAAGTCGATGCCAATGTGACCACGCCGGGCGGTGACGCTCTGCCGCTGCAGGTGAGCCATCACAACGACAAGCCTTTCCGTCCAGAAAACCGCGACCAGACTATGGCCGCCGTAGCGCTGCTGGAAAAAGCACGCTATCAGGTGCTGGAACGTGAAGACAAACCGACCAGCAGCAAGCCAGGGGCACCGTTTATTACCTCCACGCTGCAACAGGCTGCAAGCACGCGTCTGGGTTATGGCGTGAAGAAGACCATGATGATGGCGCAGCGCCTGTATGAAGCGGGCTACATCACCTACATGCGTACCGACTCAACCAACCTGAGCCAGGACGCGGTCAGCATGGTGCGCGGCTACATCAGTGACAATTTCGGTAAGAAATACCTGCCTGAAAGCGCTAACCAGTTCGCCAGCAAAGAGAACTCTCAGGAAGCACACGAAGCGATTCGTCCTTCTGACGTCTCGGTGTTAGCGGAATCGCTGAAAGACATGGAAGCCGACGCGCAGAAGCTGTATCAGCTGATCTGGCGCCAGTTCGTGGCGTGCCAGATGACGCCAGCGCAGTACGACTCCACCACGCTGACCGTTGGCGCGGGTGAGTTCCGTCTCAAAGCGCGCGGTCGTATCCTGCGTTTCGACGGCTGGACGAAGGTGATGCCAGCGCTGCGTAAAGGTGATGAAGACCGAACGCTACCGGCGGTAAATAAAGGGGATGAGCTCTCGCTGGTTGACCTCGTGCCAGCCCAGCACTTCACCAAGCCGCCTGCGCGCTTCAGTGAAGCGTCCCTGGTGAAAGAGCTGGAAAAACGCGGTATTGGTCGTCCGTCGACCTACGCGTCCATCATCTCGACGATCCAGGACCGTGGCTACGTACGCGTTGAAAACCGCCGTTTCTATGCGGAAAAAATGGGTGAGATCGTCACTGACCGTCTGGAAGCAAACTTCCGTGAGTTGATGAACTACGATTTCACCGCGCAAATGGAAGACAGCCTCGACCAGGTTGCCAGCCATCAGGCGGAATGGAAAAAGGTACTCGACAGCTTCTTCAGCGACTTTACCGACCAGCTTGAAAAAGCGGAGAAAGACCCTGAAGAGGGCGGCATGCTGCCTAACCAGATGGTTCTGACCAGCATCGACTGTCCAACCTGCGGCCGCAAGATGGGGATCCGCACCGCAACCACGGGCGTGTTTCTTGGCTGCTCCGGCTATGCGCTGTCACCAAAAGAGCGCTGCAAAACCACCATCAACCTGGTGCCTGAGAACGAAGTTCTCAACGTGCTGGAAGGTGACGATGCGGAAACTAACGCTCTGCGTGCCAAACGCCGCTGCAAGAAATGCGGCACGGCAATGGACAGCTACCTGATCGATCCAAAACGTAAGCTGCACGTCTGCGGTAATAACCCAACGTGTGACGGGTATGAGATCGAAGAGGGCGAGTTCCGCATTAAAGGCTATGACGGCCCGATTGTGGAATGCGAGAAGTGCGGCTCTGAAATGCACCTGAAAATGGGGCGTTTCGGTAAGTACATGGCCTGTACCAACGACGAGTGTAAAAACACGCGCAAAATTCTGCGTAACGGGGAAGTGGCTCCTCCGAAGGAAGATCCGGTTCCGCTGCCAGAACTGCCGTGCGAGAAATCCGACGCGTACTTCGTGCTGCGTGATGGTGCCGCAGGTGTCTTCCTGGCCGCCAACACCTTCCCGAAATCGCGTGAAACGCGCGCGCCGCTGGTGGAAGAGTTGCATCGCTTCCGCGATCGTCTGCCTGAGAAACTGCGTTATCTGGCCGATGCGCCACAGCAGGATCCGGAAGGCAACAAAACCGTGGTACGGTTTAGCCGTAAAACTAAGCAGCAGTATGTTGCGGCCGAGAAAGAGGGTAAAGCGACCGGATGGTCAGCCTTCTTTGTCGATGGCAAATGGGTTGAAGGCAAGAAATAATCTTCCCTTACCGTAACTTACCTGTAAAAGGGCCGGATTTCCGGCCCTTTTTTATTGCCTTGTTATTATTTTTTGTTCCGTACTATACAGTCAGGCTATAAATGATATAGTGGTTATAGTTAACCTGTTTCTTATTATTAAATCGTCTTAAGCGATTGACCGCATGCGCTAAATCGGATGGTCTGGCATGAAATTACAGCAGCTTCGTTATATCGTTGAGGTGGTGAATCATAACCTTAACGTCTCTTCTACCGCCGAGGGGTTGTATACCTCGCAACCGGGCATCAGCAAACAAGTTCGTATGCTGGAGGACGAGTTAGGTATCCAGATATTTGCCCGCAGCGGTAAGCATCTCACCCAGGTGACGCCTGCGGGGCAGGAAATCATCCGCATTGCGCGGGAAGTCCTCTCTAAAGTCGACGCAATTAAGTCGGTGGCAGGGGAACACACCTGGCCGGATAAAGGTTCGCTGTATATTGCCACGACGCATACCCAGGCGCGCTATGCGCTTCCCGGCGTTATCAAAGGCTTTATCGAGCGTTATCCCCGCGTCTCTTTGCATATGCACCAGGGCTCGCCAACGCAAATTGCTGAAGCCGTTTCCAAGGGGAATGCAGACTTTGCCATCGCCACCGAAGCGCTTCACCTGTATGACGATCTGGTGATGCTTCCATGCTATCACTGGAACCGTTCTATCGTGGTGACCCCCGATCACCCCTTGGCGGGCAAAGGGTCGGTGACTATCGAAGAGCTGGCGCAATATCCGCTGGTAACGTATACGTTTGGCTTTACCGGACGGTCCGAGCTTGATACGGCCTTTAACCGGGCAGGGTTAACGCCGCGCATTGTCTTTACCGCGACGGATGCCGACGTGATTAAAACCTATGTGCGGCTTGGTCTGGGGGTGGGCGTTATTGCCAGCATGGCGGTGGATCCGGTATCAGACCCTGACCTGGTGCGACTTGATGCGCATGATGTTTTCAGTCATAGCACCACAAAGATTGGCTTCCGTCGCAGCACCTTCCTGCGCAGCTATATGTATGATTTTATTCAGCGCTTTGCCCCTCATTTAACGCGTGACGTGGTTGATACCGCCGTTGCATTACGCTCAAATGAAGATATTGAAGAGATGTTTAAAGACATCAAACTCCCCGAAAAATAATCACACCCGGTATCTTTCCCTTAGGGAAAGATACCGAAATAACGCCTCAAAGCTAAATTAGAATTATCATCATCTGCGTATCCCCTGTCATATAATGTCATTATCCATTTAATCCGTATGGTTATAATGTCGTGAATTGGCGACAAAAGTAGAAACTAATTTACGCCTTCGCAAATTTTTCTTTTCAATTATTTATTTCTGGTCAAAAGATTGAATATTTCATACCTTCCGGTGCGTAAATTCACTGGCTTTTCGGCTAAAGTTTCTTTAGGATTTATCTCAACAGATGATTAATTGTACCAATTGTTTGGTCCTAAATGATAAGCGATGTCGATTGTATGAGGTTAGCAATGCCTTCAGGAAGTGAAGAACCGCAAAGGGATCCTGCGCTCAAGCGTAAAGCCTGGCTGGCGGTCTTTCTCGTCTCTACCCTGTTTTGGGTGGTGGTTGCTCTCCTGGCCTGGAAATATTGGGGTTAAATATGGCAGTGACGGTACGTACAGAAACGGTAAAACAGATGTGTCAGCATCGTGACAACGGCCACAGAGGGCGTAAAGCACCTGCGACTGTTGTACCCGCGTCCTGGAAACTGACGCCGCAGCAGCAAGCGTTTATTGATGTGTTCGCAGAAGACGAACCCAAAAAACAATAATTTAGTTAATTGCGTAATGATGCAAATAGTCTGAATATCGACTCTGCACTTTCGTACTCTTTAATAAATACACATCAGCAATATAGCACTGAGGACTTACCTCGGAACTTTTAATAAATAATGCCTGGTGTCCCTATGATGAATAACATGACGTCTCACAAATACTGGTCATGGATCGGCGTTTTTACCGTGTCGATTCTGTTCTGGAGTCAGCTCATCTGGTTGGCCCTCCACTAAATTGTAAAACCTCGCTACGGCGGGGTTTTTTGTTTTCCCTTTCTGGACCAATCCTAAATTTATCAATTTGGGTTGTTATCAAAACGTTACGACATCTTTGTGTTATCTTTAATTACGGCCCTGATGATTGTCGGGGCATCTCTGTGATTAAGGAGGAGCTTATGTCGTTAACCCTACGCGAAGCCAGTAAGGATACGTTACAGGCAGAAAATAAAACCTGGCATTACTACAGCCTGCCGCTGGCTGCCAGAACGCTTGGGGACATTTCGCGTTTACCCAAGTCATTGAAAGTTTTACTGGAAAATCTATTGCGCTGGCAGGACGGTGACTCTGTCACCCTCGATGATATCCAGGCGCTGGCAGGGTGGCTGGAAAATGCCCATGCCGACAGAGAAATCGCCTACCGCCCGGCCAGGGTGCTGATGCAGGACTTTACCGGTGTTCCTGCCGTCGTTGATTTAGCCGCGATGCGCGAGGCCGTTAAGCGTCTCGGCGGAGATACGGCAAAAGTGAATCCGCTTTCCCCCGTTGACCTTGTCATTGACCACTCCGTAACCGTTGACCGCTTTGGGGATGACGACGCCTTTGGCGAGAACGTGCGTCTGGAGATGGAGCGCAACCACGAGCGCTACGTGTTCCTGAAGTGGGGGCAGCAGGCGTTCAGCCGGTTTAGCGTGGTCCCGCCGGGGACCGGTATTTGTCACCAGGTTAACCTTGAATATCTGGGTAAAGCCGTCTGGAGTGAATTGCAGGATAAAGAATGGGTCGCCTATCCGGACACGCTGGTGGGCACGGACTCCCATACCACCATGATCAACGGTCTGGGCGTGCTGGGCTGGGGCGTCGGGGGTATCGAAGCGGAAGCGGCCATGCTCGGCCAGCCGGTGTCCATGCTTATCCCTGACGTGGTGGGCTTCAAGCTTACCGGCAAGCTGTCTGAAGGCATTACCGCCACCGATCTGGTGCTCACCGTCACCCAGATGCTGCGTAAGCATGGTGTGGTGGGCAAGTTTGTAGAATTCTACGGGGATGGCCTGGATTCGCTGCCGCTGGCCGACCGCGCCACCATTGCCAATATGGCGCCGGAATACGGTGCAACCTGCGGCTTTTTCCCCATCGATGACGTCACGCTGCAATACATGCGCCTTAGCGGGCGCAGCGAAGAGCAGGTCACGCTGGTGGAGGCCTATACCAAAGCGCAAGGCATGTGGCGAAACCCGGGCGATGAACCGGTCTTCACCAGCACGCTTGAACTCGATATGGGAAGCGTTGAGGCGAGCCTCGCCGGCCCGAAACGTCCGCAGGATCGGGTTGCGCTGAGTGACGTGCCAAAAGCCTTTGCCGCCAGCAATGCCCTTGAAGTGAACGTGGCGCAGAAAGATCACCGTCCGGTCGACTATGTTCTGAACGGACATCAGTATCAGCTCCCGGATGGCGCGGTTGTTATTGCGGCCATTACCTCCTGCACCAACACCTCGAACCCCAGCGTATTAATGGCGGCCGGTCTGCTGGCGAAAAAGGCGGTAGAGCTTGGGCTAAAACCTCAGCCATGGGTCAAGGCCTCGCTGGCACCGGGTTCCAAAGTGGTATCGGATTACCTGGCGCAGGCCAAACTGACGCCGTACCTTGACGAACTGGGCTTCAACCTCGTGGGCTACGGCTGTACGACCTGTATTGGTAACTCCGGCCCGCTGCCTGAACCCATTGAAACGGCGATCAAGCAGGGTGACCTGACGGTAGGCGCGGTCCTGTCCGGTAACCGAAACTTTGAAGGGCGTATTCACCCGCTGGTGAAAACCAACTGGCTCGCCTCACCGCCGCTGGTTGTGGCATATGCCCTTGCAGGGAACATGAATATCAACTTGGCGACCGACCCGATTGGTCACGATCGCAAGAACGATCCTGTATACCTGAAAGATATCTGGCCATCTTCACGTGAAATCGCGCTGGCCGTTGAAAAGGTCTCAACCGAGATGTTCCGCAAAGAGTATGCGGAGGTCTTTGAAGGCACGCCGGAGTGGAAAACCATCAACGTCGTGGGCTCAGATACCTACGACTGGCAGGATGACTCGACCTATATTCGTCTGTCGCCGTTCTTTGATGAGATGCTGGCCGAGCCGGCACCGCTTAAGGATATCCACGGCGCGCGCATACTGGCGATGCTGGGAGATTCCGTCACGACCGACCATATCTCTCCGGCGGGGAGTATCAAAGCCGATAGCCCGGCAGGCCGTTATCTGCAAAGCCGGGGCGTCGAACGCCGCGATTTTAACTCCTACGGATCGCGTCGCGGTAATCATGAAGTCATGATGCGCGGAACGTTTGCCAACATCCGCATTCGTAACGAAATGGCCCCGGGCGTGGAAGGGGGCATGACGCGCCATCTGCCGGGGACGGAAGTCGTTTCGATCTATGATGCGGCGGTCAAATATCAACAGGAAGGTACGCCGCTGGCGGTGATCGCCGGGAAAGAGTACGGTTCCGGCTCCAGCCGCGACTGGGCGGCGAAAGGTCCGCGTCTGCTTGGCGTTCGCGTGGTCATCGCTGAATCGTTCGAACGTATTCACCGCTCGAATCTGATCGGTATGGGGATCCTGCCGCTTGAGTTCCCGCAGGGCGTGACGCGTAAAACGCTGGGACTGACCGGGGAAGAGCAGATTGAGATTAGCGGTCTGCAAAATCTGCAGCCGGGGAAAACGGTGCCGGTGAAGTTAACGCGGGCAGACGGGAAAATCGAGGTGCTGGATTGCCGGTGCCGTATTGATACGGCAACCGAGCTGACCTATTACCAGAACGACGGCATTTTACATTATGTGATTCGTAAGATGCTGGACTGATAAAACGAGCCCGGCACCCGTGCCGGGCTTTTTAGCATCATTCTTTCAGCAGATGGCCCATTTTGGCGGCTTTGGTATCCAGGTAGTGGGCGTTTTTCGGGTTTCGGCCGACAATCAGCGGTACGCGCTCGACGATGTTGATCCCCGCTTCGGTCAGGATCTCCACTTTTTTCGGGTTATTGGTCAACAGGCGAACTTCGTCGACGCCCAGCAGCTTGAACATATCGGCGCATAAGGTGAAGTCGCGTTCGTCAGCGGCAAAGCCAAGCTGATGGTTTGCTTCAACCGTATCGTAGCCCTGGTCCTGAAGCGCGTAGGCGCGGATTTTATTCAGCAGACCAATATTACGACCTTCCTGACGGTGATAAAGCAGCACACCGCGGCCTTCTTCTGCAATATGAGACAGGGCGGCTTCCAGCTGGAAACCACAATCACAGCGCAGGCTGAACAGCGCGTCGCCGGTAAGACACTCTGAATGGACGCGGGACAGAACCGGCGTCTGCCCTGAAATGTCACCATAAACCAGCGCGACATGATCCTGTCCGGTTGCCAGTTCTTCAAAACCCACCATCAGGAAATCGCCCCATGGGGTTGGCAGTTTGGCTTCTGCCACACGTTTAAGCTGCATGTGATTCTCCAGAGTAGGCTGACACGTTTCGTGCCTTTGCCCTGTTTTGCTTTCTGTATCAGTTCATTTTGCCACAAGCTCAGCAGGTTCGCCTAATGGGCACCATGCTATATGAACGTTAAACGCACGATCCGACATATCCACCAGGATGATTAATTTCAGTTATGATTGTGACGCTTAGCGAAAAAGGAGAAGACATGCTTTCAATCGCCAGACGTACGGCAGCAGGTGCGGCCATTTTACTGATTATGCCTCTGGCCGTATGGCTTTCAGGCTGGATGTGGCAGCCCGGGCATAATGCCACGTGGCTGAAAACGTTATACTGGATAACGGAAACGGTCACCCAGCCGTGGGGGATTATTACCCACGTACTCCTCTGCGCCTGGTTTCTGTGGTGCCTGCGCTTTCGTCTGCGCGCGGCGCTGATGCTCTTTGCGATCCTCGGGGGCGCTATCCTTGTCGGTCAGGGCGTGAAGTCCTGGGTTAAAGATCGCGTTCAGGAGCCGCGTCCTTTTGTCGTCTGGCTGGAAAAAACGCATCATGTTCCGGTAGATGAGTTCTACAATTTAAAGCGTAAAGATCGTGGCGCGCTGGTGAAAGAACAGCTTGCGGAACAGCAGGATATCCCGAAATTCTTGCGCAAACACTGGCAGAAAGAGACCGGGTTCGCGTTTCCTTCCGGCCACACCATGTTTGCGGCCAGCTGGGCGTTGCTGGGGGTTGGGCTGCTTTGGCCAAGGCGTCGAACGATCACTATCGTGGTTTTACTGATCTGGGCGACGGGGGTTATGGGCAGCCGCCTGCTGCTGGGAATGCACTGGCCGCGCGACCTGGTCGTCGCCACGCTCATCTCATGGCTGCTGATTATGATGGCGACCTGGCTCACTGAACGATTCTGCGGCCCGCTAACGCCACCGCCAGAAGAGAAAGAAGAAATAGCCGAAAGGGACCAGACAGACGCCTGACGGTTGATATTCCGCATTTTGGCCATAGATCCATGACCTGCGCGTCACTTTTTCCGTTTCGCGCTCGTCGCTAAAATGGTAGTTTATAAGGCTGATTGCGGTGAATTGAACACACTTTATTCGCTTGAACCACATAACGGGAAGTAATGTGAAATATTTACTCATTTTCTTACTGGTATTGGCGATTTTTGTCATTTCAGTCACGTTGGGTGCACAAAACGATCAGCAGGTGACGTTTAACTATCTGCTGGCTCAGGGTGAGTATCGCGTCTCGAGCCTGCTGGCGGTCTTATTTGCTGCCGGCTTTGCCATTGGCTGGCTGGTTTGCGGTCTGTTCTGGCTGAAAGTCCGTGTTTCTCTTGCGCGCGCTGAACGTAAAATTAAGCGACTCGAAAATAACATTGCCCCTGCGTCTGACATCCCGGAAAGCTCTGGTGTGCCGGTCGTGAAGGAATAATCGACTATGCTGGAGTTGTTGTTTCTGCTTTTGCCTGTAGCCGCAGCCTATGGCTGGTATATGGGCCGCAGAAGTGCGCAACAAACAAAACAGGATGAGGCCAACCGCCTCTCCCGCGACTACGTTGCGGGGGTGAACTTCCTCCTGAGCAATCAGCAGGACAAAGCGGTAGACCTGTTCCTCGATATGCTTAAAGAGGATACGGGGACGGTTGAAGCGCATCTCACCCTGGGCAACCTGTTCCGCTCGCGCGGCGAGGTCGATCGCGCCATTCGTATTCATCAGACCCTGATGGAAAGCGCCTCGCTGACCTACGATCAACGTCTCCTTGCGGTGCAACAGCTGGGGCGGGATTACATGGCCGCGGGGTTGTACGATCGCGCTGAAGATATGTTCGCGCAGCTGGTGGACGAAACAGATTTCCGCATCGGCGCGCTGCAGCAGCTCCTGCAGATTTATCAGGCCACCAGCGACTGGCAGAAAGCCATTGATACCGCTGAACGTCTGGTGAAGCTGGGTAAAGATAAGCAGCGCGTTGAGATCGCCCATTTCTACTGTGAGCTTGCGCTTCAGCAGATGGGCAACGACGACATGGATAAAGCCATGGCGCTGCTGAAGAAAGGCGCCGCGGCGGACCGCAACAGCGCGCGAATATCCATCATGATGGGGCGCGTCTTTATGGCGAATGGCGACTACGCCAAAGCCGTTGAAAGCCTGCTGCGGGTTATCGACCAGGACAAAGAGCTGGTCAGTGAAACGCTGGAAATGCTGCAAACCTGCTATCAACAGCTCGACAAGCAGGAAGAGTGGGTAGCGTTCCTGCGTCGCTGCGTGGAAGAAAATACTGGCGCCACCGCTGAACTGATGCTCTCAGACGTCGTTGAGCAGTATGAGGGGAGCGACACCGCGCAGGTTTATATTACGCGTCAGCTGCAGCGTCATCCGACCATGCGGGTGTTCCACAAGCTGATGGATTACCATCTGAACGACGCTGAAGAAGGGCGCGCCAAAGAGAGCCTGATGGTGCTGCGCGACATGGTTGGCGAACAGGTGCGCAGCAAGCCGCGCTATCGTTGCCAGAAGTGTGGTTTTACCGCGTATACGCTCTACTGGCACTGTCCTTCCTGCCGCGCCTGGTCCACCATCAAGCCAATCCGCGGCCTGGACGGGCAATAATTTTTTAAAACGCCGCATTTTAGTTACAACATACTGATGGTTTTTCCACTGTCCTGTGCTCCGTGCGGTTAGCCGGCCTGGCAGGCGCGTAAATGGATCCTGTCAATTTGCGGCGTCGGCAGGTAGAATGCTGGCCGTTTATCTGTTCCGCGCCGCTGCGCGCCCATAGACGAAAAGGGCTGGTCATGACGTCTGTTACATCCTCCACTTCCCGCGTAATTACGGATTCTCCTGTTGTTGTTGCGCTTGATTACAATAAGCGTGACGCTGCACTGGCGTTTGTCGACGGCATCGACCCTCGCGACTGCCGTCTGAAAGTTGGCAAAGAGATGTTCACGCTGTTTGGACCGCAAATCGTTCGCGATCTGCAGCAGCGTGGCTTTAACGTTTTCCTCGACCTGAAATTCCACGATATCCCGAATACCACGGCGCATGCCGTTGCCGCAGCCGCAGAGCTGGGCGTATGGATGGTCAACGTCCATGCATCGGGTGGGGCAAGAATGATGACGGCCGCCCGTGAGGCGCTCCTGCCGTTCGGTAAAGATGCACCGTTGCTGATTGCGGTCACCGTGCTGACCAGTATGGACGAAAACGATCTACGCGACCTGGGCGTGACGTTGTCACCCACCGAGCATGCCGAACGTCTCGCGCGTCTGACGCAGCATTGCGGCCTGGATGGCGTCGTCTGCTCCGCGCAGGAAGCGGTACGTTTCAAATCAGCGCTGGGCCAGGATTTTAAACTGGTTACGCCGGGTATTCGTCCTGCAGGCAGCGAAGTGGGCGATCAGCGCCGCATTATGACGCCTGAGCAGGCGCTGGCTGCTGGCGTTGACTACATGGTCATCGGGCGTCCGGTAACGCAGTCTGCCAACCCGGCTGAGACGCTTAAGGCTATCAACGCATCGCTGAAAAAGGGGGCCTAATGACCGATTCCAACAGCCGTCTGGTCTATTCAACCGATAGCGGGCGTATAGACGAGCCGAAAGCGAAAGTGGAACGTCCAAAGGGGGACGGCATCGTTCGGATCCAGCGCCAGACCAGTGGACGAAAAGGGAAAGGGGTTTGCCTTATCTCCGGCATTGACCTGGATGATGCTGAACTGGCAAAGCTGGCGGCCGAGTTGAAAAAAAAATGTGGCTGCGGCGGCGCCGTGAAAGACGGCATTATTGAAATCCAGGGAGATAAGCGCGATTTAATAAAATCTCTGCTGGAAGCCAAAGGGATGAAGGTCAAACTGGCAGGCGGTTAAAATAAATGAGCCACGGCAAATGCCGTGGCTCGTGTTATATACGTGCGTATGTCAGACCTGAAATGCGTTCAAATATCGCAATACCGGGGAAGGCTTAGATAATAATTATTTGCCAACCTGGTGACCGATAATACCACCGACAGCAGCGCCACCTAATGTACCCAGCGTACTACCATCCGTTAATACTGCACCACCGAGAGCACCGGCACCGGCACCAATAGCGGTGTTACGGTCACGTTTAGACCAGTTAGAGCACGCGCTCAGGGACATTGCTACAGTGATTGCCAGAACAGCGGCGGCTAATTTTTTGCTGGTTAAGGTCATAATACTTTCTCCTGAATTATCGATTCACGGAAAGATGTACACGTTAAGCATAGACGAATCGAATACTTAATTCTGTTCTCCGTGAAAGCTGGTCGCGCAGGCGTTACGTAATCACGCAGGTGATAGTCACTTCCTGTTATATCGCTAACATTAATTTTACGACTTTAATGCAGGTTAAACAGGTAAAAACTCTTAAAGAAGTACCAGGAATCATCTCAGAGAAAGAAGGGCGTATGCGCCCGAAATTCGGGCGCGGAGGGAACTCAGGCGGTCGTTTTAATAATATTGACGATCAGCCCGTCATCTTCCAGTTTATTACGGTGCGCATCGCTCAACCGTTCATCGGTAATCACGCGGCTAAAGCGTGAAACCGGGCCCATCGTATAAGGGTGAACGGCGCCAAATTTAGAGCTGTCGGTCAGCACAATGGCTTCACACTCTTTTTCCAGCACGGCATTCACCACGTCAGAGCGCATCATATCCCGGCCGGTAAAACCTGTCTCCGGCTGCCAGCCGTCAATCCCGATAAAGGCCTTGCTGAAATGAACCTGCTGAACATACTGACGGGTCAGCGGGCCAACCATGCTTTCACTTTTTTTCTGGTAAATACCGCCCAGCAGAATCACCTCGCAGCGCGTCTCTTTGAGCAAATGCGCGATATAGCTGCTGACGGTGATGATGGTAACGTCTTTTTGATCGGCAAGCGTGCGCGCCAGAAGGGCATTGCTGCTGCCGTTTTCAATAAAGACGGTCTCGCCGTTGTTCACCAGGGACGCGGCAAATTCCGCCAGTTCACGTTTGAGCGCGTAATTATTCATCATGCGCGTCTCAACGTCGTCACTGTCCAGCGGGACAGCATATCCGTGCGCGCGACGCAGGTAGCTCTGTTTTTCCAGCAGATTAAGATCCTGACGGATGGTGACTTCAGAAACGCCGGTGGTTTTAGCGAGATCGACTACGCTTACGCGTCCCTGATCGATGACCATCTGCAAAATGAGTTGTTGTCGGGAATTCATAGCATCCATTTAATAAAGCGAAACGAGGTCGGAGACGGTGGGATTAAACTTCCCACGGCGCTTTTGGCTGTCTGTTTTCTGGCGCATTGTCAGCACCATTCTGAGCAAGAAGTTCAGACTTCAGGATCTCGAGATTACGGATAGCAGAGTGATAATCGCCCGCCACCAGGATATCCAGCACGGTATCAATTCGTTGTGCTACAGCTTGTGCGTCAATAGTCGACATAATCTCACCCCAGGCGCGAAAAGTTAATATTTTCAATGATGCAGAAAATAGGATCAAAAGAGAAGGGAAAAAATGCAATAACTAAATTACATAAACGTAAGTGATAAATTTATTCCCCCTCATGCAGCAGGCTTAATGACTGGATTAGTCTAAAACTGCGCGCAAGGCGCTTTTTTATAAGAGGAATTAGACTATGACAGTTATCAATCAGCCTACCTGCACACTGTTTACCGATACTGAACGGTTCACGCAGCTGTCAGGATATTACGAGGCGGAGCGTCACACGGTCTGGATGATGCTGCGGGCTCAGCCACGTCCTTGCTTTAACCATGCGTTAATAGAGGAGATCATGAACTTTTCATGGCTGGTTCGCCAGTCTGGGTTTGCGGTTGATTTTTGGGTAACCGGATCGCTGGTTCCCGAGATGTACAATACGGGCGGAGATTTACAGTTCTTCGTCGAGTGCATTCAGAACGGACGTCGGGAAGCGTTACGGGCGTACGCTCGCGCCTGCGTTGATTGCGTCCATGCGGCCTCACGGGGGTTTGATACGGGAGCCATCACTCTGGCAATGGTAGAAGGCAGTGCGTTAGGGGGCGGGTTTGAGGCCGCTCTGGCGCACCATTTCGTCCTGGCTCAGCGCGATGCCCGTTTAGGTTTCCCGGAGATTGCCTTCAACCTGTTTCCGGGTATGGGAGGATATTCCCTGGTTGCACGCCGTTCAGGCATGAAGCTGGCGGAGGAACTCATCTACAAAGGGGAATCCCATACGGCTGAATGGTACGAACAGCACGGGCTGGTGGATGTCCTGTTTGAACCGGGACAAAGCTATGTCTCCACCCGAACCTTCATCGATACGCTGCGGCCAAAACTGAATGGCGTAAGGGCGATGCTGCGCGCCCGTACGCGCGTTCTGCAATTGCCTCGCAGTGAACTGATGGACATCACGGAAGACTGGGTTGATGCCGCTTTCTGCCTGGAGCCGAAAGATATCGCCTACATGGAGCGTCTGGTCACGCTGCAAAACCGCCATCACGCGGTGGGCCTGCGTAAAGCCAGTTAACGTTGATTTCGCGCTTGATATCGTTTTAGCCATCGCTCGAATGCGGCAGCGGGCATCGGCTTAGCAAACAGAAAACCCTGCCGTTCGTTGACGCCGTTCTTGGTCAGAAAGGCGTCTTCTTTTGCATTCTCCACACCCTCGGCAATCACCTGCAGATTTAACGCCTGCGCCACCGCGACGATAGCGCGCACCAGCGACTGGGAAATAGACTGCTTATGAATATCCCTGACGAAAGATTGATCGAGCTTAATGGCGTCGATAGGGAAGCGGGCCAGCTGAGAAAGGGAAGAGTAGCCGGTGCCAAAATCATCCAGATGAATTTGCGCCCCGAGTCTGCTGAACTGCTGGATCACGGACAGCGCCAGCTCTTCATTTTCGATAAGACAGCTTTCGGTCAACTCAACGTCGACCGGGCAGTATTCAAAATTCAGATCCTTCAGCGCCTGCTTTAAGTCGCTGAAGATGGTCTGGTCGGCCAGCTGGCGTGCAGAGACGTTCACCGCCACGCGCAGGTTTATTCCCTTATCGCGCCATTTTGCCACCTGGCGAACCACATCGAGCATCACCCAGCGGCCCAGCGGCACAATCAACCCCGACTCCTCGGCATAAGAGATAAACTCCAGCGGCGGGATCAGGCCGCGTTCTGGTGATTGCCAGCGGACCAGCGCTTCAAGGCTTCTGACTTCTCCACGCCAGGTTATTTTCGGCTGATAGTGGATCAGAAGCTGATCGTTATCCAGTGCCTTGCGCAGGTTGGTATCCAACCAAAGATACTCAAACACGCGCTGGTTCATCTCGGGTGAGAAGACGCAGAACTTGCCCCGGCCGTTCTCTTTGGCGGTGTACATGGCGGTATCGGCGTTGCGAATAACGCTTTCCCGGTCGTTCCCGTGCTGCGGGGCGAGGGCGATACCCAGAGAGCAGCCGGTATAAATCTCAATCAGACCGATTCGGAACGGCTGGCGCAGACGGGTTAAAATGCGCGACGCCATCGCCTCCAGAGAGCCCTGAGAGGTATTGGTGGCCATGACGATAAACTCATCGCCGCCAAGACGCGCCAGCACCTGTTCCTCGTCCAGACAGCTCAAGATGGCGAGGGCGACAGCCTGCAACAGCTGATCGCCAAACATATGCCCGTAAGCGTCATTGACCTTTTTAAAGTTATCCAGATCGAGATACACCACGCCCACCTGCGTGTCGCCGCGGTTGTCGATAGCGTCAGAAATCAGATCGTGGATCGCATTGCGGTTGGGCAGGCCGGTGATGGTATCGGTATTGGCCAGCACGCGCAGCCGCTCCTGAGCGCGGCGCTCCTCGGTAATATCTGTCCCGGAACAGATAAGGAAAATTTCATTTTTACCGCTGCCGCTGTGCACGAATTTGTTTCTGAACAGAAACAGCCGCTGCCCTTTACGCGTTTTGATCCAGCGTTCGACTTCGTAGGAACTGCCGTTGCGAAAAAAACCGGTAATATTGCGCTTTGAGGCTGCCGCTTCGCTGCGGCTCATAAACAGCTTAAACACGTTCTGCCCAATCACTTCTTGCTCTTTCAGGCCGGTGTACTCTTCGCTAAGCCGGTTAAAACGCTGAATATTGCCGTGCTGATCGAGAATAACAATGACGGAGTTGGCCTCAGAGACAACCTGTTCCGCGAAAGAGAGCCCCTGAGCCAGATCGCGCGCCACGGAGGGCGTATCGTTCCAGGCGGAAGCGGTGCCTGCCCACTCGTTGCGGGTAATTTTACGGCCCACAAGATGAACCGGGACATCTTCTCCGTACAGGGAGAGCGACATGGAAATGCTGGAGGTAATAACGGTTAAATGACGGATGAGATCGGCCTGTTCATCGTCCAGCGCCACGACCTGAGTGACATCGGCATTTTCGCTGGTGGAAAGGTGCAGAGCGTTGCTGTCAGCTGACAGGCGCCACCACGGGCTGTGAGTTCCCATGTAGCGAAACAGCAAGTTCTGCTCCAGATCGTCCATCATGTTTTCTCCCGCAGCTGTTCATTAGCGCACAAATTATTCATTTGCTGTCGACTTTTCCGTTGAGAAACAGCGGCAAAACCGAAGTGAACCTGTTGTTTTTCCCTGCTTTCTTATAATAAAACGAGTCAGGTTAAAAAGGATACTGAGCGTATAGAAATTCACGTAACCGAATATAACAACACTCTTTTACTGTAGATAATTATGGCGGTTTTGGGCGAAGGGATGCTGAAAATAGTAAGGAAAAATAATGATTTTGTGGCGGGGATAAAAAGAAAAATTGTCGGCCCTTCCGGAAAGGAAACGGCCGACAATTGAACCGGTTATCAGGCGACAGGGCGCGCGATAATACTGCGGGTTTCCATGCGAACTTCGGCGATAGTAACGTCAATCACGTCGGTGACTTTGTAAACTGTTTCACCTTTAATTTGCACGGTACCGTTTTCCTGGCTACAGACCATTTCGTCACGAACCGCGTGCAGGAACGGCGCAGGAATAAACGCGACAGCACCGTTATCGACCAGACGGACGCGCATCCCCCCGCGGCTGATATCGATGATCTCTGCGGCGAAACGTGTGTCCGTACCGGCTTTATCCTGCAGGAAGCGCGCGTACAGCCAGTCTCCAACGTCACGTTCCGCCATGCGGTTCAGGCGGCGGCGATCGGCCATCTGCAGCGTGGTGTCCTCCTGAGGACGGGCAATGGTTTCACCTTTGATAATCGCTTTCAGCAGACGGTGGTTGACCATATCGCCATACTTACGGATCGGCGATGTCCAGGTGGCGTAAGCTTCGAGGCCAAGACCAAAGTGCGGGCCAGGTTCGGTGCTGATTTCAGCGAAGGACTGGAAGCGACGAATGCGGCTGTCCAGGAAGCCCGACGGCTGCGCGTCCAGCTCGCGGCGAAGCTTGCAGAAGCCCGGCAGCGTCAGCACTTCTTCCGGATCAACGTGCACATCGTGAGTCTTCAGCAGGGCCGCCAGCGCTTCGGTATTCGCCGGATCAAACCCGGTGTGGACGTTGTAAATGCCAAAGCCCAGCCTGTCGCGCAGCACGCGTGCGGCGCAGATGTTGGCGGAAATCATCGCCTCTTCAACGATGCGGTTCGCAATGCGTCGCGGTTCGGCCACGATGTCCAGCACTTCGCCTTTCTCGCCCAGAACAAAGCGATAATCCGGGCGGTCTTTGAACACCAGCGCATGGGTTTTACGCCACTCGCCGCGGTTCAGGCAGATGCGATGCAGCAGGCGGATTTGCGCGGCAATGGCGTCTGATTCAGGTTTCCAGCTACCGGTATTTTCAAGCCAGTCGGAGACGTTATCGTAGGCCAGCTTGGCTTTCGATTCGATGGTGGCGGCAAAGAACTCGATATCGTCTTCAATCGCGCCATCTGCGGCGATAGTCATGCGGCAGGCAAGGACCGGGCGCACTTCATTTGGACGCAGCGAGCAGAGATCGTCTGACAATTCGCGCGGCAGCATCGGAATGTTGAAGCCCGGCAGGTAGTTGGTGAACGCACGGATTTTCGCCGCGTCATCCAGCTTGCTGCCTTCGGCAATCCAGGCGGTTGGATCGGCAATGGCGACGGTCAGATGCAGTTTGCCATCGGCGCTCTCTTCAGCGTACAGCGCGTCATCCATATCTTCCGTGCTGGCGCTGTCGATGGTGACAAACTCCAGCGCGGTGAGATCGCGGCGCGTCAGACCTTCGTCCTGCATCTCGGTCGCTACGCCGTTCGGCGCTTCTTTTTCAAGATTGTGGCGTGCCAGCGTGACCCACCATGGCACGAAATGGTCGGCGCCAAAGGTGATGAACTGGGTCAGCTCAGCATAAAAACCGCGATCGCCTTTCAGAGGATGACGGCGCATTTCTGCTACGGCCCAGTCACCTTCTTTAAAATCATGCTCAACGCCACGGGCGGCGCGGCAGGGAATAGCATCTTTCAGCAGGGGATGATCCGGCACGATAGCAAGACGATCGTCTTTTCTCTGCACCTTGCCCACAAAACGGGTCAGGAACGGTTCGATCAGTTCTTCCGGCTCGGCAGACTCGCGGTCCTTCTCGGTATGAATGACGGCCATGACGCGATCGCCATGCATCACTTTCTTCATCTGCGGAGGCGGAATGAAGTAGCTTTTCTGCGCGTCAACCTCAAGGAAGCCAAAGCCCTTTTCCGTGGCTTTTACGACCCCTTCTGCACGCGGCGTCTGGGAATGCAGTTGCTGTTTAAGCTGCGCTAGCAGCGGGTTGTCCTGAAACATAATGTTCTATTTTCGTAGCCATTGAGCGGCTGACAGTTTTACGCGATTCTCACTGTCTCAGCAAGCGCTCTTTGGGTAATTAGTATGGTTATTCCTCTTTACCAAACGCGACTTTCAGACGATTGAGCCAGCCATCAAACGCGCTCCGGGTAAGCAGCGTGATGGCATGTTCGCCGGGGAGTCCTTGATCCGTGAGCGGGGTAAACTGCGCGGCGCTGAAGCGGTCCGGAGAGCGCGTCAGCAGTTCGACCGCCGCCGAAAGTGCGGGGGACGTCAGCGGGATCGCTTCGCGGGTGTTTAACAGGATTTCTCCGGTCAGGTCGAGCAGCGACGGCTCGTGGCAAAGGACCGGCGTCAGCGCCTCCAGCGTGGGTTCTGCCTGCCAGCGGGACAGCGACTCAAGCTGATGCGCACTCGCATAGCGCAGCTCGACGACGGGCAACAGCGGCACCCAGGCGGCGTGGCTCGCGGGCAGCGTGTGCGGCTGAATATGATGGCCTGGCAACCAGCGAACGGGGTGTACTAACAGCGCCTGAAAAACCGCGACCACGCGCGCCTGAAAACCAATAAACCCGATAATCTGGTTAATCACCACAATGTCATAGATTGACAGGCCGACCTCATCAAGCTGGTTCTGCGCTTTATCATCAATCACATCAGGAGAGCTGGCGAGCTGGCGGGCATACTGCGTAATTTGTGCCAGACGTCGGTTGCTTTCACGCGAGGAGTCGGGGCCGGGAAGCGGGGCGAGGAGGGCGGCGTAATGGTTACAGAGCCGCTGAACGCCACAGGCCTGGGCGACCGTTAGCGCGGTGCTGAGCCGATCGTAGGCGCTGAGCGTATGCAGGCGGTTCACGGGAATCGAGAGCGGAAACAGCTGGTGGCACAAGGCTCTGGCAGGGGTAAGCCAGCCAGAACAGGCGGCGACAATCTCATCAGGCAGGGCTAAATCGAGCAAAAAACGATCGTCGACGTTAGCGGCTTCGGGCACCAGAGGCAGAACATCTGTCTGCGCGTGGTTCGACTGGGTCTCGTGATACCAGTGGCCTTTGCCGGAAAAACGGCGTTGTTCCATGTGCGTTCCTTGATCTCAAAATGGCGATCAATATCCTGGCGTAAGGCAGATAAAGGGAAAAATATTGTTAGGTGATAACAAATAGCAGAACGGAATAACGAAGGGGTGGTGCGGGGGGAAAACTCTCTTCCCGTGCGGGAAGAGAGTCACAGCTTATTTAATTTCCAGCTCGTTCATTGCAGCGATGTTGAAGCCGCCGTCAACGTGAACCACTTCACCGGAGATACCAGCGGAAAGGTCAGAGCACAGGAATGCTGCAGAGTTACCCACATCTTCAATGGTAACGGTACGACGAATCGGGGTAACCGCTTCGCAGTGTGCCAGCATTTTACGGAAATCTTTAATACCGGAAGCTGCCAAGGTGCGGATAGGACCTGCAGAGATGGCGTTAACGCGCACGCCTTCAGGACCCATTGCGTTCGCCATGTAGCGTACGTTGGCTTCCAGAGAGGCTTTCGCCAGGCCCATAACGTTGTAGTTAGGGATAGCACGCTCAGCGCCCAGGTAGGACAGGGTCAGCAGGGCTGCGCCCGGGTTCAGCATCGCTCGGCAGGATTTCGCCATCGCAACGAAGCTGTAGGAGCTGATGTCGTGAGCGATTTTGAAGCCATCACGGGTAACCGCGTTCACGTAGTCGCCGTCCAGCTGGTCGCCAGGAGCGAAGCCAATGGAGTGAACGAAACCGTCGAATTTCGGCCATGCTTTTGCCAGTTCAGCAAACATGCCGTCGATGCTTTCGTCTTGTGCAACGTCACATTCCAGAACGATGCTGGAACCCAGCTGCGCGGCAAACTCTTCAACACGGCCTTTCAGCTTGTCGTTCTGGTAGGTGAACGCCAGCTCAGCGCCTTCGCGATGCATTGCCTGTGCGATGCCGTATGCGATGGACAGTTTGCTGGCAACGCCAGTCACCAGAATGCGCTTACCGGAAAGAAAACCCATAGCTTTAATCCTTATATTCATTGCTAATTTTGCCTTGTAATTCATAGCGTTACAGGCAGTATTTCAAAATCATTCGAAATTAGCTCGAAATTATAGCCCACTCACAGCCCCTTGTGTCACGATATTTCTCGCTGTTCTCCGAAGACGCCTGTCCCGAAGAATGCGCCGCGGACTCGCGGGGGCTCAAAATTTCAGCATTCGTCCAGTATATCACCCGGCAACAGGTTCACCTCATCCAACCAGCGAGGAAGCGCGATCCCGCGAGGGTATTCACGCTTTCCTGATATTGTCGATGAAGCGCGCGATGACGATAAAGAAAACCGGTACGAAGAAAATGGCGAGAAGCGTACCGCTAATCATGCCGCCAAATACGCCGGTACCGATGGCATGCTGCGTACTGTCGCTCGCACCATTGGCCAGCATCAACGGAACAACCCCTAAGGTGAAGGCTAACGACGTCATCAGAATAGGGCGCAGACGCTGGCCGGCGGCATGAATGGTTGCCGCCAGCAGGGGCTGCCCCTGGCGATGGAGCTGCCTCGCAAATTCAACAATCAGAATGGCGTTCTTGGCCGACAGGCCAATAAGCGTAATCAGGCCGACCTTGAAGAAAACGTCATTCGTCATGCCGGCAACGGACACCGCGATCACCGCGCCGATAAGACCCAGCGGAACGACCAGCATGACCGCAAACGGAATAGACCAGCTCTCATACAGGGCGGCCAGCACCATAAACACGACCAGTATCGACAGGACGATAAGGCCCGGAAGCTGAGATTCCGATTTTCTCTCCTGCAATGAACTGCCGGCCCACTCGCCAGCCATGCCCTGAGGCAGACTCCTGGACACGTCCTCCATAACCTTCATTGCGGTGCCGCTGGACTCTCCCGGCGCCGCATTTCCGGTAATGCGAATAGCCGAATATCCCTGATAACGCGTCAACTGCTGGGGCGCAACGTGCCAGGAAAGCGTGGCAAACGTCGATACCGGCACCATCTGCCCCATCCGGTTTTTCACTGATAATGTCAGTATCTGCTCAGGCTGCATTCGGTAGGGCGCATCGGCCTGAATAATCACCTGCTGAACGCGGCCGTTGTTCGTATAGTCATTGACGTAATTTGAGCCCAGGGTGACGGAGAGCGTCTGGTTGATTTCATCAAATGAGACGCCCATTGCTTCCGCCTTTTCTCTGTCCACCTGGAGCGCAAGGCTTGTTCCTTCCGGCAGACCGTCTATATACACGTCATTCAGTTCAGGGCGCTGGTTGGCCTGCAGGACCAGAGCGTCGGCAGCGCGCTTTAACGCCTCGTAGCCCAGTCCCGCTCTGTCCTGCACGTACCAGGTGAAGCCCGACGAGGTGCCCATATCCGAAATGGCCGGCGGGAGCAGGCTCATCGTGACGGCATCAGAGACGTTTGCCATGCTGGCCTGTATCCGGTCGGCTTCCCCCTGGGCCGTCGAGCCCTGCCGATCTTTCCAGTCCTTCAGCGTGGTGAAGGCCATAGCCGAGTTAGGTCCTGAACCTGAAAATCCAAACCCCAGGATCATAATGTTGCTTTCAATATCCGGCCGGGCCGCAATTTCCTCTTCAAATTTTTTAACCACGTTGAGGGTACGCTGCATCGTGGCATCAGAAGGCAGCTGGATTGAGGACATAAAGTAGCCCTGATCTTCGTCCGGCAGAAAGGACGACGGTAACGAAGACAATCCCAAAAACAGCGCAGCACAAAGCGCAGCGTACAGGAGCAGCATACGCCCGGTTCGCTTCAGAACGGCACCCAGCCCGGCTTCGTAACTGGCGGTGAGCGAACGAAAGCGCGCGTTAAACCCGACCGCGAACCTTCCGCCTCTCTTTCCTGGCTTATGCGGCTTGAGTAGCGTTGCGCACAGGGCAGGCGTCAGCGTCAGGGCAAGAAACGCGGACAGCAGTATGGAGACCGCCATGGAAATACAAAATTGTCGGTAGATAATCCCGACGGATCCTTCCGCAAACCCCATGGGGATAAAGACGGCGGTTAGCACCAGCGTGATGCCAATAATCGCCGGAGTGATTTCCTGCATGGCTTGCCGCGTGGCGTCACGCGGGGACAGGCTTTTTTCCTCCATCAGTCGTTCAACGTTCTCCACGACCACGATGGCATCATCAACGATAATCCCTATCGCCAGCACCATGCCGAACATCGTCAGAATATTGATGGAGTAGCCGCTCAACAGCATCACCGTGAAGGTGCCAAGAAGCGCGACGGGAGCAACAATCGCCGGGATAAGCGTACAGCGTATCTTGTGCAGAAACAGCAGCATAACCAGGAAGACCAGGACCATCGCTTCCACAAATGTCTGAACAACCTTCATGATAGAAAGTTTCACGAACGGCGCGGTGTCGAAGGGGATCGTAAACGCCATTCCTTCGGGTAACACCCGGGAAAGTTCGTCGATGCGCGCCCGTACGCCGGAAGCCGTGCTCATCGCATTCGCGCCAGGCGAGAGCTGGATTGCTGCCGCCGTTGCGGGCACGCCATTTTCACGGATACCAAAGGCGTAGCTTTGCAGGCCAGATTCAATCCGCGCAATGTCGGACAGTTTCAGGCGGGCACCGGATGCGTCAGATTTCAGGGTGATATTCCTGAACGCCTCAACCGAGGAGAGCTGTCCCTTCACGGTGATGGGATACGTCACCCCTTGTCCTGCAGAGGCTGGCTCATCTCCCGTTTTGCCGGGCGAAACCAGGGCATTTTGCTGGCCAACGGCGGTAAGAACATCGCTTACCGAAAGCCCGTAGCCGTGGAGCTTCATGGGATCCAACCAGATGCGCAGCGCTTTTTCGCCGCCAAACAGCTGAACTTTCCCTACGCCGGGCACGCGACGAAGCTCGTCACTGACGTTTCTGGCAAAATAGTCGCTTAAATCGGCTTCCTCAAATTGACCCGTCGCCGACTTCAGCCCCACCATCATTAAAAAGCCAGAGTTAGCGGCCTCGACGTTGATGCCGTTTTGCCTTACCGCCTGAGGCAGACGAGGCTCGACGATCTTAATCTGATTCTGCAGATCCATCTGCGCCAGCTTGATGTCCGTGCCCGGTTTAAAGGTGACGGTAATCGATGCCGAACCGGTTGTGTCACTGGATGATTCAAAGTAGAGCAAATTATCTACGCCGGAGATTTCGCGCTCGATTAACGATACCACCGACGTGTTCATGATATCGGGGCTGGCCCCGGGGTAACTGACGGAAATAATGATTCCAGGCGGCGCCACCGCCGGATACTGCGCAACCGGCAAACGGGGAATAGACAGGAGCCCTGCCAGGACGATAAAAAGCGCTACAACCCAGGCGAAAACGGGGCGTTCAATAAAAAAATGCGGCATTAAATTAACGTCCGGTTACGTGAATTTCATCATCAGTGGATACGCGCTTGCCGATATCCCTGAGCTGCGAAAATTTCTCAAGAAGCTGCGGCGCGTCATCGAGGCTCGTCGCGAACATCCACATGTAGGTCATCACCGAGTAAATATGTCCGGCGGTGATGCCGGTTGAGCGCGTCATCCAGACGATGGTCAGCGTAAAAAGCGCGGCAACAAGCACGCCGACCCACAAATAACCCCACGCCTCGCGGTCAGATAATGCGATACGCAAACGCGCCAGCGTGGAGTAATGGCGGTGAAGGGTAGCCGTGCCCGCCTTATGAACATAATCCACCTCTTTTTCCAGTCGATTATTCAGGCGCATGAACAGCCATTCATTTTTACGGGCATATCCTGAGACAAATCCGAGCAGGATAAATACAATCGCAAAGCACATGACGCCGGCCCAAAATTCAATAAGCAGCAACATGATTGCGGCACCAAAAAGTGAGCTCAGCGAGGTAATAAGCAGGGGAAGGTGCATTTCAAAGAAATCCACATATTCGCGCGAGAGCGTTACCCTGGCGGCGATCGCCGAATGGTTAAGCTGATATTTGCGCTGTGCCAGGACGACGGAAACCGCGAGTCCGGCATAAATGCGTGCAAACGTGCGCGTATCAACGCTCCGTCTGGCCGCACCGATGAACCACATACAAAGTACCATCAAGCCATACAGCGCGGCGTTAAGCGTTTCACCGGCGAGGATGGCATTTATCGCGATGCCAGCCAGAACGGGATAAAGTAAAAACGTCACGTTTTCGGCCACCACCAGGAAAAAAGTGACAACCAGTTTTTTCCGGTGCCGTATCGCGAGTTTTTTTAGCGAGTGCATCACTCCGGCAGGTTCAGAAGAACGAAGATTATTACGGTTCATCATTATGGGTAATTTTTATCAGATTTATTAGGTGAGTTATTTTTGTGCAAAATAGCGTGAGGGAGAGTCTACCGCGCGCCTGTTTAGCGGACATGGGCGGTTTGTGGAGGCTGTGTGGAGCAACGGCTCAAATCATTCTCATAATAAGGTACAGCGGGGCTCCACCAAAAAAAATGATCAAATAACACTCGTAGTAAAAGATAAGATCTTCTATATCGGGCATCGCGTTTAACAGAACGGTGAACGTAATAATGAGATAAACAAAAATCACCATCAGCCAGAAGGCGACGACGAGTAGCTCAGTTAACGCGCCGGCTTTATTCTGGATTATCAGAGAGACAACCGACAATGCAATGCAGCCATAGATGATGGGTGAAGAGAGCAGCGTTGAGGCGACTTTTTCATCCATTTTGTGTACCAGCATCAGCCAGGTATAAAGTAATACCCACGACAGCAGCAGGAACAGGGAATATATACCCAGTTTTTTAGGAGAGAAATATTTAGAAAGTTCCATGTTCATTATTTCAGCCAACTTCATAAAATCTTTAAGAAACAGTGGTAATTTGTAACGCGCAATGCACAAAGGGCTATGCCTCAATAGCGATTATGACCTGCCCCCACGATTAGA
>NZ_JADBRD010000017.1:0-18359 GCF_014930495.1 Enterobacter cloacae complex sp. S3 | reverse complement strand
CTCCATAACCACAGAAGTTATTAATCATATTATGATTGACATGTAGCTTAGACACTCATAGACTCACTTCTCAATCATAAATTTGCATGGCGTTCCGGATAATTAAAAAAAATGAACAAGAAAATTTGGTTTATGGAAGGTTTATCCTCCCAGCGAGATATTATTCAGGGGGTAAAATCATTTGCACAAAAAAATAATTTTGCCATTACCGTTTTTGCCTCCCACCGTAACGAAAGAAATGAAATCCTTTCCGTTGCCGATTATTCTTTGACTGAACCTGAAGATCCTCAAAAACGTCTCCAGTTTATTCAGGAAACCATTCAGACCTACGGCATCCACCATATTCATACTGGCCGTAACAGCCAGTGGTTTGAAGAACACCGTTCAGACATTGAATCGACCGGTGCCACACTTACTACCGGTGCAACGAGCGTCGACTGGTTAACTCTGGCTGACGAAAAAGTTACTTTTGCTCAGTTTATGGAGCAAAAGGGACTCCCGGTTGTACCATCCTGGCGGGTGAATACGCTGGCAGAATTAAAGACACACCTCGCGTCCCCGCCGTTCACTGACAGCCCGGTATGCGTGAAGCCGGTGACGGGTATCTATGGCATGGGATTCTGGCGCTTTGATGACAGTGCTTCGCCTATGGCCGTCTTTAATCATCCCGAACATCGTCTGGTCAGTCCGCAACAGTATATTGCAGCAGCATCAGCTGCTGAGTCGTTTAAACCCCTTGTTTTGATGCCGTACCTGCCAGGCCCGGAATTTTCCGTCGATATCCTCGCGGATAAGGGCGAAATACTCGCAGCCGTGGGACGCCGTAAGGAAGGGGCTATCCAGTATCTGGTAAACGAAGGTAGCGCCTGGGAACTGGCGTGTGACTGCGCCCGGGTTATGAAGGCCGACGGGCTGGTGAATGTTCAGACGCGAAACGATGTGAATGGCAACCCGGTGCTGCTTGAAACCAACATGCGTCCGTCAGGGGGGGTGGGTTATACCCTTCACAGCGGGGTGAACCTTCCTGGGTTATTTGCTGCCTTTAAGCTCGGTCTGATGTCTGAAGATATGGTGCGCCAGAGCGCTAAAAACACCTTTTCTCCGGTTGCGGTGAGATCCATTACGGATGTAATTGCATACCCGGAATCACTCTCTAACCTTTTGAATTAAGGCGTGTTTATGTCTGATAACCTCGAAGATATGATTTATCGCCGTACCCTCTCATGCGGTACGATTCAGGTAATCCGCGATCAGGGTGAAGTTTCGCTCGATGACCTGTTTGATATCGCTGAAAGACGTAACCCGAAACGCGCCTTTCTGTTTGTCAGCAAAGTACTCGGCAGGCACATTCCCGTGCTACCCTCAGTCATGCGGCAGGCCTACAGACAGCTTGCCAGCCAGTTCCCCTCAACGCTGACAGGGCCCGTACTGTTTATCGGTATGGCTGAAACCGCCGTTGGGCTTGGGGCCGGTGTGTTTGATGAAGTGCGCCACCAGCATCGTGAATCTGTATATCTGACCTCTACCCGTCACCCGGTTGATGGCACGTTGCTTTGCGAGTTCAAGGAAGAACACAGCCACGCCACTGATCATCTGATCTATCTGCCAGATGATGAAGAGAAAAGACGTCGTGTTACCAACGCGCGAACGCTGGTTTTGATTGATGACGAGGCAACCACCGGTAATACCTTTATTAACCTGCTTTCTGCCCTGCGTAATACCGGCAAGCTTCAACATATTGAACAGGTTATCGCCGTTACGCTTACCGACTGGAGTGGCAAAGCCTTGTCCGAGCGCAGCACCTTACCCGTCACTTCTGTTTCTCTTGTAAGCGGTCAGTGGGGATGGACCACATTACCAGATGCACCGGTCCCGGACATGCCGAAAGTCAACGTAACTTCACGCGGAGAATGGGACATCCAGGGGAAACAGTCATGGGGTCGACTGGGGATGCTCGCACCTGCGGCCGATCTCGGCCATGAGGTTTCCGTCCGCAAAGGGGAGCGTGTTCTGGTTCTCGGGACAGGGGAATTCGTCTGGGAGCCGTTCCTGCTTGCAGAACGGCTCGAAGCTGCCGGGGCAAAGGCATTTTACGGTTCGACCACCCGCTCCCCTATCGCCGTTGGTTATGCCATTGAGTCCGCCATTTCCTTTACGGATAACTACGGGCTGGGCATCCCCAATTTTGTCTATAACGTCGCCCACCAGCAGTTTGACCGCATTCTTGTGTGTACTGAGACACCCGCAGAAAGTATTGACGCGCAGCTTCTTAAGGCGCTGGCTGAGGTTGCGCCCGTCGTGGAGATTGTTACCTATGAATAAACCCGTTGTTCTGAGCGACCTTGACGACACGCTCTTTCAGACCCGTCGTAAAATGGTGGACGAGCTGGCCCTGGAGCCATTCCGTACCGGTGCCGTTGATCGTACCCTGAATCCACGAAGCTTTATGACGGAAGAACAGTCCATGTTAGTGGACTGGCTTCTGGAGCAGGCTGAACTCATTCCCGTTACCGCACGGGGAACTGAAGAAATCAGCCGCGTACGGATCCCTTTCCACTCCTGGGCAATCACCACGCACGGGGCCGTCATTCTCACGCCTGAAGGCAACCCCGACGAGGAGTGGAAGGCCCATATGCTCGGCCAGCTGGCTCCCTATCAGGAAAAGCTGACATCGATGCAGCGACTGATCACTGAAATGATGGACGCAAAAGGGATTAATGCCTGGGCAAGACTGAACTTCGAATACGGTGAAACGGCGGTTTATATGGTGATGAAACACCGCGACAGCACCCGCCTTGACGAGCTCAATGCCATTGCAGATGAGATAGAAACGGTGTTTCCGACCGAGGGCTTCTACATCCACCGCAACAGTAATAACGTGGCCTGGCTACCCACCCCGGTTGAGAAAGGGCTGGCCGTCAGCTGGCTGCTTGAAAAACTTCGGGCTGAACGCGGCGTTTTCCCCGTAATTGGTCTGGGCGACAGCCTGAGCGATCATCGTTTTATGAAACTGTGCAGCTGGTTTGGCATCCCGCGTCAGAGTCAGTTTGCAGATGCCATTTCACAGCGAATTTTTGGAGAAAATTAAAATGCAGCCACATGAAACATTTACCGGCTCATACCAGCCCGGTGACGTGGAATTTCTGCTAAAGCCGGTTGTCATTGAGATGACGCCGGTTGATCAAAAAGAAGAGCTGATTCAGTCCGGGAAGAAACATTATTCAGACATGCTCAGCCAGGAGCCAGCACCAACACAATGGCATCTTGATTTGTTTCACCGGGCGCTGGATCGGGGCGCAGAGAGGCTTGCAAAAGAAGTCACACAGCTCGCTATTTCTCTGGCCGAACGCTTCGGTGATGAGCCCATTGTACTGGCCAGTCTTGTCAGAGCTGGCGTACCGCTCGGCGTTATGCTGCACCAGGCCCTGCGTGACATGGGGAAAACCTCATGGCATTACGGCATCAGCATCATCCGGGATCGTGGAATTGACGGTGCAGCACTCGACGTCATTGAAGAGCGGCATGGTACCAGCGGTATTGTCTTTGTTGACGGATGGACAGGTAAAGGCGCAATTACCGGAGAGCTTGTACGCGCACTGAAAGATCGCCCGGGCTATCCTGAGCAGCCGCGACTGGTTGTCCTGGCCGATCCCTGTGGCTGTTCCTGGCTTGCAGCAAGTGATGATGACTGGCTCATTCCTTTTGGCATCATGGGTGCGCCGGTATCAGGCCTGATCTCCCGGTCAGTATGGTCCTCTGAAGGATTACATGGGTGCATGGTTTGCGAGCATCTCAGTGAATTCGAATGCAGCCGGATGCTTGTCGATGCCGTCGCTCATTTCCGTAAGAAGTTAACACCGACATCCCTCGCTCCCCTGAGCTGGAATACGGAGTCAGCCCGGATCTTATGGCAGACAAGTCGCGACGTTATCGCGTTCCTGGCCGATGAATTTAAAGTGGACAGCGTCAATCGTATTAAACCCGGTATTGCTGAAGCAACCCGGGCTGTATTGCGTCGGGTACCGGACCATATATTTGTGCGTTCTATTGACGACCCGGACGTTGCCTTGCTTGTAGGGCTTGCTCGTGAAAAGGGAATAGTTGTTACAGAAATGGGGGGAACCCTCGGCCAGTATCGGGCTGTAACCATTATCAAGAAGGTACTCTGATGAAAAATCGTCTTTCTCCCTGGAATCTGGGAGCCACGCTATACATGCCTGCAACACGGGAAGATATTGCTGATGCCGTCCTGCATGGGAAAATCCCGGGTTTGCGCTCTCTGGTAATTTGCCTTGAGGATGCTGTCAGTGAAGCAGACATCCCCATCGCCCTCAAAAATCTGGAGCACCTGCTGCACGAGCTCAGTAACAGCATGCGTAGCCTGGGTAAAAATGACTGGCCTCTGGTGTTCATTCGCCCCCGGCATGCCGACATGGGCAGATGGTTAAAAGCGCATTATGATCTTTCCGCTGTCGACGGGTTTGTGTTGCCGAAATTTACCCTCAGTTCGTTAGCTGAATGGTGGGATATCATGGGCGGGACTCACCTGTGCATGATGCCAACGCTGGAAACAGAAGACGTCTTTGACGTGGTTCAGATGCGGGAGCTGGCCACCCGTCTGGTGGAACATCCCTGCCACGACCGCATTATTGCGCTTCGAATCGGCGGCAACGATCTTATGAACGTTGTGTCGCTTCGCCGTCCCCGGGACCTGACGCTGTATGATAGCCCGATGGGCTACGTCATCAAAATGCTCGTTTCGGTCTTCGGCCCGCGTGATTTTGCCCTGACCGCGCCCGTATGTGAGCATATTGACGATCATGCCGTAATGGCCAGAGAGCTGGCTCTTGATATGGCACATGGGCTTGTTGGGAAAACGGCCATTCACCCGGGTCAGATAGAGGTCATTCAAAACGCGCTGATGGTCACTCAGGGTGAGCATTCTGACGCTCTGCGGATCCTGAACTCTACCCAGGCCGTGTTTAAGTCGCAGGGAGCAATGTGTGAACCCGCCACACATCGCCGCTGGGCGGCTGGCATTCTGGACAGAGCTCGTTTTTATGGGTTACAGAACGAGCAAAGCGCTGATGGAATCAGATTACTTACCGTGACCCAGCATCATTAAGGAAATCATAATGGGGTTCAGGTTCAGAAAGTCGATCAACATTATTCCTGGTGTTCGCCTCAACCTGAGTAACGGTGCACCGAGCCTGAGTGTCGGGCCGAGAGGTGCTTCCGTTTCTTTTGGAAGCCGGGGGACCTATGCCAATCTGGGCTTGCCCGGTACCGGGCTGAGTTACCGTACCCGGCTTGACCGGGCCGCGCGTTCCGGAGGTGGGAACCGGACGGCTACCGACCCGGGGCTCAGACAGGCGCTTGAGGAGGAAGCCGCTGATCTCATGTCAGCGGTGACCGCAATCCGTAATATTCACGAGCTGACGCCGGATCCTAAAACAGGCATCAGCTGGGCAGAGCTGGAAGCAGTATACCTGCATAACAGAACGTCGCCTTTTCAGGTTCCGGCACCGGTGCGTCCAGAAAAGCCAGACTATCTTGCATTGCCGGAAAAGCCTGCCGAGAGCGAAGGCATTAGTTTTCTGGGTAAATGGTTTGAATCGGAATCAGCTAAAGCTGAGCGCCACGCCGAAAATCTTCGCCGGTGGCAGCAGGAGCTGATTGATGTCGAGCGTGAGAATACCCTTCGACAGCACCGGTACCAGCAACAACGGACGGCCTGGGCCGAACAGTATGCAAACTGGAAGTTTGAGGCTGAAGAACATGAAAAACGGCTCGCCACGGCTCAGGCAGATGCCCGGCAGCAGTTCCGGACAGACGCCGCGTTTTTCGAATCATACCTGGCGGGTGTGCTGGCAGAAACTGAATGGCCGCGTGAAACGCTTGTTGCATTTGAAGTAAAGCCGGAGCTATCAGCAGTCCTGCTGGATGTTGATTTAGCTGAGATTGAAGATTTCCCTGATAAGATTTACGGCGTTAATGCCCGGGGCACGGAGCTGACGGAAAAAGCCATGACGCAAAAAGCCGTACGCGAAAACTATGCCCGCCACGTCCATGGCTGCTTGTTCCGCCTGGTCGGTATCGTTTTACATACGCTACCGTTCGACAACGTGATTGTGTCAGGCTTTACGCAACGGGTCAGTAAGCGGACCGGCTATCTGGAGGATGAGTATATCCTGTCCTGCAAATGCAGTCGCAGCCAGATGTCGTCAGTAAATTTTGCAGGCTTAGAACACATTGATCCGGTTGAAGCGTTAGGCGATCAACCGGTTATTCGAAAGATGAGCAGTACCTTCATTTTTCAGCCTATTGAACCACTAACCCTTTAAGCAGGCTAAATCTTACGATGCAATTAAATACCAGACAGGCCCGGATTTTTAAGCTTGCCAACTTACTGGGCACCGGCAAGCCCGTTTCCGCTGCCGACATTATAACCAGTCTGGAATGCTCAGAGCCGACATTAACCCGGGCACTCAAAGAGCTACGCGAGTCATATTCTGCGGAGATCAAATACAGCAAGGCAGGTCATTCATACCATCTCGTTAATCCGGGCCAGCTGGATAAAAAGACCCTTCGCCGGATGAATGAAGCGCTCGCACAGAATGCTGAACTGAAAACCGGTGAGTCCACAGGGAAGGTCGTACTCGATAAGGATAAAAAAACAGCCGTGTCATTATCGCTACGCATGCGGATTTTAAGAAAAATTGACCGTCTGGCTGCGCTGAGTGGCTCGACCCGAAGTGAAGCGGTAGAGAAGCTGGCTCTGCACTCCGTTGATGAACTGATAAAAGAATACAGCGCTAAAAAGTCCTGACGCTAAATCTCAGACCGGGGTGAAAACCCCGGTTTTGTCATATTTCACCTCTGTATCTGCGTGACGGAGTTTTGATCTATTCTCCTCCCGCAATGTCAGCAGCGCCTTTCTGCCTACAAAACCTGGTGTCTTGACATCCTCTTGTGCTACACATCAATCTTTGGGCGATTTACACTCCATTCATGCAGATCTGTGATGTATGATGATTTTCATACATAAGAAAGTTTATTTTTGCCGGAGTTTTTTTCAGAAATTTTATATTCCAGTACGGTCTGAATTTTTTTCTCTGATAAGAGGCCATTCACATGTCGGTAATTCAATGGTGGTTAACTTATTTCTTTAATGCCGCTTCTGAGTATTTAATCTCCACCCGACAGATGTCGTGCCGTTTTATCAAATCTACAAACTCTGGCCTCTTCCTGAAACTACTCTCCTCTTCCGATCTCTTAAGAAGGAATTACATTTGAGACGCTTACCCGTATATCTGCTACTCGACACGTCCGGCTCTATGCACGGAGAGCCTATCGAAGCGGTTAAGAATGGCGTTCAGACGCTGCTTACCACGCTGAAACAGGATCCGTATGCACTCGAAACGGCTTACGTGTCAGTGATCACCTTTGATTCTTCAGCCCGACAGGCAGTCCCCCTGACAGACCTCCTGAGTTTCCAGATACCAGCACTAACAGCCAGCGGCACCACCTCTCTTGGCGAAGCGCTTACCCTGACGGCCAGCTCCATTGCCAAAGAAGTACAGAAAACGACGGCTGACACTAAAGGTGACTGGCGTCCCCTTGTATTCCTGATGACGGATGGAAGTCCGAATGATGACTGGCGTAAAGGCCTGAATGACTTTAAAGCGGCCAGAACCGGCGTTGTTGTGGCATGTGCAGCCGGGCATGATGCCGATACCAGCGTCCTCAAAGAAATCACTGAAATCGTGGTTCAGCTCGATACAGCTGACAGTTCGACGATTAAAGCTTTCTTTAAATGGGTCAGTGCGAGCATTTCGGTAGGCAGTCAGAAAGTGGAGTCCAGCAAAAAAGAAGTGATCGGTCTTGAAGACCTGCCACCGCCGCCGCCAGAAGTAAACGTGGTCTTATAATTTTATTAATTAAGGGGATGTCATGTCTGTCAGTCTGAGCAAAGGCCAGGGCGTAAGCCTGAAAAAAAATGAATACGATCTCTCGTCCGTTACTATCGGCCTGGGTTGGGATATTAATGAGGAAAAGAAAGGTTTCCTCGGCGGGATCTTTGGTAAAAAAGAAGAAGAATACGACCTTGATGTGATCGCTTTCCTGTGTAATTCAGCCGGAAAGGTGACCGATCTCGGCAATGTGGAAAATGGTAAACCAACGCTTGTGAATGGCGATATCATCTTTTTCAACAGCCTTCGCCATAAGTCAGGAAATATCTGGCTGACGGGCGATAACCGAACCGGAGCCGGTGATGGTGACGATGAGCAAATTATTGTGCGCCTGAATTCCCTTGACGCTCAGTACGAGAAAATTGTGTTCATCGTTCAGATCTACAATGGTGAAAAGCTCCAGCAGCACTTTGGTAAAGTTCAGAATGCCTTCATCCGGGCAGTAGATGCCCGTAATATTGAAATGGCACGATTCGATCTTTCTGGCGGACCCGCCTTCGCCAGCCAGCGCTCCATGGTTTTTGCCGAGCTGATACGCGAGGCTACAGGCTGGAAACTCAGGGCAATTGGTGAGCCTTCAGAATCAGATTCGTTTGTCTCGCACCTGAGGAATTACATGTGATGCGCCGCCTGCCTGTTTACCTTGTTATCGACACATCCGGCTCGATGCGCGGTGAGTCCATCCATTCCGTTAACGTTGGAATTCAGGCGATGCTTAGCGCTCTTCGCCAGGATCCCTACGCCCTCGAAAGCGTTCATATCTCCATTATCACCTATGACAATGAGGCGCGTGAGTTCATTCCTCTCACGCCGCTGGAAGACTTCCAGTTTTCTGACATCGTTGTGCCAAGCGCAGGCGGGACGTTCACCGGTGCTGCCCTTGAATGTCTGATGCAGTGTGTTGAACGGGATGTACGTCGCTCAGATGGTGATACAAAAGGAGACTGGCGTCCTCTGGTATTCCTGATGACTGATGGAACCCCTTCTGATGCCCTGGCGTACGGTGAAGCGGTAAAAGCGATTCACGGCCGGGGATTCGGATCCATCATTGCCTGCGCCGTTGGTCCTAAAGCAGGCCATGAGCACTTAAAACAGCTCACCGATAAGGTTGTGTCTCTGGAGACGCTAGATTCAACCGCGTTTGCAGGTTTCTTTAAATGGGTATCGGCCAGCGTGTCTTCCGGCAGCACAAGCGCGGGGATCAATAACGGAACTGATACCCTTCCCCCTCCTCCACCAGAAATCCAGCTGGTGCTCTGACAGACAGAAAGGTGCTGCTTTCCGGGCAGCACCTTTCTGTACAGCAACGTTTTCTGCTGGCCGTACCAGCCGTACGAGGAAAATTATGAGACGCCTTCCCGTGTTTTTTGTCCTGGACTGTTCAGAGTCCATGATTGGTGAAAACCTGAAAAAAATGACTGATGGTCTGCAAATGATCATCGGAGATTTAAGAAAGGATCCACACGCACTTGAAACAGCCTGGGTTTCGGTAATCGCATTTGCCGGTGTAGCCCGTACGATTGTACCTCTTCACGAAATTGCCTCGTTCTACCCTCCCCGCCTTCCCGTTGGCGGCGGTACGAGCCTTGGGGCCGCATTGCGTGAGCTGACCGTACAAATTGATACCCAGGTCAGAAAAACCACTCATGAGGCTAAAGGCGACTGGAAACCCGTCGTGTATCTCCTTACCGACGGACGTCCGACTGACGACACAACCGCAGAAGTGAAGCGCTGGAAGGATCACTACGCGAGTAAAGTGAATCTCATTGCCGTTGGCCTGGGGCCGTCAGCGGACCTGAATACCCTGCGGCAACTGACAGAGAATGTCATGCTGTTCACCGAGTCTCAGGAAGGGGACTTTACCCGCTTCATCAAATGGATCACAGCCTCGGTTACGGCGCACAGCCGCAGCGTCGGAGACGACAAACAACCTGAGCTCAGCCAGACTGAATACATAGTCCGGCTGGCCAAGGACGAGCCAGTAAAAGCGTACGACGAAAACTGCGTTACGCTTACCGGCCGTTGCAGCAAGACCCGTCGTCCGTATCTGATGAAGTATGAACGGCCACCAGCAAGGATTTCCGGGCTCGATTTCAGCCTGAACCTGAACAGCTTTAATATTGCCGGATGCTATCCCATCGATGAGGACTATTTTGCATGGTCAGATGCCACCGCTACCGGTTTGCAGGTAAACACCAGCGAACTGCATGGCGTACCGGGTTGCCCTCACTGCGGTAATGCCAGTGCGTTTGCCCTGTGCTCATGCGGAAAATTGCTGTGCATTGACGGCCCGGATGACGTGATCTGCCCGTGGTGTGAAACAGGTCTGTCATTCAGCAATGATGGCGGAAACACTAACTTCGACGTAAACAGAGGGAGAGGTTGATGTCGCAAAATGTTTTACTTGAAGAGAAGATTATCCGCTTAGTGCTGTCTGAGCTGGGCCACCCTGTAGAAGGTGAGCGGCTTTTTCTTCTATCGCACGACCCTTCCCTTACTGAAGAGATTATGCGGCTTAAAGAGCGGATTGAGAGCCTTGCACAGGGTTTATCTACGCGGGTTAGCGAAGGTTATAACGACGCAGAGATCGCCCCCTCGTCAGCATCCAGCCTTTCCGATCAGCAACAAACGGTCGTAAGTGATGCTGATAACCCGGGCATTGACGCTACCGATACACCATTACTGCAACCCCTGCCAGAAAATGAACCTCATCCTCCGTTCTGGAAGCTGATGCCTTATTACGAATTTGATAAACCAGCACAGAGGGAAGACGAAAACCTGTCTTCCCTGGTATTAAAACCCGGGCAGATACCGACAGGCCAGCAGCGGGCCGGATTAGCTGTGCCACCTGCCGTTCCCCCGAGAGCTAAAATAGTTATTCCCAACGCCCGCGCAGGCGAACGTTTCTCTTCGCCGGTTGCTATAGTTCTGGATGAGGGCCAGCAGGCTACTGTCAGGGACGTTGTCTTTCCCAGGAACATTGGCCTGACCTTTGACAAAGAGCATAAGTTGCTGACAGGTACACCCACCGAAAGCGGCGATATAGAGCTTTCAGTACTCTGGTCATGCGCTTCGCACGACGAATGCGAAACAAAACAGCTTTTTATAGTCAATCCCGATCCGAGAAGCCTGTGGAAGGTGGTAGAGCCACCAGCAGACGCTTCCTACCCTAAGTCCCATCTGGACGCTGCTGGCCTGGTCAGGGGTGACATACGTATTGCTGCCGCCAGTCGCCGGGGACGATCTCATGAGCATGCCGGGAGCTTCAGAGATGACGACTTCTATATCAACCACTGCCAGGAAACAGGATGGTCTGTCATGCTGGTCGCAGACGGGGCCGGTAGTGCGGTAAATTCCCGGGAAGGCTCCCGGATTGCAGTCCAAACGGCTGGCGATTACCTTTTCAATCAGCTCAGTGGTTTGAAAGGCGTCCATCTAAAGCAGCACATCACGGCGTGGGAAGGGAGCGATCAGCAGGCAACCATAAACGCCATGCTTCATCATTTTAAACAGGCAGCTACGCTCGCGGTCAACAGTATCCAGAACGAAGCCATTTGTGCAGAACAACCTGTGAAATCCTATTCAACAACCCTACTGGCAACTGTAGCGCTACGAACTGATAACGAGCTGTTTGCGGCTGCATTCTGGCTTGGTGATGGTGCGATAGGTGCATACAGCCCTTCCGGTAAAGTCAGGATACTGGGAAATCCCGATAGCGGAGAATACGCAGGACAAACCCGCTTTCTTGACCAGAGCATTATCGCAGACCCCTCGTTTAGCGGCCGCATCAGCGTGGGTAAATGGAATGATGTATCTCACTTGATCCTCATGACAGATGGCGTATCAGACCCTCTGTTTGAGACAGATAACGGGCTTCGCAGTGACGAAAAATGGACCCGTCTCCTTGATGAGCTCATCCCTGTCCTTACAGACGCCAGTATTGCGCCTGAGAGGTTAGGCGACTGGCTTAACTTTTTCTCCACAGGGAACCACGATGACCGCACTATTGCGGTGTTGTGGTAAGGGATACGCTTCTTCGGTGATCAATATGGCAAATATTGTTACGTGCAAAACAAAGGACGGCGAAACAGTCCAGTATGTTGACGAGGTAATTGGTTCGGGCTCGATGAAGGATGTTTACTTCTCGCCTGATAAATCATACGTCGTCGCTTTTTATCATAAACCGCAGAACGAGCAGGCCCGGGATCGGATTGATATGATCACCGGACGCTACAGGCAAAACATTTTTGGCCAGTCCGGAGGTGAATACTGGAAGGACCTGTTTTGCTGGCCGACCCACGTTGTTGAGCATGGGGATAAAATCGGCATCGTGGTTCCAACCTACAAAAGCTACTTTTTCTTTAAATACGGCTCTAAAAACGATGATTTTCTTGGCATAAAAGGCCGTGAAAAGGAAGGCAAATGGTTTGCCAGCGCCAGCAACCAGAATAAATTTCTCGACCCACGTGAACGAGGCAATACGCTTACCTATCTCAAGGTCTGTCTGCTGCTAACAAGAGCCGTCAGAAGGATGCATGCGGCAGGTCTCTGTCACAGCGATCTAAGCTATAAAAACGTGCTTATCGATCCAGAAATGGGACATGCCTGCATCATTGACGTAGACGGCCTGGTTGTCCCTGGAAAGTATCCTCCCGACGTCGTGGGCACCCCGGATTTTATCGCTCCGGAAGTGGTGAAAACCAGCCATCTTTCCAAAGAGGATCCGAACCGCGTATTGCCAAGCATTTCTACTGACCGTCATGCGCTGTCGGTGCTTATCTACATGTATCTGTTCTTCCGTCATCCGCTACGTGGCGGAAAAATACATGACATGTCGGATGAAGTACGTGATGAGACCTTATCTATGGGTGAGAAGGCACTCTTCATTGAACATCCGACAGACAAAAGCAATGCAGTCAAAGTCAGTCAGCTATCCTCCTTTTCACTGCCCTGGGCTGACCCGGAGAAAATTCCTTACACCATCATGGGCCCTTATCTGACGCCTTTGTTTGAACGCGCCTTTATTGATGGCTTACACGATGCCACTAAACGCCCGACCGCCGATGAGTGGGAAAGTGCCCTGGTTAAAACAGTCGATCTGATACAGCCCTGCCAGAACAAGGCGTGTGAACAGAAATGGTACGTTTTCTCAGGTAAGACAAAGCCGGTTTGTCCCTACTGCGGTACGCCATACAAGGGTAAATTACCGATTCTAAATTTATATTCATCCCGAAAGGAAGGCAGTTATCGTCCTGACGATCACCGGTTGATGGTGTGGAGCGGGCAGTCAATCTATGCGTGGCATGTGAATCGCCTCATTGCGCCAAATGAGCGCACAACCGATGCACAAAGGAAACGAGTTGGGTATTTTGTTTTCCATAACGATCAGTGGTGGTTAGTAAATGAAGGCATAAATGGGCTTATGTCATTACCGGATAAACGACAGATTGCCATTGGTGAAAAAATTGAACTGACGAATAACGCTCAGTTTGTTCTGTCAAAGGAGGAAGGCGGCAGGCTAGTCGTCGTTCAGTTAGTAGAAAACTAACGGACGCACATAACGACTAAAACGTTCTGGCAGAATACTGAACCTGTTTAATGAATCACTATATTAAGCTGTGTCAAATTTAAGCTGCCAGAAAAACTGACTGTCTGTGCCGGATATGCGGTTCACCGCCTGCGGCAAGGGTTTAATGCGCAAAGCTCAAGTTGTTTATAAAAGTGAATGGTTTTGTGGCTCTACCCTGCCGCCCTCCTTTACGGCCTAGTGGGAGCGAAGCTGCAAAATGCGAATTTTAATAAATAGTGAAGTTTAATCCGGCAAAACAATCAGATTTATCCTCTAAAGGTTCTCAAGATGTTCCTTTTGTTTTTTTAAGCCTGTAATTCTGTGTAACTTCCAATATATGAAAGGTGATCGCTAAGGCAGTCACCGAACTCGATAATAAAACCACTAATCGCCAGTCGCCAGTTCTGGAGCGGTATACTCCATTTTTTCGACGCATCCTTGATCGGCAGAGATATAATCTTCCGTACCGGTCATCTGTCGGGAACATTTTGCGTTTATAACTTGATAAGGTACAGTGGATCCCATATATGTATATTGAGGATGTCCCTCTGAAACTCAGGAATCCGTATCATGGGTTTAAAACCAGGTCCCAAACCAATTGCCAAGTCAACAGGAAAGCCAAATCAACGTCGTCGCGATAATAAGGATACGCCCGGTAATACACCCGGATTGAAACCCAGTAAATCTACCGGGAAATGATAATGAAGGGTATAAGTTTCGTACTTATACCCTTATTAGGAACGAAGTTGCAAACTTCGGTTACTGGAGTGGAACATCCCAGCGTTTTACAGCTGTCGCTGAAACCGGTACGCAGTAAGCGGCATCTTTCTGGAGTTTAAGCCTGACATCTGTATCGAACTCAGAATCCAGCGGATTAAATTTCCAGCTTTCCCTATAGGATTTGATTATTTCTTCAGGGCAAAGAAAACTGAATTGATTGGTGGTAAATATAGAAACAGCCCGAACCGAGTAATATTCTCCTGCTTTGATTTTTTTCCTATCCCAAACTGAATTAGAAAAAAACTCCTCCGGATACTCGCTAGATTTTATAATATAGCTGTGGGTGCTGAAATCACTTATACCTGAAAGTTTAATGACGGAATGAGTAAATATAACAGGTAAAACAGTTATTTTTGTAGAAATAAATAACAGTATCATCAGAGACACTATCAAGGAAGTGCTAATTTTTTTGGGGAGTTTATCCTTGGCATCCATTCTGAGGTAAACGAGGCCAGGCAAAATTGTCATAAAAAAAACCATATAAGACATGAACGCCATTCCGGCCACGATCCTGAAACTTACTTTTTCAGTTGAAGCAGAAATATTCCTGAATACTATTTCCAGTGGAAACACCTGAAGATGCGCCAGCAGTGCTATACAGAGCGGGATGGCCACATAAATCTGGCATCGCCGCATCCATCTCACCTTCGTATTTTTAATTGATAAGTCGTGTTCTAGATATTTTCGGTTTATCAGGCAGGAAATAATTATGGTCAGTACACCGATACTTAGCAAAGACAGCCAGCCTGAATTATTTTTTACGGCTTGGCTGAAATCGAAAGCATAGTAAAATACATAGATAAACGCCATCGGGAACAGTCCTGACAGCATCAGTATCGATAAAAAGTTATTCTGAATTTTATTGTATGTAGGAAGATTATTGATGTCCTGAGGAATGATAATCGGCATGAATATAGAGATTATAAAAAAGATAAATAACAGAATCGCTAATGAGAATACGGCTGCGCAGCAGACCAGAGCGAATAGACTCTTGATGCTCAACACCTCAAAGAAAACATCGAGTCTGTCAAGACGACTGAAATATCCCCAGAGCACAGTCAGCGCGATCCCAGATATGATACCAGACGGAGTTAATACCGAAATTAACAGCGTCTTCCATTTCTGATTCATTGTTAACCTTCCCTCTTTATTATGGTGGTTAAGCTAAATTAGCAGCGTTACATCGTACAGGCACCTACCCGAATCTGACCGTCAACAGCTGTTTGTGTGGCAATGTACGAAGAATTGTTTTTTATCTTCTACTAATTAAAATGTACCTTTGAAAAAGTAGACTTTCTGCGATACGCTCTGGCGGTATCATTTCCCCCGATTTTTCACGCAGCGCGCCGGACGGTTTCCGGCCCTGACGGAGCCCTGGATGACACAGATGCCTGATGATGATCCTGACCTGTCCATGTCGCCGGCGGTCATACCACCTGATGGGGATTTCCTGCCGGCGCTGACAGGCGGCGAGGGTCCGGTCAGTCCCGCCCGGGCGTACCTGCTTTCCCTGAATTCCCCCCGCAGCCGGCAGACCATGGCCTCGTTCCTTAGCATCGTCGCGGACATGCTCGGTTCAGCTTCCATGGATGCCTGCAGCTGGGGCAGCCTGCGGCGTCATCACGTGATGGCTGTGACCGAGCTGCTGCGCGATAGCGGGCGGGCCACGGCCACCGTCAACACCTACCTTTCGGCACTCAAGGGCGTGGCGAAGGAAGCCTGGATGCTCAGGCTGATGGACGTGGAAAGCTTCCAGCACATCCGGGCGGTGCGCAACCTGCGCGGCAGCCGTCTCCCCCGCGGCCGGGCCCTGCTGCCGGAGGAGATCCTAGCGCTGTTCAGTACCTGCGAGGATGATGGCTCCAGTATCGGCCTCCGGGATGCGGCGATGCTGGGTGTCATTCTTGGCTGCGGCCTGCGCCGGTCGGAGGCCGTGGGGCTGGATTTGAGTGACGTTGTCACCACTGAGCGAGCACTCAGGGTGCTGGGTAAGGGGAACAAGGAACGGCTGGCCTATATGCCGGCGGGCACCTGGCAGCGGCTAAAGCTGTGGATCGATGAAGTGCGCGGAGAAAAAGACGGGCCGCTGTTTACCCGTATCCGTCGCTTTGACACCCTGACGAATGACCGTCTCACCGACCAGGCAGTGTACCATGTCCTGCAGGTGCGCCAGCGCCAGGCAGGAATAGCGAAATGCGCCCCGCACGATTTAAGGCGTACTTTTGCCACGGCCATGCTGGATAATGGGGAAGACCTGATTACGGTGAAGGATGCGATGGGTCATGCCAGCGTCACCACCACCCAGCAGTACGATCGCCGCGGCGAGGCGCGCCTGCGAACGGCGCGCGACCGTCTGGATCTGATATGAACTTAACAACACGTTAAGATAACAAGTTAACAAGATAGTAGGTGTGGATGCTCGCATGCTTGCAATTTTCTGAAATGGTGTCACATTGGAACTTCCGTTAAAGTAGGTCTGCCGGCTATCCCGTTTCCCCTTCTGAACCGGGGTGGTTTGGATATGCGGGATGGCCGGTCCTTTTCGTTCTTTTGCCGGGTACCATATGTGATTTTTAGGGTTATGAAGCGTGAAAATCTTCTGCAACTTCAGAAAAGTAGCTGAGTAACCGTGTATCTCTCGCGGGCATACGTTCATGAGCCGGTGTTATCAGCCCCATCAGCAGAAAGCGGCCGCTATCCCACATGTGTTCTGTGTAAATGAGATAGTGATCTGAGGTACGGTTGTAATTCTCTTGTCTGGCACTCCAGGTGAGCTGGAAATGCAGATTAACGTGAATATGCTGGACGTTAGCATCGACAGCGAATGGCGGGTAATCAAAAGGGGCGTCCCTTCCAAGAAGATTTGACGGTGCGCCAGTTGATTTATACGTAATGAACTCTGCTTGTAACTGGCTCTCCAGCTCAGGGTAAACGGCAAACGTGGGCTGGAAAAAAGTATCCCACGTGACATGACTGTACTCAGCTGTTAACGCCATTTAGCCGCTGCCCTGTTGCCTGAATCCAGCAGGTGATTCATGGCCGAGAGGTTGATTCCAGAGTCACGCACTTCTGTCGTTCGTGTGATTTGATCAATAAGACTGAGGTAGTTTTTAGTCGCAAGACTGACCATTTTAATGGCCTTAAAGAATGCAAACTCAACAGAATTCCTGTCATACGACTGAACGATTTTTTTTTCCGGCAGCATCAGAACAAAGGACTCTGCGATACCTGCGACATGGATAGTATGATTTCTGATGTCGCTGGCGACTTTGATAGCGCCGGCGAAATCGCTGTCTGCATACCGTGCCAGCTCGATGCGACTTGAGCGTAATTCTTCAGCTACGTCATTGAGAGCAACAGTGAGCTCGCTGATATCGGTTTTGTTGACTCTGGAGCCCATTTCGTAAACCCGTTCAACAATCGTAGGCTGACACGCAACCGCTTTGGGTTGCGGCTGGAAACTGGCAAGAACCAGTGCCACTGCGGCCTGCAAGTGCTGGATTTTAAATTTCACGACGGGCTCCATAATCATCATCTCTCGACGAGGCGCTGCATTTTACTACTGAACTTAACTATATGCTAAAAAAAGTTGGTTGCATATGTGGCTGGCACAGCAAACAGGAAATTGAAATCTTCTATCTGGCCGTGGCTTTCCGGATTGCTACCTGAAGCCTGTCAGCGGTTACGGCTTCCGGGAAAACCGTGATGGTGTCGGGAGTCGCCCCGCTAACGGGCATGACGATGATCCCCGGCGTTCCGGTGAGTCCCAGCGCCTCCGACAGATTGCTGTTTTTCTCAAGAGACGCGGTATGGTCGCCAGGAGCTGAGGTGGCCAGCCCCGCCTTTGACGCTGCAACGCGAATATCCTCCACCGTCAGTTTGCCTTCATTATGCCCGGTGGCGTAGATGGCATTGTGATAGGTGACATAGGCCTGCTGACCTGCCCCCACGATTAGATACAACACTCAGTTAGTAACGTCGGAATCTTCATTCTCAGAATGACCCTTTCTCCAGCCCGCTGCAAATTCAGACGGTCT
>NZ_JADBRD010000016.1:258558-289720 GCF_014930495.1 Enterobacter cloacae complex sp. S3 | reverse complement strand
ATCAACGGGGAGCAGGTCAATCTGGTCGATTCTGGCCCCGATCTTCGTACCGATGTTTATGATGCTGGGTTTTCATCCTGCGTTTGCCCAGATCCTGTTCCGCATCGCGGACTCCTCGGTGATTCCGCTGGCGCCGGTTTCGCCGTTTGTTCCGCTGTTTTTAGGCTTCCTGCAGCGCTATAAACCCGAGGCCAAACTGGGTACCTACTATTCGCTGGTTTTACCCTACCCGCTTATCTTTTTAGGGGTATGGCTGGTGATGCTGGTGGCATGGTATCTTGTCGGCCTGCCGATTGGGCCGGGGATTTACCCGAGGCTGAACTAAAGGAATGAGGATGCTGAGATTACTCGAAGATAAGATTGCGACGCCGCTCGGGCCGCTGTGGGTGATCGCGGACGAGCAGTTCTGCCTGCGCGCCGTCGAATGGGAAGAGCACAGCGACCGGATGGAAGAACTGCTCCATGTTCACTACCGCGCGCAGGGGTATGAACGTATCCGCGCCACCAACCCGGGCGGGCTGAGCGACAAGCTTGCGGCCTACTTCGAAGGCGATCTCAGCATCATCGATACTCTGCCAACCGCCACGGCAGGCACCCCTTTTCAGCGCGAAGTGTGGCAGGCGCTGCGGGCCATTCCCTGCGGGCAGGTGATGCATTACGGCCAGCTCGCGGAACAGCTAGGCCGCGCAGGCGCCGCACGCGCGGTGGGTGCCGCTAACGGCTCTAACCCGGTCAGCATCGTGGTGCCGTGCCATCGCGTCATTGGCCGCAACGGCACCATGACAGGCTATGCCGGCGGCGTGCAGCGCAAAGAGTGGTTGCTGCGTCACGAAGGGTATCTCCTGCTCTAGCTTCCAGGCTTTTTGTGCTTAATTTTCTTCCGGTTAGGCTAAAAATCCATAATCAAGCTGTGGAATTTCAAGAAGATGGCGACACGTTGCCGTCTCTTGTCCTTATTGAGGGTTTGTCAGGCTTACGTACTTACCAAAAAGATGTTAAAATTGACCAATATCAATTAAGGCTTGAGCAAACCTATGATCCCGGAAAAGCGAATTATACGACGCATTCAGTCTGGCGGTTGTGCTATCCATTGCCAGGATTGCAGCATCAGCCAGCTCTGTATCCCGTTTACCCTGAATGAGCATGAACTCGATCAGCTTGATAATATCATCGAGCGCAAAAAGCCTATTCAGAAAGGGCAGACGCTGTTTAAAGCGGGAGACGAACTGAAATCGCTCTATGCTATCCGTTCTGGCACCATCAAGAGCTACACCATCACCGAACAAGGTGATGAGCAGATCACCGGCTTCCATCTGGCGGGCGACCTGGTGGGCTTTGACGCCATCGGCACGGGCCATCACCCGAGCTTTGCTCAGGCACTCGAAACCTCAATGGTTTGCGAAATCCCGTTTGAAACCCTGGACGATCTGTCCGGTAAGATGCCTAACCTGCGTCAACAGATGATGCGTCTGATGAGCGGTGAGATCAAAGGCGATCAGGACATGATTCTGCTGCTTTCTAAAAAGAACGCAGAAGAGCGCCTGGCCGCGTTTATCTACAACCTCTCCCGCCGCTTCGCCGAGCGTGGCTTCTCGCCGCGTGAATTCCGTCTGACGATGACGCGTGGCGATATCGGCAACTACCTGGGCCTGACCGTGGAAACCATCAGCCGTCTGCTGGGCCGTTTCCAGAAAAGCGGGATGCTGGCCGTTAAAGGTAAATACATCACTATCGAAAACGGTGAAGCGCTTGCCGTTCTTGCCGGGCACGCCCGCAACGTGGCGTAACTCTCCGCATGTTGATGACCAGACCATAAATTCTTGTGATTTATTGGTCTGGTGTAATCACTTCCGTTTCAAGAAATTTTCACCGTAGCACGTCCCCACACAGCGCCCGAAAGGTTCTCGTTGAGGTTATGAATTGAGAGAAAGTTTGTTTTTCGTTTCAGTCGTGATTGCCTCTGTGACCTTTATCTTCATCTGGATCATGCTTGTCGGCCCGATGAAGGGGGAGGAAAAAACCTACGTCCAGGACTCCACGACCTTTGCGATAGCGGTGATGGTGCTGCTGTTTATTGCGTTTATCGCGGTGACGACGACGGTACTTTTCCTCTGATAAATTTTCATGAATTATTGATCTGGCAAAACCTCCCCTCTGTTTCATTCAGGATATATAGGTTACTCTTTTAATTACAGACTGTGGTGACAGTAGTAAGGAGACCTGTATGGCCAAGTATCAAAACATGCTGGTAGCTATCGATCCGAATCAGGACGATCAGCCGGCATTACGACGTGCTGTGTATTTACATCAACGGATTGGTGGCAAAATCAAAGCGTTTTTGCCGATCTATGACTTCTCGTATGAGATGACCACCCTTCTGTCGCCTGACGAGCGCACCGCTATGCGTCAGGGCGTCATCAGCCAGCGTACCGCGTGGATCCGTGAACAGGCGAAGTATTACCTGGAAGCGGGCGTGCCCATTGATATTAAAGTGGTCTGGCATAACCGACCTTTCGAAGCCATCATCCAGGAAATTGTCGCCGGTGGGCACGACCTCCTGCTGAAGATGGCGCACCAGCACGACAAGCTGGAATCCGTGATCTTCACTCCGACCGACTGGCACTTGCTGCGCAAATGTCCTTGCCCGGTCTGGATGGTGAAAGACCAGCCGTGGCCTGAAGGCGGGAAAGCCGTTGTGGCGGTAAACCTCGCGAGCGAAGAGGATTACCACAATTCGCTGAACGAGAAGCTGGTGAAGGAGACCATCCAGCTTGCCGATCAGGTCAATCATACCGAAGTGCATCTGGTAGGCGCCTATCCGGTCACCCCGATTAACATTGCCATTGAGCTCCCTGAATTTGACCCGAGCGTGTACAACGACGCGATCCGCGGTCAGCATCTGCTGGCCATGAAAGCGCTGCGCCAGAAATTCAGCATCGATGAGAAAATGACTCACGTGGAAAAAGGCCTGCCTGAAGAGGTGATCCCGGACCTGGCGGAACACCTGCAGGCGGGGATTGTGGTGCTGGGCACCATTGGCCGAACCGGTATTTCTGCCGCCTTCCTTGGCAATACCGCCGAACAGGTGATCGACCATCTGCGCTGCGACCTGCTGGTCATTAAGCCGGATGAGTATCAGACGCCGGTTGAGCTGGACGATCCTGAAGACGATTAACGCCTGACGCCCGGCGGCGCAGGCTTGCCGGGCCTACAAAACCGTAGGCCGGGTAAGCGTCAGCGCCACCCGGCAATAAAAAAACCGCCGAATTCGGCGGTTTTTTCGTTTCAACGCAACTTACAGTGATTTCAGAATCGCATCCACGCTGGCTTTAGCATCGCCGAACAGCATGTGGGTGTTCTCTTTGAAGAACAGCGGGTTCTGAACCCCGGCATAGCCGGTATTCATGGAGCGTTTGAAGACGATCACGTTCTGCGCCTTCCACACTTCCAGAACAGGCATACCGGCGATTGGACTACCCGGGTCGTCCTGTGCAGCAGGGTTAACGGTATCGTTAGCACCAATAACCAGCACGGTGTCGGTGTCGGCGAAATCATCGTTGATCTCATCCATTTCCAGCACGATGTCGTAAGGCACTTTCGCTTCCGCCAGCAGCACGTTCATATGGCCAGGCAGACGCCCTGCCACCGGGTGAATACCAAAGCGAACCTTGATGCCCCGCGCGCGCAGCTTCTCGGTGATTTCCGCAACCGGATACTGCGCCTGCGCCACCGCCATGCCGTAGCCCGGAGTGATGATCACGGAGTGCGAGTTTTTCAGCATGTCTGCGGTATCTTCCGCAGAAATTTCGCGGTGCTCACCCACTTCTTCATCCGCACTGGAAGAAGACCCATCGGTCCCGAAACCACCGGCGATGACGCTGATGAACGAGCGGTTCATCGCCTTACACATGATGTAAGACAGGATCGCACCGGAAGAACCCACCAGCGCACCGGTGACGATCAGCAGGTCGTTGCTCAGCATAAAGCCTGCCGCCGCTGCCGCCCAACCGGAGTAGGAGTTCAGCATCGAGACAACCACCGGCATATCCGCACCGCCGATGGACGCCACAAAGTGCCAGCCAAACGCCAGCGCGATGATGGTCATTACCAGCAACGCCAGTACCTGCAGGCCGACGCTTTCGGTACGCACGAAGACCACCAGCAATACAAACGACACCACCAGCGCCGCCAGATTCAGCTTATGACGGTTTGGCAGCATCAGCGGTTTAGAGGAGATCTTCCCGCGCAGCTTGCCGAACGCCACAATGGAGCCGGTGAAGGTCACCGCACCGATGAAGATACCGAGGAACACTTCCGTCAGGTGAATGTTCACCAGAATCGGTTCCAGACCCGGTTCGTGATACAGGTAGCTGTTGAAGCCCACCAGCACCGCCGCCAGACCCACGAAGCTGTGCAGAATGGCAACCAGCTCCGGCATCTCGGTCATTTCAACGCGTTTTGCCAGTCGAATACCAATCGCGCCGCCGATGATCATCGCCACCAGGATCCACGCCACGTTGCCGGTATCCGGCCCGAAGATGGTGGCAATCAGCGCAATCGCCATCCCGGCGATACCAAAGTTATTCCCCTGCTGAGACGTTTCGTGTTTGGAAAGCCCCGCCAGACTGAAAATAAACAGGATTGCAGCAACAATGTATGCAGCTGTCACTAATCCTCCAGACATATGCTACCCCTTAGCCTTTACGAAACATTTTCAGCATGCGCTGAGTCACGGTGAAACCACCGAAAATATTGATACTGGCGATCAGCACCGCGATAAAGCTCAGGAAGCTGATCCAGCCGCCGTGACCAATCTGCAGTAACGCCCCCACCACGATGATCCCGGAGATGGCGTTGGTTACCGACATCAGCGGCGTATGCAGCGCATGGGAGACGTTCCACACCACGTAGTAGCCCACGACGCAGGAGAGCGCGAAGACGGTAAAGTGGCCGAGAAACTCTTTTGGCGCAACGTCAGCCAGCCAGCCGAACAGAATAATCACCAGCGCCATGATCGCGTATTTGCGCCATGGAGAAGCGGGTTTGGCGGGTTCTTTTGGCTCAGGTGCCGCTTTCGTTGCCGCCTGAGGCTGAGCAGAAACCTGAATAGGCGGCGCAGGCCAGGTAATTTCACCTTCACGGACCACCGTGACGCCGCGCACCACCACATCGTCGAAATCAACCGTGACGTTGCCGTCTTTCTCTTTGCAAAGCAGCTTCAGCAGGTTAACGAGGTTAGTGCCGTAGAGCTGAGAAGACTGCGTTGGCAGACGGCCCGGCAGATCGGTATAGCCGATCACCTTCACGCCGTTAGCGGTCGTGGTTACCTGATTTGGAACGGTATATTCACAGTTACCGCCGTTTTGGGCGGCCAGGTCGACAATCACGCTGCCCGGCTTCATGGAGTCAACCATCTCACGGGTGATCAGCTTCGGCGCCAGTTTACCCGGGATAAGCGCGGTGGTGACAATAATGTCGACATCTTTCGCCTGAGCGGCGAAGAGTTCCATTTCGGCTTTGATGAAGGCTTCGGACATTACCTTCGCGTAACCATCGCCGCTGCCTGCTTCTTCCTTGAAGTCCAGCTCAAGGAATTCGGCGCCCATACTCTGGACCTGTTCTTTTACTTCAGGACGGGTGTCAAAGGCGCGTACGATAGCGCCCAGGCTGTTTGCCGCACCGATTGCGGCAAGGCCCGCCACGCCTGCGCCAATCACCATCACTTTCGCCGGAGGGACTTTACCCGCGGCGGTGATTTGACCGGTAAAGAAGCGACCAAACTCGTGGGCCGCTTCAACAATGGCGCGGTAGCCAGCAATGTTTGCCATGGAGCTTAAGGCATCCAGCGACTGCGCGCGCGAAATGCGCGGCACGGAGTCCATTGCCATCACGGTCACGCCACGGGCCGCCAGCTTCTCCATCAGCTCCGGGTTTTGCGCAGGCCAGATGAAGCTCACCAGGGTCGTTCCCGGATTCAGCAGCGCAATCTCACTCTCTTCCGGTGCGTTGACCTTCAGAATCACCGGCGACTGCCAGACGTCAGCACCGTCGACCACTTCCGCGCCAGCCTGGATAAAGGCCTCGTCATCGAAACTCGCCAGTTTGCCCGCGCCGCTTTCAACCGCGACCGTAAAACCCAGTTTAAGCAGTTGCTCCACCGTTTTCGGTGTTGCCGCTACGCGGGTTTCATTGGCTAACCGTTCTTTTGGTACCCCAATACGCATAGTTTTCCCTTCCATCGGTTTTTGATGATGGTTTATCGATAAATGCCCGCGGTTTGTATCAATTTTCGCCATCGCGCGAGCGACGAGAGATGATTAACCCCGGAAAATAAAACAGTAACAAACTGTCTATAACCTACTGAAAATAGCGCCCGCGATCTACCGCCAGAAAACACTATTTCTTACTTTATCTGTGAAAAATAAGCGATCGGCGTCACTGACAGTGATATTTACCTTAAATTCACTGCCAGAACCGATAAATCGCGCAAGCGAAGCGGTAAAAACATGATATAGCGCCATAACAGAACAACTTGTTAACATTAAATTAACTTGTAAAAGTCATATGCTTTATCAGTTTTACTTGTCAAACGCGTGTTTTTTCAACATATCACTAAATGTTATCGAATTCGGTGATTCAGTAAGCACAGGCAGTGAAAAATGGCGCAGACAGCGACGGGTTTTAAATGCAATAATCGGGACCGTCTCAAATTAACAACAATACCAGTACATGGTTTGCGCAAGGCGAAGGATCATTTTTATGAAGCTTAAGAACACACTCCTGGCGTCCGCACTTCTTTCCGCGACCGCCCTGTCTGCGAATGCCGCAACAGAGTTAACGCCGGAGCAAGCGGCAGCGTTAAAACCTTTTGACCATACGGTCATTGTGGGTCGTTATAATTCTATTGGCGACGCCGTCGCCGCTGCATCAAAAGCCGCTGATAAAAACGGGGCGGCCTCGTTTTATGTCGTTGACCAGTCCGATTACGGCAACAGCGGTAACCTGCGCGTGACCATCGCGCTGTTCAAAGACAATGCGCCAAAAGCTGACGCACCGAAAAACCGCGTGATCAACGGTGTTGTTGAACTGCCGAAAGATCAGGCGATTGAGCTGGAACCTTACGACACCGTCACCGTTCAGGGCTTCTATCGCAGCCAGCCTGAAGTTAACGATGCCATCACCAAAGCCGCGAAAGAGAAAGGGGCCTACTCTTTCTTCATCGTGCGTCAGGTCGATGCTAACCAGGGTGGCAACCAGCGTATTACCGCGTTCATCTATAAAAAAGATGCGAAAAAACGTGTTCTGCAGAGCCCGGATGCCATCCCGGCAAATTCAGAAGCAGGTCGCGCGGCGATAGCGAAAGGCGGCGAAGCAGCGAAGAAAGTTGAAATTCCAGGCGTAGCAACGACGGCTGCCCCAAGCGCTGAAGTGGGACGTTTCTTCGAAACGCAGTCCACGAAAGGTGGCCGTTACTCCGTAACGCTGCCTGACGGTACCAAAATTGAAGAGCTGAACAACGCCACTGCAGCGCAGATGGTGCCGTTCGACAGCATCAAGTTTACCGGCAACTACGGCAACATGACGGAAGTCTCTTACCAGGTCGCGAAGCGTGCGGCGAAGAAAGGGGCGAAGTACTACCACATCACCCGCCAGTGGCAGGAACGTGGTAACAACGTGACCATCAGCGCCGATCTGTACAAGTAACAACATCGTTTACGAAAGGCGGCGCAATGCCGCCTTTTTTTGTTACTTTTTTTGAATTTCTGCCTCACGTCATTGCATGCATTCGTTACACTCCGTAAAATCCCGCGCCTTAGTGTGATCCACCATTTTTATGCGCCTGAGCGAAATAATTATTCTGGATTTTGACCTTTCATAACAGGAAGCCAATGGAAAAGAAACTTGGCCTGAGTGCTCTGACTGCACTCGTTTTAAGCTCAATGCTGGGTGCAGGCGTATTCAGTTTGCCGCAAAATATGGCGGCCGTTGCCAGCCCTTCCGCGCTCATCATTGGCTGGGGCATTACGGGTGTCGGCATACTGCTGCTGGCCTTCGCGATGCTGCTGCTCACCCGCATTCGCCCGGATCTGGACGGCGGCATTTTCACCTATGCGCGTGAAGGTTTCGGCGAGCTGATTGGCTTCTGTTCCGCGTGGGGATACTGGCTATGTGCCGTTATCGCCAACGTCTCCTACCTGGTGATCGTCTTCTCAGCACTCAGTTTCTTTACCGATACGCCTGAGCTGCGCCTCTTTGGCGACGGAAATACCTGGCAGTCTATTGTGGGCGCCTCGGTGTTGCTGTGGTTCGTCCACTGGCTGGTGTTGCGTGGCGTACAAACGGCCGCCAGCATCAACCTGGTGGCGACGCTGGCGAAACTGGTTCCGCTCGGCCTGTTTATCGTTCTGGCCTTCATTGCGTTCCGTATGGACGTTTTCAAGCTTGATTTCAGCGGCGTTGCGCTGGGCGTGCCCGTCTGGGAGCAGGTGAAAAACACGATGCTGATTACCCTGTGGGTGTTCATCGGCGTTGAAGGCGCGGTCGTGGTTTCTGCCCGGGCCAGGAATAAACGCGATGTGGGCCGCGCCACGCTGCTGGCCGTACTGGCTGCGCTGGGGGTCTATCTGCTGGTCACGCTGCTGTCGCTGGGCGTGGTGGCGCGTCCTGAGCTGGCTGAAATGCGTAACCCGTCAATGGCGGGCCTGATGGTGAAAATGCTCGGCCCCTGGGGCGACGTGGTGATTGCCGCAGGGCTGATCGTCTCCGTCTGCGGCGCTTACCTGAGCTGGACCATCATGGCGGCTGAAGTGCCTTTCCTGGCCGCGACGCACAAGGCGTTTCCACGTCTGTTCGCCCGTCAAAACCAAAACAGCGCGCCGTCGGCCTCACTCTGGCTAACCAACATCAGCGTTCAGGTCTGTCTGGTGCTGATCTGGCTCACAGGTTCAGACTATAACACCCTGCTGACCATCGCCTCGGAGATGATTCTGGTACCCTATTTCCTAGTGGGTGCGTATCTGTTAAAAATTGCCACACGCCCGGCGCATTATGTCGTGGGTGTCGGAGCCTGTATTTACGGCCTGTGGTTGTTGTATGCTTCCGGGCCAATGCATCTGCTGCTGTCGGTAGTGCTGTACGCACCGGGTCTGCTGGTCTTTATCTACGCCCGCCGCACGCATCAGCTGGAGAACGCGCTGAAGCGCCGTGAAATGGCATTAATTGGACTGTTACTGGTTGCTGCCCTACCGGCAACCTGGATGTTAATGGGATAGCATCGCCTTTCCCATTGTTGAACTGTAAAGGAGAATACGATGGGAAATGCACCGCTTCGCCCAATACTGATTACCGGTGGAGGCCGCCGTATCGGCCTCGCCCTCGCCCATCACTTTCTCAACCTTCGCCATCCGGTCATTGTCAGCTACCGTACGGAATACCCGTCGATTGAAGGGTTACGCAAAGCCGGGGCGGTCTGCATTCAGGCTGATTTTTCGACCGATGAAGGCATTCTGGCTTTCGCGGAAAAGGTAAAAGCCACCACGACGGGACTGCGCGCCGTGATCCATAACGCCAGCGCATGGCGAGCCGAAAAACCCGGTACGTCACTCAGCGAAACGCTCTCCGCCATGCTGCAGATCCACGTCAATGCCCCTTATCTGCTTAACCACGCTCTGCAGGATTTGCTGCGCGGCCATGGGCACGCGGCGGGCGATATTATTCACTTCACCGATTATGTGGTGGAGCGCGGCAGCGACAAGCACATCGCCTACGCGGCCAGTAAAGCCGCACTGGATAATATGACGCGCTCGTTTGCCCGCAAGCTCGCGCCCGAGGTGAAGGTAAACGCCATCGCCCCGGCGATGATTTTGTTTAACGAAAACGATGATGCGGAGTATCGCCAGCAGGCGCTGAATAAGTCGCTCATGAAAATCGCGCCGGGCGAGAAAGAGGTAATCGACCTCGTGGATTACCTGCTCACCAGCTGCTACGTCACGGGCAGAACCTTTGCCGTGGACGGCGGCCGCCCGCTGCGCTAGTGAAAACGGCTCCAGAAGAAAATTAGCACCCAGGCGCTGAGTCCCCAGCAGACCACCGCCCCGCTCAGCGCAAGGGGAAGACGCAGAAAACCGGTGAAATACCACAGCGAAAGCAGGTAGAGAAAATACGGAATGATAGACCACATGCCAAACACGATGGTCGTGCGTAACGCTTCCGTACCCCGCTCAGAAGCCACAATATAGTGAGCAATTAGCGCAAAGGTCGGGAACAGCGGGATTAGCCCGGCAATGTAGTAGTTTTTCGTTTTTGCCAGAATGCCAATCAGTAACACCACCAGCGCGCCCAGTGCGGCTTTGATCACCAGCCCCATACTTTTCCCTATAACAATCAAATAACAATATGAGCCAGAATAACGGAACCGGCGTTAATTTTGAAAGATTAATGGAAGGTTAAGGTTCCGCGGTGTATGTTGGCTTTTTTCACGAAAACAGACGCTGTATGAATAAGATTGTTTATGTTGAAGACGAACCCGAGGTCGGACAACTGATCGCCGCCTATCTGGGTAAACATGATATGGACGTCATTGTTGAACCTCGCGGCGATCGTGCCGAAGAGGTGGTCGTCCGTGAAAACCCGGATCTGGTACTGCTGGATATTATGTTGCCAGGCAAAGACGGCATGACGCTCTGCCGTGACCTGCGCGCCCGGTGGGAGGGCCCTATCGTCCTGCTCACCTCACTGGACAGCGATATGAACCACATTTTGTCGCTGGAGATGGGCGCCAATGACTACATTCTGAAAACCACACCGCCTGCCGTCCTGCTTGCCCGCCTGCGCCTTCATTTGCGCCAGCACGCCAGCATCGAACGCGAAGCGCCCGCGCCGTCTCTGACGCCGCACAAAGCGATGCGCTTTGGTACGCTGTCTATTGACCCCATTAACCGCCAGGTGCTGCTCTCCGGCGAGCTTATCGCCCTCTCCACCGCAGACTTTGACCTGCTGTGGGAGCTGGCAACGCACGCCGGGCAAATCATGGACCGCGACGCGCTGCTGAAAAACCTGCGTGGCGTGAGCTATGACGGAATGGACCGCAGCGTTGACGTGGCGATTTCGCGTCTGCGCAAAAAGCTGCAGGATAACGCTACCGAGCCCTACCGCATTAAAACCGTGCGTAACAAGGGTTATCTGTTTGCCCCGCACGCCTGGGAAACCTGATTCCGTTACCTGGCTAGCATAACGTGCGCGAAATGAAGGTATTACGCAGCAATGCCCTCTCTTTCGCGCGTTTATTTTTACGTTTGCGCAACAATTAACTTGCTAAGCACGCGAACTATCCCATAATTAAATCTTCATCCATTCTTTCTACAGCCAGCACTGCCCCGGCGACATGCAGACTCTTTTTTCACCGTGAAGCTCTCACGATACCTCTCCCATAAAATCTTGAAATGAGGATTTAAGCCCATGAAATATGTATAGCTACAGTCAGGTAGAAGCCATCAAAACCAATCTTGAATGGATTGTTAATCAGGCTGCGCTTAGCCATTCCTCCCCCTCACGCGCCGATCAAAAAGCGCTCTTTGATCTCCTTGAGCTCATCCAGACTTACGAAATACTTCTGGATTTAATTAACGAATTCGGTACCGATGTGATTGATATGCACATTGCGGAAGGACTGGCCGTAACGGAAACACTCATCGCCAAGGTAAAAAACAGCGCAATTGCCATGTAACGCGCTCCACAGACATGAAAATATCGACGGGTTTTCATGTATATTCTGCACAAAGCGTTTCTTCGGTGAGATCCAATGAAAAAGCTGTTTGTGCAGTTTTATCTTTTGCTGTTTGTCTGTTTCCTGGTCATGACCATGCTGGTCGGGCTGGTCTATAAATTCACCGCCGAACGTGCGGGCAGGCAGTCGCTGGACGATCTGATGAAAAGCTCGCTCTATCTGATGCGCAGCGAGCTGAGAGAGATCCCGCCGCACGACTGGGCGAAAACCCTCAAAGAGCTGGATCTGAACCTGTCATTCGATTTACGCATCGAGCCGTTAAAAGATTTTGAGCTGGATCCGCCCGCCATGCAGCGTCTGCGCGACGGGGACATCGTCGCGCTGGACGAGAAATACACCTTTATCCAGCGTATTCCGCGCAGCCATTACGTGCTGGCCGTCGGGCCGGTACCCTATCTCTATTATCTGCACCAGATGCGTCTGCTGGACATGGCGCTGATGGCCTTTATCGCCATTTCGCTCGCGTTTCCGGTCTTTATCTGGATGCGCCCGCACTGGCAGGACATGCTGAAGCTGGAATCCGCCGCGCAGCGTTTTGGCGAAGGGCATTTTACCGAACGCATCCACTTCGACAGCGGTTCCAGTTTTGAACGTCTGGGCGTGGCCTTTAACCAGATGGCCGATAACATCAATGCCCTGATCGCCAGTAAAAAGCAGCTGATCGACGGGATTGCGCACGAGCTGCGCACGCCGCTGGTTCGCCTGCGCTATCGTCTGGAGATGAGCGAGAATCTGACGGAAGCGGAGTCTCAGGCGCTTAACCGCGATATCGGCCAGCTTGAGGCGCTGATTGAGGAGCTGCTGACCTACGCACGACTCGATCGTCCGCAAAACGAACTGAACCTCAGCACGCCGGACCTGCCTGCCTGGCTGCAAACCCACATCGATGACGTTCAGAGCGTGAACCCGCAGCGCACGCTGTTAACGCGCGTCACGCCGGGTGATTACGGCGCGCTCGATATGCGCCTGATGGAGCGCGTGCTGGACAATCTGATGAACAACGCCATGCGCTACAGCGAAAGCACGCTACAGATTGGGCTGGATTTGCAGGGCAATCAGGCCAGCCTGACGGTGGAGGATGACGGTCCGGGGATTGCCCCGGAAGCGCGAGAAACCGTGTTTGAACCGTTTGTCCGCCTCGACCCCAGCCGCGATCGCGCCACTGGCGGATGCGGCCTGGGGCTGGCGATTGTTTACTCTATCGCGCAGGCGATGGGCGGCACGGTGCATTGCGAAGAGAGCGAGCTCGGCGGCGCGCGCTTCTGCTTTAGCTGGCCGGTATACCATAACATCGCCCTTCCCGTCCCTGCCTGACTTCAACCGCACGCTGGCCTGACCCGGCGTGCTGTGCTATATGATAAGTATGTTGTAACTAACGAGAGTGCTTATGGCGACCTACGATCTCCTCGAACGGCTGAACAGCACGTTTCGGGAAATAGAACACGAGCTCCTGACCCTGACCGAACGTTTGCAGAGCTGCCGTCTGCTGGCCGCGCGCGTCTTTACCCTGCCCGAGGTGGCCAAAGGGGCCGAGCACGACCCGCTGGACACCATCGCGGTTGAACAGCACATCGGCAGCGCCGCCCTTGAGCTGACGCTGAAGCACTATCGCCGCCTGTTTATCCAGCAGCAGTCAGAAAACCGCAGCAGTAAGGCCGCCGTGCGTCTGCCCGGCGTGATCTGCCTGCAAACCGATGCGACAACGCGCGACGCGCTGGAAAGCCAGATTACCCACATCAACACCCTGAAAGCGGCCTTTGAAAAGATCGTTACCGAAGAGTCCGGCCTCGCCCCTGCCGCCCGGTTTGAATGGGTGCACCGTCAGCTTCCGGGGCTGATTACCCTGAACGCCTATCGCACGCTGACGGTACTGCGTCACCCCGCCACGCTGCGCTTCGGCTGGGCGAATAAGCACATCATTAAAAACTTCACCCGGGATGAAATTCTGGCGCAGCTGGAAAAAAGCCTGAAGACGCCGCGCACCGTCGCACCGTGGTCGCGCGAGCAGTGGATTGAGCGCCTGGAGCAGGAGTACCACAGCATCGCCTCGCTGCCGGCGGACGCGCGCCTCAAGATAAAGCGTCCGGTGAAGGTACAGCCTATCGCCCGCGTCTGGTATTCCGGCCAGCAAAAACAGGTTCAGTATGCCTGCCCTACGCCGCTGATTGCGCTCTATGATGCCGATCGGGGGGCCATCGTGCCGGATATTGGTGAGCTTTTGAATTACGATGCGGACAATGTCCAGCACCGTTACAGACCTCAGGCGCAGCCGCTGCAGCTAATTATTCCGCGGCTGCACCTGTACGTGGCGGGATGACTATTTCAGGCTGCCGACCATCGCTTCCGGGCGAACCCAGGCGTCGAACTCCGCCTCCGTGAGATAGCCCAGCGCCAGGGCGGAGGCTTTCAGCGTCAGCCCCTCTTTATGCGCTTTTTTAGCGATCTCGGCGGCCTTGTCGTAGCCGATATGGGTATTCAGCGCCGTCACCAGCATCAGGGATTCATTGAGCAACTGGCTGATACGTTCGCGATTCGGCTCAATCCCTACCGCACAGTGCTCGTTAAAGCTCTCCATCCCGTCCGCCAGCAGACGAATCGATTGCAGAACGTTGTGGATCACCATCGGGCGATAGACGTTCAGCTCGAAGTTGCCGGACGCACCGCCCAGGTTGACGGCTACGTCGTTGCCCAACACCTGACAGCAGAGCATGGTCATGGCTTCGCACTGGGTCGGGTTCACTTTACCCGGCATGATGGAGCTGCCCGGCTCGTTTTCCGGAATGCTGATTTCACCGATGCCGCAGCGCGGACCCGAGGCCAGCCAGCGCACGTCGTTGGCGATTTTCATCAGCGAGGCCGCCAGCCCTTTCAGCGCGCCGTGGGTGTGGACCAGCGCATCGCAGGTCGCCAGCGCTTCGAACTTGTTGGGCGCCGTGACGAACGGCTGCCCGGTGATGTTTGCCAGCTCCTCCGCCACGCGCACCGCGTATTCTGGATGGGTGTTTAACCCGGTCCCGACCGCCGTCCCGCCGAGCGCCAGCTCCGCCAGGTGCGGCAGGCTGTACTCAATATGCTTCAGGTTATGTTCCAGCATCGCCACCCAGCCGGAAATCTCCTGGCCGAGCGTCAGCGGCGTGGCGTCCTGCAGGTGCGTACGGCCAATTTTGACGATGTCGCGGAAGGCCTGCGCTTTCTCGTTGAGCGTGGCTTTCAGCACGTTGAGCTGCGGGATAAGCTGCTCGCGGATAGCAATCACCGCCGCCACGTGCATCGCCGTCGGGAAGACGTCGTTGGAACTCTGGCTTTTGTTGACGTCATCGTTCGGATGGACCTTACGCTCCATGCCGCGCACGCCGCCAAGCAGTTCGCTGGCCCGGTTTGCCAGCACTTCGTTCATGTTCATGTTGCTCTGGGTACCGGAACCGGTCTGCCAGATGGCGAGGGGGAATTCGTCGGGATGCTTGCCCGTCAGCACTTCGTCGGCGGCGTTGATGATGGCGGTCGCTTTGTCTGCCGTCAGCAGGCCTAAATCCTGGTTCACTTTCGCGGCGGCGCGTTTGGTGAGCGCCAGCGCCTGAATCAGCGAGACGGGCATTTTTTCGGTCGAAATACGGAAGTGCTCCAGCGAACGCTGGGTTTGTGCGCCCCAAAGCTTGTCGGCCGGGACGTCGATGGCGCCCATCGAGTCTTTCTCATGGCGTACCGTGGTCATTACTTTCTCCTTGATAACAAAAGAGGGATTGCTCACATGCTTAAGGGATAAGTATTGATGACTTCTGAGAAACGATATGGCGCTTTGTGCGCTCTTTTTGGTGTCGGGTTTCGGCTGCGCCTTACCCGAGCTACGAGAATATAGGCCGGGCAAGCGTCTGCGCCACCCGGCAATTTACAGAATTACTTCACGCACGCCGAACACTGGGACGACTGGATCTGCTTGAAGAAGTCGTTGCCTTTGTCATCCACGAGGATAAACGCCGGGAAATCTTCCACTTCAATTTTCCAGATCGCTTCCATACCCAGTTCCGGGTATTCCACGCACTCCAGGCTCTTGATGCTGCCCTGCGCCAGAACCGCAGCCGGGCCGCCGATGCTGCCGAGGTAGAAGCCGCCGTGCTTGTGGCAGGCGTCCGTCACCTGCTGGCTGCGGTTGCCTTTCGCCAGCATGATCATGCTGCCGCCGTTGGCCTGCAGCTGGTCAACGTACGAGTCCATGCGCCCTGCCGTGGTTGGGCCTAACGAGCCGGACGCGTAGCCTTCAGGCGTTTTCGCCGGGCCTGCGTAGTAGATCGGATGATCTTTAATGTACTGCGGCAGCCCTTCGCCGTTGTCCAGACGCTCTTTCAGCTTCGCGTGCGCGATGTCGCGGCCCACGATGATCGTGCCGTTCAGCGAGAGACGGGTCGAGACCGGATACTGCGAAAGCTGCGCCAGAATCTCTTTCATCGGACGGTTCAGGTCGACGCGAACCGCTTCACCCTCACCCGCTTTGCGCAGCTCTTCCGGGATGTATTTGCCCGGATTGTTTTCCAGTTTTTCGATCCACACGCCTTCGCGGTTGATCTTCGCCTTGATGTTGCGATCCGCGGAGCAGGACACGCCCATCCCGACCGGACAGGAGGCACCGTGACGCGGCAGACGGATCACGCGCACGTCGTGGGCAAAGTATTTGCCGCCAAACTGCGCGCCGAGGCCCAGGTTACGCGCTTCTTCCAGCAGTTCCTGCTCAAGCTGCACGTCGCGGAACGCCTGGCCGTGCTCGTTACCTTCGGTAGGCAGGCCGTCGTAGTATTTGGTTGAGGCCAGCTTAACGGTTTTCAGCGTACTTTCCGCCGACGTACCGCCAATCACAAACGCGATATGGTACGGCGGGCACGCCGCGGTGCCGAGGGTGCGCATCTTCTCAACCAGGTAATTTTTCAGCTTGCCCGGGGTGAGCAGCGCCTTGGTTTCCTGGTAAAGATAGGTTTTGTTGGCTGAACCGCCACCCTTGGCGATACAGAGGAATTTGTACTCGTCACCGTCGACGCTGTACAGATCGATCTGTGCCGGCAGGTTGGTGCCGGTGTTGACCTCTTTGTACATATCCAGCGCCGCGTTTTGCGAGTAGCGCAGGTTATCTTCGGTGTAGGTGTTGTAGACGCCGTGCGCCAGGGCCGCTTCGTCACCGCCTCCGGTCCAGACGCGCTGGCCTTTTTTACCGACGATGATCGCCGTGCCGGTGTCCTGACAGGTAGGCAGAACACCTTTCGCGGCGATGTCTGAGTTACGCAGGAACTGCAGGGCAACGTATTTATCGTTTTCGCTGGCCTGCGGGTCGCTGAGAATATCGGCAACCTGCTGCTGGTGCGCCGGGCGGAGCATAAACGAGGCGTCGTGGAAAGCGTGCTGCGCCAGCAGCGTCAGCGCCTGCGGATCCACCTTGAGGATCTCTTGTCCTTCAAACTCAGAGACGGAGACGTGATCGCGGGTTAACAGGTAATACTCGGTCCGATCCTTACTGAGGGGGAAAGGATCCTGATAATGGAAGGGTTTATTCGACATTGGTCTCTCACTTACTGCTTCGGTCTGTTTATTCAGGGCAGATGTTCCGCTGCCCGGCTTAAAAGCGAGTCAGCTTATCCTACACAATTTTTTAACAAAAACTGAGACTAGTACGACTTTTTACATCCACAGGTTACTTCCATGAGGTTTATTGCTTTAATACCTGGAGTTAATTCCACAATTGAATCAGGGCTTGATAATGCAAAAACTCATTAACTCAGTGCAAAACTACGCCTGGGGAAGTAAAACTGCGTTAACGGATCTCTACGGTATCGCGAACCCGAACAACCTGCCGATGGCAGAACTGTGGATGGGGGCGCACCCGAAGAGCAGCTCAAAAATTGAAGACGCCAGCGGCCAGGTTCGCAGCCTGCGTGACGTGATTGACGCCGATAAAGCCGCGCTGCTGGGCGACAAGGTGGCTCAGCGCTTCGGCGAACTGCCGTTCCTGTTCAAGGTGCTGTGCGCCGACCAGCCGCTCTCCATCCAGGTTCACCCGAACAAGAAAGCCTCTGAAATCGGCTTTGCCAAAGAGAACGCGGCGGGAATTCCTTTAGACGCCGCCGAGCGTAACTACAAAGATCCTAACCACAAGCCGGAGCTGGTCTTTGCGCTGACCCCGTTCCTCGCGATGAACGCGTTCCGCGAGTTTTCAGAGATCGTTTCCCTGCTGCAACCGGTCGCGGGTGCCCACAAGGCTATCGCCCACTTCCTTGAAAACCCGAACGCGGACGCGCTGAGCCAGCTGTTTGCCAGCCTGCTGAATATGCAGGGTGAAGAGAAATCCCACGCGCTGGCGGTGCTGAAAGCGGCTCTGGGCAGCCAGCAGGGTGAACCGTGGGAGACTATCCGCCTGATCTCCGAATTCTACCCGGACGACAGCGGCCTGTTCTCCCCTCTGCTGCTGAACGTGGTGAAGCTCAACCCGGGCGAAGCGATGTTCCTGTTCGCTGAAACCCCGCACGCCTACCTTCAGGGCGTTGCGCTGGAGGTAATGGCTAACTCCGATAACGTGCTGCGCGCAGGCCTGACGCCGAAATACATCGATATTCCTGAACTGGTTGCCAACGTGAAGTTTGTGGCGAAACCTGCCGCGGAGCTGCTGACTCAGCCGGTGAAAAACGGCGCAGAGCTGGACTTCCCAATTCCGGTTGAGGATTTTGCTTTTTCCCTGCACGACCTGAGCCAGGCCGAAACCGCCATCGCGCAGGAAAGCGCGGCGATTCTGTTCTGCGCCGAGGGCGAAGCGACGCTTCGCAAAGGCGAGCAGCGTCTGGTGCTTAAGCCCGGTGAGTCAGCATTCGTTGCAGCCAATGAATCACCGGTCAGCGTAAGCGGCACCGGTCGTCTGGCGCGCGTTTTTAATAAGCTATACCCTAAATAATTCGAGTTGCATGAAGGCGGCGACGCAGCGAATCCCCAGGAGCGTACATAAGTACGTGACTGGGGTGAGCGAGGAAAGCCAACGCACAGGCAACTTGAAGTATGACGGGTATTAGGGACTTACTGATTTTTTTAACAACTCTTGCTAAGCTAGTTGCAGGCTTAATATCTCCAGGCGGTTTTTACCGCCTGGTTTCATTTTAGGGATAGTCGCAATGAAAAAATCGGTCGTAGCGGTTGGAGTGATTGTAGCGTTAGGCGTGGTCTGGACGGGTGCCTCCTGGTTTACCGGGAAACAGCTGGAAGGCCGTCTGGCTGAGATGGTGGCGCAGGCTAACGGAGAGATTAAGCGCAGCGCGCCGGAGGCGGGCCTTGAGCTGAGCTACCAGAATTATCATCGCGGCGTGTTTACCAGCCGTATGCAGCTGGTTGTGAAGCCAGTGGCCGGTGCTGAAAACGGCTGGCTGAAACCGGGCCAGAGCGTGGTGCTGGACGAGGTGGTGAGCCACGGTCCGCTGCCGCTGGCGCAGCTGAAGTCCTTTAACCTGATCCCGTCGATGGCGTCCGTTCATACCGTGCTGGTGAATAACGACGTCACCAAACCGCTGTTTGACCTGGCAAAGAATGAATCGCCATTCGACATTAATACCCGCATCAGCTATGCCGGTGACACGAGCTCCGATATTGCTCTGAAAGCGCTGAACTACGAGAAAGAGAATGAGAAAGTCGCCTTCAGCGGCGGTCACTTCAAACTTGACGCTGACCGCGACGGAAACGTGTTCTCCCTGACGGGTGAAGCGGAAAGCGGCCTGGTCAATGCCGTGAACGAATATAACCAAAAGGTTCAGCTCACCTTCAGCAACCTGAAAGCCGACGGCAACAGCCGAATGACCGATTTCCAGGAGCGTATCGGCGATCAAAAACTGTCTCTCGACAAGGTTGCCATTGCGGTTGAAGGAAAAGAGATGGCCGTGCTGGAAGGTATGGACGTCAACGGTAAATCCGACGTTTCCAAAGACGGTAAAAGCATCAACACGCAGCTGGATTACACGCTGAAGAGCCTGAAAGTGCAGAATCAGGATCTGGGCACCGGCAAGCTGTCGCTGAAGATCGGCAATATCGACGGCCAGGCGTGGCACGAGTTTAGCCAGAAATACAGCAAAGAGAGCCAGGCGCTGCTGACCGATGCCGCACTCCAGCAGAACCCTGAAGTGTACCAGCAGCAGGCGATGGCGGTACTGTTCAACAACCTGCCTGTCCTGCTGAAAGGCGAGCCGGTGGTCACCGTTGCGCCGCTGAGCTGGAAAAACAGCAAAGGCGAAACCAGCTTTAACCTGTCGCTGTTCCTGAAAGATCCGGCAACCGCAACGGGTGAACCGCAGACGCTGGCGCAGGAAGTGGATCGCAGCGTGAAGTCGCTCGACAGCAAGCTGACCATCCCGATGGATATGGCGACCGAGTTTATGACCCAGATTGCGAAGCTGGAAGGCTACGGCGATGAAGACGCCGGCAAGCTGGCGAACCAGCAGGTGAAAGGTCTGGCGGCCATGGGCCAGATGTTCCGCATCACCAAAGTGGAAAACGACACGATTTCCACCAGCCTGCAGTACGCCAACGGCCAGGTAACGCTGAACGGCGACAAGATGCCGCTGGAAGACTTTGTCGGCATGTTTGGTATGCCGACGCTGGGGATGCCGGAACCGGCTGAACCCGCAGCGCCAGCCGAACCGGCGGCACCGCAGCAGTAAACGTCAAAACCCCTCGCACGAGGGGTTTTTTATTGCCGGGTGGCGCTGACGCTTACCCGGCCTACGATCCCGAGCCGTTGTTGGCCTGTGCAAGCGAAGCGCCGCCGGGCGAAGTGCAGCGGAGATTATTTCACCGTCACCAGCCGCGCCGCCACAATCTGGTGTCCGGCCTGAACGTCCGTGTTGTCGATGCGCTGCATGATCCTGTCCGCCAGCGTGTAGCCCATCTCCCGCGCAGGGGTGGTAGCCCAGACGATCGGCAGATCGTCGAGCGCGTTTTCACCGACGTCGGCGAACGCCCCGAGCGCCACCTGATGGCCGAAGAAGGTTTCCACCCCGCCCTCGCCGCTCTGACGCCCGGCGCGGATCAGGCCAAACCAGGCGCCCATAGCAATCACATCGTTGTAACAAATCACGGCGCTGATCGTCGGACTGCTGCGCAGCAGCGCGCCTATCGCTTCCGCCGCTTTCTTCTGGCTGGATTCACACTCCACGACCCATTCGCTGTGGAACGGCAGGCCGTATTTAATCAGCGTCGCGCAGTAGCCGCCGACCCGCTCGGCGCGGGTCAGGGACGAACTTTTCCCGCCGAGCCACGCAATGCGCTGGTGTCCGCGACGAATAAGATGCTCGGTCAGCATTTGCGCGGCCTGCATGTTATCCGGGCGCAGCGTATCGGCCTCGTCCAGATAGCTGGCGCGCGAAGCAAACACCAGCGGCACGCCTTTTTCGGCGGCGCGCTCGCACAGCTCGCTGCCCACGCCCGACGCCCCGGCGACGATCACCCCGTCAACACCCTGATTCAGCAGCATATCGAGCCGGGAGAGAAGCTGATCGGGCTCGCGACCGCCGTGCAGAAGAAAGACCATCCGCCCCTGCGCTTCAAGCGCTTCGGTTAACCCTGCGGTCAGCTCCGCATAGAAAGGTGACGTCAGGTCGCGGACAATCAGGCCAATCACCCCGCTTTGCCCGCCGCGCAGCGCCGACGCCTGACGGTTACGCACAAAACCCAGCTGCTCAACCGCCTCGTTAACCCGCTGACCGGTCGCAGGAGAGATGCGCCCTTTTCCGCTTAGCACCAGAGAAACGGTGCTGACGGAAACGCCCGCCGCCAGCGCGACATCGTTGATGGTGATTTTTTTCGCTACAGCCATGTGTTGGCGTGACTCCCTGAAATGAGATCGGTAAAACGTTTTATCAATACGTTATCTTTATACTACCAGTCAAAGCCTGAGAATGTGATTTAGCGCGCACTAAACTTTGATAAAACGTTTTATCTTCTCGCAGCATTGAAGCAGGCAAACTGATTTTAACAATAAAGGAGTCGTTTTATGACGGCGAAAGCAGCACAAAAAATATCGCTGTGGGAATTTTTCCAGCAACTGGGTAAAACCTTTATGCTGCCCGTGGCACTCCTCTCGTTCTGCGGGATCATGCTCGGGATCGGCAGCTCGCTGAGCAGTAAAGACGTCATCACGCTGATCCCGTTCCTCGGTACCCCGGTGCTGCAGGCGATCTTCATCTGGATGAGTAAAGTTGGCTCCTTTGCGTTTAGCTTCCTGCCCGTCATGTTCTGTATCGCTATCCCGCTGGGCCTGGCGCGCGAGAACAAAGGCGTCGCGGCGTTTGCCGGGTTTGTGGGCTACGCCGTGATGAACCTGGCGGTTAACTTCTGGCTGACCGCGAAAGGCATTTTGCCGACCACCGACGCTGCCGTACTTAAAGCCAACAACATTCAGAGCGTGATCGGTATCCAGTCTATTGATACCGGGATCCTCGGGGCGGTGATCGCGGGTGTGATTATCTGGATGCTGCACGAGCGCTTCCATAATATCCGGCTGCCGGATGCCCTGGCCTTCTTCGGCGGTACCCGCTTTGTGCCGATTGTTACCCTGGTGGTGATGGGTCTGTTCGGTTTAATCATTCCGCTGATCTGGCCGGTCTTTGCGATGGGCATCAACGGTATTGGCCGCATCATCAACGGCGCGGGAGATTTCGGTCCGATGATCTTCGGCACCGGCGAGCGTCTGCTGCTGCCGTTTGGCCTGCAGCATATCCTGGTGGCCCTGATTCGCTTCACCGAAGCGGGCGGTACGATGGAGGTGTGCGGTCACGACGTGAGCGGCGCGCTGACCATCTTCCAGGCGCAGCTGAGCTGCCCGACCACACACGGCTTCTCCGAAAGCGCCACCCGCTTCCTGTCTCAGGGTAAAATGCCTGCCTTCCTCGGCGGCCTGCCGGGTGCCGCGCTGGCGATGTACCACTGCGCTCGCCCGGAAAACCGTCATAAAATTAAAGGCCTGCTGATTTCCGGCGTGATCGCCTGCGTCGTGGGCGGTACCACCGAGCCAATCGAATTCCTGTTCCTGTTCGTCGCACCGGTGCTGTACCTCATCCACGCGGTGCTGACCGGTCTGGGCTTTACCGTGATGGCGGTGCTGGGCGTGACCATCGGCAACACCGACGGCAACGTGATCGACTTCGTGGTGTTCGGGATCCTGCACGGCCTGTCCACCAAGTGGTACCTGGTGCCGGTCGTGGCGGCTATCTGGTTTGCGGTTTACTACGGCATCTTCCGCTTCGCCATCACCCGCTTTAACCTGAAAACGCCTGGCCGCGATACCGATACGGCGAGCAGCGTTGAACAGGCGGTTGCCGGGACCGTGGGCAAATCCGGCTACAACACACCGGCCATTCTGGCGGCGCTGGGCGGCGCGGATAACATCACCTCGCTCGATAACTGCATCACCCGCCTGCGTCTGTCGGTGGCGGATATGTCAAAAGTGGATACCAACGCCCTGAAAGCCAACCGGGCCATCGGCGTGGTACAGTTAAATCAGCACAATTTGCAGGTGGTTATCGGCCCGCAGGTCCAGTCGGTGAAGGATGAGCTGGCAACCCTGATGCGAACAGTTGAAGCCTGATGCCTCAGCCCCCTCTCTTGAGGGGGTTTTACTTTAAGGACTCACGTCATGTTTGATTTTTCTACCGTCGTGGATCGACACGGCACCTGGTGTACGCAGTGGGACTACGTCGCCGACCGCTTTGGCGCGGCCGATCTGCTGCCCTTCACCATCTCGGATATGGATTTCGCCACCGCGCCCTGCGTTACCGACGCGCTGCATCAGCGCATTAATCACGGCGTGCTGGGCTACAGCCGCTGGAAGAATGATGAGTTTCTCGCCGCCGTCGCGCACTGGTTCCAGCAGCGCTTTAACAGCCAGATTGATACGGAAACCGTCGTTTATGGTCCTTCCGTTATCTACATGGTGTCAGAGCTGATTCGTCTCTGGTCACACCCCGGCGATGGCGTAGTGGTTCACACCCCGGCATACGACGCGTTTTACAAAGCTATTGAAGGGAATGCGCGTCATGTGGTGCCCGTGGAGATGGAAAAGCATGCCGCAGGCTGGCAGGGAAATATGGCGGCGCTGGAAGTGGCCCTGGCGAAACCTGAAAACAAAATTTTGCTGCTGTGCAGCCCGCAAAACCCGACCGGCAAGGTCTGGACGCGGGACGAGCTGGCGCAGATGGCTGAACTGTGCGCACGCTATGACGTGGCGGTTATCAGCGATGAAATCCATATGGATATGGTGTGGGGAGAGCATCGCCACACGCCCTGGAACGCGGTGGCGCGCGGTAAATGGGCGCTTCTCACCTCCGGCTCGAAAAGCTTTAATATTCCGGCGCTGACGGGCGCTTACGGCCTGATCGGCGATGAAGCGAGCCGTAACGGTTATCTCAGCGCACTAAAAGGCCGGGACGGACTCTCTTCCCCTTCCGTGCTGGCGCTGACGGCGCATATTGCCGCCTATCAGCAGGGAGCGCCGTGGCTGGATGCCCTGCGGGGGTATCTGGAAGAGAATCTGTTGTATATCGCGCAGGAAGTAAACCGCGCCTTTCCGAAACTGAACTGGCAGCCGCCCGAAGCGACCTACCTGGCCTGGATTGACCTGCGCCCCCTGAACATTGACGATCGGGCGCTGCAAAAAGTGCTGATCGAGCAGCAAAAAGTCGCCATCATGCCGGGATATACCTACGGCAAAGAGGGAAACGGCTTTGTTCGCCTGAACGCCGGCTGTCCGCGCAGCAAGCTTGAACAAGGGGTGCAACGCCTCATTGCCGGGATTAACACGCTCCTGTAATCAATTTGCGCAACGGAATATTCCCTTGCGCAAATAGCTTTTTACCCCGTTTTGTTTTTATAATATGGCGCACTTTAACCAGAAAAGAGTGCGACCATGATTGATACACGCCTGCCTTTAACTGATATTCATCGTCACCTTGACGGTAACATTCGTGCCCAAACCATCCTCGATCTTGGCCGCCAGTTCAATTTAACGCTTCCTGCGCAGACGCTTGAGTCGCTGATCCCTCACGTACAGGTAACCTCCAATGAACCGGACCTGGTCAGCTTCCTGAGCAAACTCGACTGGGGCGTGAAGATGCTGGCCTCGCTGGATGCCTGCCGCCGCGTGGCGTTTGAGAACATTGAAGATGCGGCCCGTAATGGCCTGCATTACGTCGAGCTGCGCTTCTCGCCGGGCTATATGGCGATGACCCACAGCCTGCCCGTTGCAGGCGTGGTGGAAGCCGTGATTGAAGGCGTGCGCGAAGGGTGTAAAACCTTCGACGTTCAGGCCCGTCTGATTGGCATTATGAGCCGTACGTTCGGCGAAGCCGCCTGCCTGCAGGAGCTTGAAGCGCTGCTGGCCCATCGCGATGCCATCACCGCCGTCGATCTGGCCGGTGACGAGCTGGGCTTCCCGGGCAGTCTGTTCCTCTCCCACTTCAACCGCGCGCGCGATGCCGGCTGGCACATTACCGTGCATGCGGGTGAAGCGGCTGGCCCGGAAAGCATCTGGCAGGCCATCCGCGAGCTGGGCGCCGAGCGTATCGGCCACGGCGTGAAGGCGGTAGAAGATCGCGCCCTGATGGATTTCCTGGCGGAGCAGCGTATCGGGATTGAGTCGTGCCTGACGTCTAATATTCAGACCAGCACCGTGGCAACGCTGGCGCATCATCCGCTGAAAACGTTCCTCGAGCACGGCGTGCTGGCCTCGCTGAACACTGACGACCCGGCGGTTCAGGGCGTGGATATCATCCACGAATACAACATCGCCGCACCGCAGGCGGGTCTGAGCCGCGAGCAGATCCGTCAGGCGCAGATCAACGGGCTGGAGATCGCCTTCCTGACGCCTGAAGAGAAGCAGGCGCTTAAAGATAAAGTGGCTCGCGGTTGAGCATTTGCCGGGTAGCGGCTACGCCTTACCCGGCCTACAACAGCCCTTAAAACTTATGCCAGACAGAGCGTGGCGCGATGTTTGGCAGATTCAATACCCAGCTCAATCAGCTCCATAATCTGAATCGCCTGGCTGGCCGGAACCGGATTTTCGCCCGTGCCGTTCAGCGCATCGCGAATGCCCGCATAATAGGCCGGATAGTTGCCCGGGATCGTCAGCAAGGTTTCCTCTACCAGTTCCTCACCTTCCACCCGCGTGACCACGCCGTCCCGCATATCATAGCCCCAGTCTTCCTGCGGCAAACGTTCACCGCTTTTCAGCCGGTCCTCCTGCGGATCGAGGCCAAACTTCACGTAGCTCCCGCGCGTGCCGTGAATGATGTAGCGGGCCGATTCCGCGGCCGCGACCATCGTGCCGTGCAGCACAATCCGCCGCTGCGGGTAGCTGAGCACCGCGTGGAAGTAATCGGTCGTCTGCGCTCCGGGCCGGAGCTGGGCCAGATCGACCGTCATGCTCACCGGCAGACCAAAAAGATTGACGGCCTGATCCAGCAGATGCGGGGCTAAATCGTACCAGATACCGCTGCCCGGACCGACCTGCTCGCGCCAGCGGTTTCGTACCTGCGGACGGAAGCGGTCAAAGTGCGATTCAAAAAAGAGGATCTCCCCTAGCGTGCCTTCACTGAGAAGCCTTTTTACCGTCAGAAAGTCGCTGTCCCAGCGGCGGTTATGGAATACCGACAGCAGCCTGCCCAGACTTTTTGCCAGCGCATCCAGCTCGCGAGCCTGAGACAACGTGACGGTAAAGGGCTTATCGACAACCACGTGCTTACCGGCTTCAAGCGCGGCCTTTGCCAGCGGGAAGTGGGTGTCGTTCGGGGTGGGGATAACGATTAAATCAATATTTGGATCGTTAAAAAGGTGTTTTGGCTCAGAGACAACCGGCACGGAAGGCCAGTCGGCATGGACTTTAGCGGCATCGCTGCTGGATACCGCAGCCAGGGTCATCCCCGGCGTCCCGGCTATCAGAGGCGCATGAAACGTTTTGCTTGCATACCCGTAGCCGATAAGCCCAACGCGGATATTATCACTCATAGTGCCGTCCTCTTTTATGACGTTCTTATTTCACACTGGCTAGCCTGGCATTACCACAGATTAATAATGTGCCATATGACTTAAAATAGCAGGTCGTAGGGGTTGTTTTTGTTACATAGTATTAACCCACTGATTTTGTTTAAGGGAACCGTTCCCAAAGCGCTTGCCGTCGGGGAAACGTCGCTGTAACATTTGCGACCTGTATTTATGGATAAAGTACAACTACGAATCATGACGTCAATTATTAATCGAATCATTGAATTAGCGGGATGGATTGTCCTTGGGGTTTCGGTCATTTTGCTGGGCGTTGCCAGCCATATCGATAACTACCAGCCGCCGGAGCCTGTCGCAGTCGCCCAACCTAAGTAACCGGTTACTGCAATAAAGAGTGACATAATATGTCAGTTACTTATTGCCAGCCCTGGTGAACACGGTTAACCTTCTCTTCCAGGCATCGTCTGATGCCTGAATTTCAGCAAAGAAAACTCCTAATTTCGTCGCGTTACCTGAGTGGGCTGTTTACGTCTTTATTAATCCGTTTATTATTCGAACGAATTACCTTAACTGGTATTACTCACTTTTATATGGAAACTTATTAATATGACAGTTCAGGACTATTTATTAAAATTTCGCAAGATCAATTCGCTTGAGAGCCTGGAAAAACTGTTTGACCATCTGAACTACACCCTGTCGGATAATCAGGACATCATTAATATGTATCGCGCCGCTGACCATCGCCGTGCGGAGCTGGTTTCCGGAGGTCGTTTGTTCAACGTGGGTGAAGTGCCTAAGTCCGTATGGCGTTACGTTTTATAAGAAAGTAGCCATCCGCGCGAAATGTTATATACTCTCCGCCCTGCAAACTGGCTGTACAACATTTCGCGCAGATTATGGGAGAGTTCATGACCGCAACGCCTGGAGAACGCATTGGAGGCTGGTTAATTGCCCCACTGGCATGGCTGCTGGTTGCCTTATTAAGCGCTTCACTTGCGCTGCTGCTGTATACCACCGCACTGATTACCCCTCACGCCATCCAGACCCTGATGTCGCAAAGCGTGCTGAATATTGCGATGTGGTTTGTGTCGTTCGTTTTCGCGATTGGGATGTGGTACTACACCCTGTGGCTGACCATCGCCTTCTTTAAGCGACGCAAGAGTGTGCCAAAGCACTACATTATCTGGCTGCTGATTTCGGTTCTGCTGGCGGTTAAAGCGTTTGCTTTTTCGCCCGTATCAGACGCTCTGGCCGTTCGTCAGCTGCTTTTCCCGTTACTGGCGGCCGCGCTGCTGGTCCCCTATTTCAAGCGTTCGACGCGGGTGAAAAACACCTTCGTGAACCCGTAATAACCTTACAGATAACCTGTTGTCGCCTGCGTGAGTTTGTCCGATAATAGGCGGCTTTTTTATTTCAGGCTAAATAATGACCGATTACTTACTGCTCTTTGTCGGCACCGTGCTGGTTAACAACTTCGTTCTGGTGAAGTTCCTTGGCCTGTGCCCGTTTATGGGCGTGTCCAAAAAGCTGGAAACGGCGATGGGCATGGGGCTGGCGACAACCTTCGTCATGACGATGGCGTCCATCTGCGCGTGGTTGATTGATACCTGGATCCTCATCCCGCTGGGGTTAATCTATCTTCGCACGCTGGCTTTTATTCTGGTCATTGCGGTTGTTGTGCAATTTACTGAAATGGTGGTGCGTAAAACCAGCCCGGCCCTCTATCGCCTGCTGGGTATCTTCCTGCCGCTGATCACCACCAACTGCGCCGTTCTCGGCGTTGCGCTGCTGAACATCAACCTTGGCCATAACTTTATGCAGTCGGCGCTGTACGGTTTTTCCGCCGCCGTCGGTTTCTCATTTGTTATGGTCCTGTTCGCGTCGATTCGCGAGCGTCTGGCGGCAGCGGATATCCCTGCGCCCTTCCGCGGTAACGCGATTGCGCTGGTTACCGCGGGTTTAATGTCTCTGGCCTTTATGGGCTTTAGTGGTCTGGTGAAGTTGTAATGAATGCTATCTGGATTGCCATCGCCTCTATCAGCGTCCTGGGGTTGGTGTTTGGCCTTATCCTGGGTTACGCCTCCCGCCGTTTCGCGGTAGAGGACGATCCCGTTGTTGAAAAAATTGATGAGCTTTTGCCGCAAAGCCAGTGCGGGCAGTGCGGCTACCCGGGCTGCCGCCCCTATGCCGAAGCGGTAGGGATTCAGGGTGAAAAAATTAACCGCTGCGCCCCCGGCGGCGAAGCGGTGATGCTGAAAATCGCGGCCCTGCTTAACGTCGATCCGCAGCCCGTTGATGGCGATGCGGAGGTGCAGGAGCCGGTTCGCGCCCTGGCCGTGATCGACGAAGCCAACTGCATCGGCTGCACCAAATGTATTCAGGCCTGCCCGGTTGACGCCATTGTCGGCGCCACCCGCGCCATGCACACCGTCGTGGCGGACCTCTGCACCGGCTGTAACCTCTGCGTGGCTCCCTGCCCGACGCAATGTATCGAGCTGCGCCCGGTTGAAACGACTACCGAAAGCTGGAAGTGGGATCTTCAAACCATTCCGGTTCGCATCATTCCTGTGGAACAACATGCTTAAGTTATTTTCTGCTTTCAGAAAAGAGAAGATTTGGGACTTTGACGGCGGTATCCATCCGCCAGAGATGAAAACCCAGTCCAACGGCACGCCGCTGCGTCAAATTCCGCTGGCGACGCGTTACGTCATGCCGCTCAAGCAGCATATTGGCGCTGAGGGCGAGCTGTGCGTGAAAGAAGGCGATACGGTTCTTCGCGGTCAGCCGCTGACCTTTGGCCGTGGACGTATGCTGCCGGTGCACGCCCCCACCTCCGGTAAAGTGGTAGCGATTGCCCCTCATACGGTGGCTCATCCGTCCGCGCTGTCGGAGCTGAGCGTGATCATTGAAGCCGACGGCGAAGACCGCTGGATTGAACGTGACGGCTGGAGCGATTACCGCAGCCAGAGCCGCGAAGCGCTTATCGAGCGTATTCATCAGTTCGGCGTCGCCGGGCTGGGCGGCGCGGGCTTCCCGACCGGCGTCAAGCTGCGCGGCGGTGGCGATAACATTCAGACGTTGATTATCAACGCCGCCGAGTGCGAGCCGTATATCACCGCCGACGATCGTCTGATGCAGGATTGCGCCGCTCAGGTGGTGGAAGGCATCCGCATCCTGGCGCACATTCTGAAGCCGCGGGAAGTGCTGATTGGTATCGAAGACAATAAACCGCAGGCCATCTCGATGCTGCGCGCCGTGCTGGCGGGCAGTCATGATATTAGCCTGCGCGTTATCCCGACCAAGTACCCTTCTGGCGGCGCAAAACAGCTGACGCAAATTCTCACCGGCAAGCAGGTCCCGCACGGCGGACGCTCTTCGGATATCGGCGTGCTGATGCAAAACATCGGCACCGCCTATGCGGTGAAACGCGCGGTGATTGACGGCGAGCCGTTGACCGAGCGCGTGGTGACGCTGACCGGCGAGTCGGTTTCCCGTCCGGGCAACGTCTGGGCGCGTCTGGGTACGCCGGTGCGCCATCTGCTGGAACAGGCTGAATTTTGCCCGGCCAGCGACCAGATGGTGATCATGGGCGGCCCGCTGATGGGCTTTACGCTGCCGTGGCTGGACGTTCCGGTAGTGAAAATCACTAACTGTCTGCTCGCCCCTTCCCCGACCGAGATGGGCGAAGAGCAGGAAGAGAAAGGCTGCATCCGCTGCAGCGCCTGCGCCGATGCCTGCCCGGCGGATCTGCTCCCGCAGCAGCTGTACTGGTACAGCAAAGGCCAGCTGCACGACAAGGCAAAATCCCATAACCTGGCCGACTGCATTGAATGCGGCGCCTGCGCCTGGGTCTGCCCAAGCAACATTCCGCTGGTGCAATACTTCCGTCAGGAGAAGGCCGAGATTTATGCCATCTCCATGGAAGAAAAACGCGCCGCGGAAGCCAAGGCACGTTTCGAAGCGCGTCAGGCGCGACTGGAGCGCGAAAAAATCGCCCGTCAGGAACGCCATAAACAGGCCGCCGTTCAGCCTGCCGGGAAAGATCAGGATGCGATCAACGCCGCACTGGCGCGAGTTCGCGAGAAAAAAGCCGATGCCGCCCAGACGGTGGTGATCCAGGCCGGGGAAAAACCGGATAACAGCGAAGCGATTACCGCCCGCGAAGCGCGAAAGGCTGCGGCTCGCGCGCGTCAGGCGGAAAAAGCGCAAACGGTTCAGGCAGATACTGAGATCGACCCGCGTAAAGCGGCCGTTGAAGCGGCGATAGCCCGGGCCAAGGCCCGCAAAGCTGGAGAGCAGCAGGTAGTCGTCGAGCAAGAAGCGGTCGACCCACGCAAAGCCGCCGTTGAAGCGGCGATTGCCCGCGCCAAAGCC
>NZ_JADBRD010000016.1:0-258447 GCF_014930495.1 Enterobacter cloacae complex sp. S3 | reverse complement strand
CCCGTAAGGCTGCGCAGCAGGAAGAGCAGCCGCAGGCCGCCAACGATGACCCGCGCAAGGCCGCCGTCGCCGCCGCCATTGCGCGCGTTCAGGCGAAGAAAGCCGCACAGCAAGCCGTAAACGAGGATTAAATGGTTTTCAGACTCGCAAGTTCCCCTTACACCCACAACCAGCGTCAGACATCGCGCATTATGATGCTGGTCTGCCTGGCCGCGCTGCCGGGCATTGCCGTTCAGTGCTGGTTTTTCGGCTGGGGAACCCTGTTCCAGATAGCCCTGGGCTGCGCCAGCGCCGTCGCGGCGGAAGCACTCGTCCTGAAGCTGCGTAAGATGGCGGTGTCACGCATTCTGGCTGACAACTCCGCGCTGCTGACCGGCCTGCTGCTCGCCATCAGTATTCCGCCGTTTGCCCCGTGGTGGATGGTCGTGCTCGGTACCGTGTTTGCTGTGATGATTGCCAAACAGCTGTACGGCGGGCTCGGCCATAACCCGTTTAACCCGGCGATGATTGGCTACGTGGTGCTGCTAATCTCCTTCCCGGTGCAGATGACCAGCTGGCTGCCGCCGCACGAGATTGCGGCCACGGTTCCGGGCTTTATGGATGCCCTGCACGTTATCTTTACCGGCCATACGGCGCTCGGCGCTGATATGAACGCGCTGCGCATGGGCGTGGACGGTATCAGCCAGGCGACGCCTCTCGATACCTTTAAAACGTCCCTGCACGCCGGGCAAAGCGTTGAGCAGATCATGAAATCCGCGATTTACAGCGGCATGCTGGCGGGTGCGGGCTGGCAGTGGGTCAACCTGGCGTATCTGCTGGGCGGCCTGTTCCTGCTGCAGCAGAAAGCCATTCGCTGGCATATTCCGGTCAGCTTCCTCGTGACGCTGGCGGTTTGCGCCACGCTGGGTTGGGTATTCTCTCCTGAATCACTCGCCAGCCCGCAGATGCATTTGCTCTCCGGTGCGACCATGCTGGGTGCCTTCTTTATCCTGACGGATCCGGTCACGGCGTCAACGACTAACCGCGGCCGCCTGATCTTCGGCGCGCTGGCGGGCCTGCTGGTATGGCTCATCCGCAGCTTTGGCGGTTACCCGGACGGCGTCGCGTTTGCCGTCCTGCTTGCCAACATTACCGTTCCGCTCATCGACTATTACACGCGTCCGCGCGTGTACGGCCATCGCTAAGGGTTTCGCCATGTTAAATACGATGCAAAAGCACGGCGTCACGCTGGCTGTCTTCGCCGCGGTTCTCACCGGGCTGACGGCCCTGGTTAACACGTTAACCAAAACGACCATCGAAGAGCAGGCTTCAAAGCAGCAAAAGGCGCTGTTCGATCAGGTGATCCCGTCAGATTTCTACGATAATGACCTGCAAAAGAGCTGCTTTGTGGTAGACGCGCCTCAGCTTGGGAAAGGCCCACACCGCCTCTTTATTGCCCGCAAAGGGGATAAACCGGTAGGCGCGGTGATGGAAGCGACGGCGCCCGACGGCTATTCCGGCGCCATTCAGCTGCTTGTTGGCAGCGATTTCTCCGGCACTATTCTGGGTACTCGCGTGACGGAACATCATGAAACGCCGGGCCTGGGCGATAAAATTGAAACCCGTCTGAGCGACTGGATTTTGCACTTCTCCGGTAAAGTTATCCATGGCGAAGGGGATACCGCGTTTGCGGTGAAGAAAGATGGCGGCGAGTTCGATCAATTCACCGGCGCGACCATCACGCCGCGCGCCGTGGTGAACGCCGTAAAACGAGCCGGGCTGTATGCTGAAACGCTGCCCGCGCAAATCAACAATCTTCCGGCCTGTGAGGAGTAATCATGAGCCAGGTTAAAGAGGTTATTGTCCAGGGGTTGTGGAAGAACAACTCCGCGCTGGTCCAGCTTCTGGGGATGTGTCCCCTGCTGGCGGTAACGTCCACCGCCACCAATGCGCTCGGTCTGGGTCTGGCAACCACGCTGGTGCTGACGCTGACCAACCTCTCCATCTCCGCCCTGCGCCGCTGGACGCCGTCGGAAATTCGTATTCCGATTTACGTCATGATCATTGCGTCGGTGGTCAGTATCGTCCAGATGCTGATTAACGCCTACGCGTTCGGTCTGTACCAGTCGCTCGGGATCTTTATTCCCCTTATCGTCACCAACTGTATCGTCGTTGGCCGTGCGGAAGCGTTCGCGGTGAAAAACAGCCCCGCCATGTCGGCGCTGGATGGTTTTTCCATTGGAATGGGCGCCACCTGCGCCATGTTCGTGCTGGGCTCGCTGCGCGAGATCCTCGGTAACGGTACGCTGTTTGACGGCGCAGATGCGCTGCTGGGCGGCTGGGCCAAAGCGCTGCGCGTTGAAGTGTTCCACACCGATACGCCATTCCTGCTGGCAATGCTGCCCCCTGGCGCGTTTATTGGCCTTGGCATGATGCTGGCGATAAAATACCTGATTGATGAGAAACGTAAGCGCCGCGCGGCTGAGCGTAGCGTTCTGGAAGGGACACCCGAGAAGGCTTCATGAATAAAGAAAAGCGCATTGCGATCCTGACCCGTCTGCGGGACGAGAACCCGCACCCGACGACGGAGCTGAATTTTACCTCCCCGTTTGAACTGCTGATCGCGGTGTTGCTCTCTGCACAGGCGACCGATGTGAGCGTCAATAAAGCCACTGCCCTGCTCTATCCGGTCGCCAATACGCCAAAAGCCATGCTGGAGCTGGGCGTGGAAGGCGTGAAGTCCTATATCAAAACCATCGGCCTGTTTAACAGCAAAGCCGAGAACGTCATTAAGACCTGCCGGATCCTGTTGGAACAGCACGGAGGCGAAGTACCGGAAGATCGCGCCGCACTGGAAGCCTTACCGGGCGTGGGGCGTAAGACCGCAAACGTGGTGCTCAACACCGCGTTTGGCTGGCCGACCATCGCCGTGGATACGCATATTTTCCGCGTCTCTAACAGGACTAACTTCGCGCCGGGGAAAAATGTTGAGCAGGTCGAAGAGAAGCTGTTAAAGGTGGTTCCGGACGAATTTAAGGTTGACTGCCATCACTGGCTGATTCTGCACGGCCGCTATACCTGTATTGCCCGTAAGCCTCGATGCGGCTCGTGCATTATTGAAGATCTCTGTGAATACAAAGAAAAAGTGTATCCCTGATCGTCACAAACCCTTACCAAAAGAAGGGCTACCAGACACCCTTCTTTTGGCCGTTATTTGTCCGTCTTTCATTCCCCCTGACCTGTCACTTGTTCGGTTGTTTAACGCTCAAACAGGTTAATACTTTTTTCATAGCCAAAAATTTCTATACATCTGTGATCGCGATCACCCTGATAACTTCATGTTGAATTTTTGTTGTCAAAATCCGCCTAAACCCTTTGTCTGACAAGATACTCTCCTTCCACCACCGAACATAAGACCAGCTATTTTTCAGAATATGGCCCATATCACTGCATTAAGCGGCAAATAGCAGAACATATCGCCAAAAGCCGGTCAGGGTGGGTTATCGCCAGTCGAAAAAACTACCTTTACTCATCGTATGAAATTTAACGCTGAATAACATTTATATGAACCGACGATTATACCACTTCAGATATATGTAACAGATTATTACAAACGTATTGCCAGATGGGGCAGGATAGTGAACATTACCCGCCGTTTCTCCTCCCAATATAACTATAAGGCGTATGGACTACGGCCATCACGCTATGAACACCCCCGTTAATATGGGATGTAAAAAAAGAGGTATATGTGTCTACTGCAAACAATAAACCAACAGATGAAAGCGTGAGTCTTAACGCTTTTAAACAGCCTAAAGCGTTCTATCTCATCTTCTCTATCGAGTTATGGGAGCGTTTTGGTTATTACGGCCTGCAAGGGATCATGGCGGTTTACCTGGTAAAACAGCTGGGTATGTCCGAAGCCGATTCCATCACGCTGTTCTCTTCCTTTAGTGCTCTGGTGTACGGTCTGGTCGCTATTGGCGGCTGGCTGGGTGATAAAGTCCTCGGGACTAAACGTGTCATCATGCTGGGCGCCATTGTCCTGGCGATCGGCTATGGTCTGGTTGCATGGTCAGGGCATGATGCCGCTGTCGTGTATATGGGTATGGCGACGATTGCCGTCGGTAACGGTCTGTTCAAAGCGAACCCGTCCTCCCTGCTTTCTACCTGCTATAACAAAGACGATCCGCGCCTGGACGGTGCATTTACCATGTACTACATGTCCATCAACATCGGTTCGTTCTTCTCGATGCTGGCAACCCCATGGCTTGCGGCGAAGTTCGGCTGGAGCGTGGCGTTTGCGCTGAGCTTCGTGGGCATGCTGATCACCGTGGTCAACTTCCTGTTCTGCCGCAGCTGGGTTAAAGACTACGGTTCAAAACCTGACTTCGAGCCTGTGCATATGGGCAAACTGCTGGCCACCATCGTGGGCGTTGTTGTCCTCGCGGCAATCGCCACCTGGCTGCTGCACAACCAGGGTATCGCCCGTGCCGTTCTGGGCGTGGTTGCGCTGGGTATCGTGGTTATCTTTGCGAAAGAAGCGTTCGCAATGCAGGGTGCTGCCCGTCGCAAGATGATTGTGGCGTTCATTCTGATGCTGGAAGCGATTATCTTCTTCGTGCTGTACAGCCAGATGCCAACCTCACTGAACTTCTTCGCCATTCGTAACGTTGAGCACTCAATTCTGGGCATCGCGTTCGAGCCGGAACAGTATCAGGCGCTGAACCCGTTCTGGATCATGATTGGTAGCCCGATTCTGGCCGCTATCTATAACAAGATGGGCGACCGTCTGCCAATGCCGCACAAGTTTGCGATCGGTATGGTGCTGTGCTCCGGCGCGTTCCTGGTGCTGCCGCTGGGTACCAAATTTGCCACCGACGCGGGTATCGTGTCCGTTAACTGGCTGATCCTGAGCTACGCGCTGCAGTCTATCGGTGAACTGATGATCTCCGGTCTGGGTCTGGCGATGGTTGCACAGCTGGTGCCACAGCGTCTGATGGGCTTCATTATGGGTAGCTGGTTCCTGACCACTGCCGGTGCGGCAATCATTGCGGGTAAAATTGCGAACCTGATGGCTGTGCCGGAAAACGTCACTGACCCACTGGTCTCCCTGAACGTCTACGGTACCGTGTTCATGCAGATTGGTATCGCGACTGCGGTTATTGCAGTTCTGATGCTGCTGACCGCGCCGAAACTGAATCGTATGACTCAGGACGACGACAAGACGGCTGAAGCGACCAAAACCGCTACCGCGTAAGATTATTGAGAAACGACAGAACAGAAGCCGCTAATGTATTAGCGGCTTTTTTTTTGTCCGTTGGCGCACTAACATAGCTGAAACCTCAGCAAAAAGGAGTTACCGATGAAACTGTTCTACAAACCGGGCGCGTGCTCTCTTGCTTCCCATATCACCCTGCGCGAGAGCGGCAAAGATTTCACGCTGGACGGCGTTGATCTGATGAAAAAGCGTCTGGAAAATGGCGATGATTTTCTTGCCATTAACCCCAAGGGACAAGTTCCGGCGCTCTTGCTGGATGACGGTACTCTGCTGACCGAAGGCGTCGCGATTATGCAGTTCCTGGCCGATAGCGTACCCGATCGCCAGCTGCTGGCTCCGGTCAGTACCATTTCTCGCTATAAGACGCTGGAATGGCTCAACTACATTGCGACCGAACTGCACAAAGGTTTTACGCCGTTGTTCCGCCCGGATACGCCAGAGGAGTTCAAACCGACCCTGCGTGCGCTTCTTGAGAAAAAGCTGCAGTACGTTAACGAATCGCTGAGAGACGAACAGTGGATTTGTGGTTCGCGCTTCACGATTGCCGATGCGTATCTGTTTACCGTGCTGCGCTGGGCGCGCGCGGTTAAGCTGAACCTGGACGGGTTAGACCATATCGCATCGTATATGAAACGCGTGGCGGAGCGTCCTGCAGTGGCTGCGGCGCTGAAAGCGGAAGGGTTGAACTAACCGAGCGGCCTGTGTTGCCGGGTGGCGCTAACGCTTACCCGGCCTACACGTTTTGGCCGGTTATAACCGGGTTGCGCTGAAATAGTGCTCCGGCTTCGCGATACGATCCTGTGCCGCAACCACCTGCAGTTCATATTCCTGCATCTCTTTCGTCGCAATCATGATTTCGTACACCGCCGCGGTAACGTGTTCCAGCGCGTCGCGCATCGTCGCCCCCTGCAGTAATTTCACCAGCAGCAGACCACTCGTAACATCTCCGACCCCAACCGGCTGGCGCAGGCCGAAATCCACCAGCGGACGGCTAATATGCCAGGCGTCATCTTTCGTCACCAGAAGCATCTCAAAACGGTCCTGACTCAGACCTGCGCGGGCGAGATGTTTTACCAGCACCACCTCAGGCCCCTGAGCGATCAGTTCGCGAGACGCGCTTACCGCCTCTTCTACGCTGTTAACCGGACGCTCGCAGAGAATTTCGAGCTCGACCAGGTTTGGCGCAATGATATCGCTGGCGGGCAGCGCGTGGCGGACGTGAAACTCTGCGACGCCTGGCGCCACGATACAGCCTTTCTCCGGATGACCCATGACGGGGTCGCAGAAGTATTTTGCCGCCGGGTTTGCGGCTTTCACCTGACGTACGATGCCGAGGATATGCTCCCCCTGCTCCGCTGAGCCGAGGTAGCCGCTCAGCACGGCGTCACAGCGTCTGAGCTGGTCGATATCGGCAATCCCCTGCACAACCTCGGTGAGGTGTGAAGGTGGCATTACGCAGCCGGTCCATTTGCCGTATTGCGTGTGGTTAGAGAACTGCACGGTATTAAGGGGCCAGACGTTGACGCCGAGGCGACGCATCGGGAATTCCGCGGCGCTATTGCCAGCGTGTCCAAAAACAACGTGGGACTGAATGGCGAGGATGTTCTTCATTTTTTTCTTACCAAACCCTGAAAAAACAAAAGGGGCGTGGTTTCCCACGCCCCTGGAGACTGTTAATTATTTCCAGCAGACAAGGCAGTAGTTTTTCTTACCGCGACGCAGCAGCGTGTAGCGACCATACAGACGGTCACCGTCAACGAAGGTGTATTCCGGGTCAGCCTGTTTCTCGCCGTTGATGGTGATAGCGTTAGAGGCGATAGTTTTACGCGCCTGACCGCGCGAAGGCTGGAGCTCAGAGTCCACCAGCGCCTGCATCAGGTCAGCCCCTTTTTCCATCTCAACCATCGGCACGCCGTCCTGCGCCAGCTGTTCGAAGTCCGCCTCGCTCAGATCGCTCAGGGTACCGTTGAACAGGCTTGCGGTAATGCGTTTTGCCGCGGCCAGACCTTCTTCACCGTGAACCAGTTTGGTCACTTCGTCCGCCAGCACATACTGGGCGCGCGGTGCTTTACCGCTGTTTTTGTCCTCTTCTTCCAGCGCGTTGATGTCTTCGATGTCCATAAAGGTGAAGAACTTCAGGAAGCGGTAAACATCGGCATCCGCCGTGTTGATCCAGAACTGGTAGAATTTGTACGGGCTGGTTTTCTTCGGATCGAGCCATACCGCGCCGCCTTCGGTTTTCCCAAATTTGGTGCCGTCTGCCTTGGTGATCAGCGGAACGGTCAGACCGAAGACCTGGTTCTGGTGCAGACGACGGGTCAGGTCGATACCGGAGGTGATGTTACCCCACTGATCGGAACCGCCAATCTGCAGGGAAACGCCGTGCAGCTTGTTCAGGCAGGCAAAGTCATAACCCTGCAGCAGGTTGTAGGAGAACTCGGTAAAGGAGATACCCTGGTCGTCACGGTTCAGACGCTGCTTCACGGCCTCTTTGTTAATCATCTGGTTAACAGAGAAGTGCTTGCCGATGTCGCGCAGGAAGGTCAGCACGTTCATGCTGCCAAACCAGTCGTAGTTGTTCGCGGCAATGGCAGAGTTTTCACCACAGTTGAAGTCGAGGAATGGTGCAACCTGTTTGCGGATCTTATCCACCCACTCCTGCACGGTATCTTCGGTGTTCAGTTTACGCTCAGCGGCTTTAAAGCTTGGGTCACCAATCAGGCCGGTCGCGCCGCCCACCAGCGCAACAGGCTTATGGCCCGCCATCTGGAAGCGTTTCAGGCATAACAATGGAACAAGATGCCCCAAATGCAAGCTGTCAGCGGTGGGATCGAAGCCGCAATAGAGCGCGATCGGGCCTTGCGCCAGTCGCTCTGCTAACGCTTCCTCGTCCGTCACCTGGGCCACGAGGCCCCGCTCTTGCAATTGTTTAATCAAGTTACTGCTTGCCATCAAATTCTCCATGTATAAACGACTGCACCTTTGCCGGTACACGACTTTTCGCCTGATGCGAAAGGACAATAGAATAAAGCGCAAGCGCGGTGTGCGCTAGCGCTTAAATCAACAAATTTCGGGGATTACGGTGCCAGTCTGTCGATTTTCCAGCCGCCATTCTCGCGCTGGTATAAAAAGCGGTCGTGCAGGCGATGTTCGCCCCCCTGCCAGAACTCCATCTGCTCAATCGGGATGCGGAAACCGCCCCAGAAGCTTGGCAAAGGAATTTCACCCTGCTGGAACTTCTGTTTCAGCTCCAGGAATTTACTTTCCAGCACGCCGCGGGCGGAAATTCGGCTGGACTGTTTTGATACCCAGGCGCCAATCTGGCTGTCGCGCGGGCGGCTGTGGAAATACTTCACCACTTCCAGCGTCGAGAGACGTTCCGCCTTGCCGGTGACCATTACCTGACGTTCCAGCATGTGCCAGGGAAACAGCAGGCTGATACGCGGATTGTTTTCTAAATGGTGCGCCTTACGGCTACCGAGGTTGGTATAGAACACCAGCCCTTTCTCGTCATAATGCTTGAGCAATACGATGCGCTGATAAGGTTGGCCGTTTTCATCCACCGTCGCGACAACCATGGCGGTTGGGTCGGCGAGTTTCGCTTCGCAGGCCTGTTTCAGCCAGCGTTCAAAAAGCACGAGGGGCTCAGCGGGAAGATCCTGGCGACGCAGGCCGCCTTTAGTGTATTCACGGCGCAGATGCGCAATTTGCTGCAGTTCGTCGTTATCTGACATGGCGTTAGCTGACATTGAGAGTGGGTGGCGCTATTGTGCGCCGCCCCTGTAAAAATCTCAACGCTTCGGATTTTCGAGCTGGCAATTGTTCAGCACAATGCGGTCGCGTTTGTAGACCGTGGCGCTGTCGCCTTTCGACCAGAAGACGTAGATACCGTCGGAATAACGTGCGCCGGAGGCTGACATCCCCTGCTTCAGCGTCAGCAATTTATTGTCATAAACAAAACTGGCTTCCTGACGTGGGTTATTCAGCTTGACGGTCAGCGGTTTTTCATCGCAGCGATACTCCAGCGTATCAGTCTGCATGCGCTCAAGAAGCTGGTTATAGACGCTGCATCCTGACAGCAATAAAGGCGCGGCAATAAGAAGAAGTTTTTTCATGGGCGTATTCCGAAGACTTTCCTGGTCCTGGAGGGCATGGCTGCCCTCCTGTTTCGTTCCATTCTAACGATGACGCGCCGCGCTGAATTTCAGTTAACTCTGATTATGACGAGGATTTGCCGGGAAAATCGCCCCGAGGACGCTCGCCTCACGCGCGCCGGTCACCGACGGCAAATTGCCCGGCCGTCCGGCAATGGTGCGCCAGGCAAGCCAGGCGAAGGCCAGCGCCTCCATATCATCCCCGCTGATGCCTGCCTCGTCGGTCGTGGTCACTTCGGTACCCGACAGTAGCCCCGCAAGACGCGCCATCACCAGCGGGTTTCGGCTTCCTCCGCCGCACACCAGCAGACGTTCACATCCGCCGCTGAGCAGAACCTGTTCGGAGATCGACACGGCCGTCAGCTCGGCAAGCGTCGCCTGGACATCCTGCGGCGCGAGCGCCGGGAATGGCGCCAGCTGACGCTCAAGCCAGCCCAGATTGAAGTATTCACGCCCCGTACTCTTAGGGGCCGGCAGGGCAAAATAAGGATCGCTCAGCATCGACTGCAGCAGCGGAATAATCACTTTCCCCCCGCTCGCCCACTCCGCGTTTTTATCATACGGTTGTCCGCACTGCCGCCAGATCCAGGCATCCATTAACATATTGCCCGGGCCGGTATCGTAGCCGCGGACGGGCTGCCCCGGGATGAGCATCGACAGGTTGGCAATCCCACCAATGTTGAGCACCATCCGCCGTTCTGTAGGGTGCGCCAGTAACGCCTGATGGAACGCGGGTACCAGCGGCGCGCCCTGCCCACCAAGGGCGATATCGCGACGACGGAAATCGCCAACCACCGTCACGCCCGTTTTCGCCACAATCTGGTTGTTATCGCCGATTTGCAGGGTATGCGGGGCATCTCCGCCGGGCTCATGCCAGACCGTTTGTCCGTGACACCCGATGGCCACCACATCCTGCGGGCGAAGATGTTCTTTTTGCATCAAAGCCTGCACCGCATCCGCAAACAGCGCCCCCAGGCGAACATCAAGCTTTCCAAGCTGGGAGAGGGTCAGCTGCTGCCCCTGACAGATACTCAGAATATCCTCTTTCAGTGAAATGGGGATTGGCCAGGTCAGGCTCGCCTGCTGCGCCACCATGTTTTCGTCAATGGCGGCCAGAACGACATCTACCCCATCCAGACTGGTGCCTGACATCACACCAATGTAGCGACCCGATTTCATGCGCTTTCCTTACGTTGCGTGGGCTAAGGATATCCACTCAACCATAAACGGCGCAGCTTTGCTATCCGGCGATAATATTTTTTAACAATGTCAGACGGGTAACACGGGCGGATCCTGTTTATGTCTCGTTAAGTCAAATTCAAGTACAATTTTCTTATTGTTAGTGCAAAGATATGAACTATGGCCCCTTATGCCATATAATTTAGCCATAACGGATGCCCCCAATCGGGCGTTTTTGGTGAACAGGAGATTCAAATGATTTTACGTGTACTGGGCGTTTCGCTGATTGGTTTAACTCTGGCTGGCTGTGTGAATGACAGTTCACTTTCTGGCGACGTTTACAGCGCTTCTGAAGCGAAACAGGTTCAGAACGTGACTTACGGTACCGTTGTTAACGCACGCCCTGTACAGATCCAGGGCGGTGATGAAAACAACGTGATGGGCGCAATCGGCGGTGCCGTTCTGGGTGGTTTCCTGGGTAATACCGTCGGCGGCGGCACTGGTCGCTCTCTGGCAACGGCCGCAGGCGCCGTTGCGGGTGGCGTAGCCGGCCAGGGCGTTCAGGGTGCGATGAACAAAACCCAGGGCGTAGAGCTGGAAATTCGTAAAGACGACGGCAGCACGATCATGGTTGTTCAGAAACAAGGCAGCACTCGCTTCTCTGCAGGCCAGCGCGTTGTTCTGGCAAGCAACGGAAGTCAGGTGACCGTTTCACCACGTTAATTAAAAATGGATGTGGCCATCAGGCCACATCCATTTACATTATTTATCACTCCCACAAATATATTTACAAAATACATTCACCCCACCCATTATTAACCACGCCATATATTGTTTCTGCGCAAAGTATTTAGCGTGCTAATTGATTACACTCTCCGCAATACCCTCCCCTAATTCATTATAAAGTCATTAAAACCATATATGTTTGCGAATCGCCGTTCTTTAAAGGGCCGTTATATCTCGTTCTGTCTAGGTTGTATTGCTGTTATCGGCATATTACACGCCCTGTTTTCAAAAATTGCCGAATGGGTTCCTACCTTTTCGTCTCACTTGTTCCCTACGCTCACCATTTTTTTACTGGTGTTTGATCTGTTTATTGCCTGTTTTATGGCAATGAAATACTGGTGTGACCGAAAACGGTTGTATCTGGTATCGCTCGCTTTTGCCTTTGCCGGGTCGGCATCGCTGATGGTCGGAACGCTGTGCAGCTTTCCCGCCTGGCTGGACCTTTATCAGTTCAACGCGGTGAACTACAACGATGCGATGATTTTCTATATGTTCCGCCATCTCTTAATGGCGGTGCTAATAATCGTTTCGGCAATACTCTATACCACGCGCAATTGTCCCCTTTCGCGGCTGGCGCATATCGCTATTGTGAGCGGCGAGTTTCTCTTTACCGTCTTTGCAGTAGGTTTGGCCTGGATGTATTCCAGTCATTCTTCCTTTTTATCCATTGATCTTGTTGATAATGAAACCCGTGAGTTTATGGTTCTCTGGAGCCACTTTATTAATATTGCATTGATTGCACTCTGGGTGGTCACATTAGCCACGCTGATGTTTATTACGCGCATACGCAACTTATTCTGGGTGGGCGGTAATTTTCTGTGCGTCTGCTATATCGTCACGCTCTCAATGCTGTTAGTGGGTGGACATGTTGAAGATGTCTCCTGGTATCGCGCTCGCTTATTTGAAACCGTCGCCACGCTGATGATCATTTTTGTTCTGCTCTACGATGTTTTCAGGCTGTATCGCGACTCGCACGTTAAGTATCAGCAGTCTTACCAGAACTCCATTCGCGATCCGCTGACGCGCCTGTATAACCGCAGTTATTTTTATGAAACATTAAAGCAGGCGCTGGATATCGCCAAACCCAGCCGTCCGGTTTCCGTCATCGTCAGCGATCTCGATCGCTTCAAGCGTATCAACGACACCTACGGGCATCTTCAGGGCGACAAGGTCCTGCAGTTTGTCGCTAATCTGCTGATGGATTCCGTGCGCCCCCAGGACATCGCGGCCCGTATCGGTGGTGAGGAGTTTGTTCTGATGCTGGCCAACACCTCATCAGACGCGGCGTATCAGGTGGCGGAACGCATACGGTTAAATCTGAGCAGCTTCGATAACGCCAGCAGCGGCGGTCAACTACCGGAGCCAATCACCATCAGCATGGGGGTATTTACGGCAACGTCACCCGCAATAGCCGCAGAAACGTGCGTGGAAAATGCCGACAAAGCGATGTATGAAGCGAAGGAGACGGGCCGTAACCGCGTTGTCGTCTTTAAGTAAAAAAAAGGCCTTGCTGCTGCAAGGCCTTGTTGTTTGTCAGTCGCGCGACTGTAGCTCATGGATGTTTTGCTCAAGGCGCCCAATGAGGCTGATGAGCATTTCCAGCTCCGCCGGTGAAACGCCTGACAGGATTTCACCGCGCGTCTTAGTGATCACGGCTTCCATTTCCGTGATGATAGGCGCCGCTTTCTCGGTGAGTTTAATCCGCTTGGCGCGACGATCGCTGGCGCAGGTTTGCCGCGAGATCAACCCCTTCTCTTCCAGCTGGTCAAGCGTGCGCACCAGCGACGGTTGCTCAATCCCTATCGCTTTTGCCAGTTGAATTTGCGACTGTTCGGGCGGCAGCTGATGAATGTTGTGCAGCGTGACCCAATGCGTCTGTGTGAGTTCCAGAGGTTTCAGGCGATGGTCAATCAGAGCACGCCAGACGCGTACCAACCTTGCCAGATCAGAACCTAATGGCGATTCCAATTTCATCTCCTTATAATTAGCTTGCTAAGTTATTATACTGATTTTAGAATAGTGTGCAGCATTTGTATTGCCAAAACAAATGCAATACTGCATTCATCGAACTTAAAAGTATGACTTACACTGAATTATGATGCTTCATCATACTAAGACAAGCCAACGCGGCATTCTGTTCACTGCAAAGGATTTCTGCCCGTGACGTTTTTTCATCGCTCAGGGGGTTTACCCCTTCAGGACCTGATCTTCGGTGCGTCAGTCTACTTTCCTCCCCTGTTTAAGGCCGTTCTGGTGGGCTTTATCCTCTGGCTCATCGCGCATCGTCTGCTTCGCGACTGGATGTACTCCGGCGAAATCTGGCATCCCATGCTGATGGATCTTTCCCTGTTTGCCCTTTCCGTATGCCTGGGCCTTGCCGTTTTGACTGTGTGGTGAATATGTTCCTGAAAACGCTAAAGTACTTTTCCACCCTGTTTGTCCTTGCCCTCGCACTGGTTGCGGGCTGGTGGATGTGGAATTTTTATATGCAGTCGCCGTGGACGCGTGACGGCAAAGTCCGCGCCGAGCAGGTCAGCATTACCCCTCAGGTATCGGGAAGTATTACGACCCTGTTGGTTAAGGATAACCAGTTCGTCAAAAAGGGAGACATTTTATTCCGCATCGACGACACCCCGTACCACATTGCGATCCTGAACGCCCAGGCGCAGCTGGCAAAAGCCCAGTCGGATCTGGCAAAGGCCAACAACGAGGCCAACCGCCGCCGCCACCTGTCGCAAAACTACATCTCAGCGGAAGATTTAGACACCGCCAATATCAACGTTAAGGCGATGCAGGCTAGCGTCAACGTGGCGGAGGCGACGCTGAAGCAAGCGCAGTGGCAACTGACCCAAACCGTGATTACGGCACCTGTTGATGGATGGGTGACCAACCTCTCGGCCCGCGTGGGGAATTATGCCACCACGGGACAACCGATATTCGCCCTCGTCGACAGCCACTCCTTCTACGTCGTGGGCTATTTCGAAGAGACCAAGCTTCGGCATATTCGCGAGGGTTCGCCAGCCGCAATAACGCTTTACAGCGGCCCTCAAAAGTTACAGGGTCACGTTTCCAGCATTGGCCGCGCCATTTACGATCAGAGTGTTGAAACGGATTCAGGCCTGGTGCCGGACATAAAGCCGAACGTTCCCTGGGTGCGTCTGGCCCAGCGCGTTCCGGTTCGCGTGGAGTTTGACCGCTTGCCGGAGGACATTACCCTGGTATCCGGCACCACCTGCACTGTCTCCATCGGAAACCGGTGATGAAGCTGCAGGGTCTCTCCTGGCAAAACACGCCGTGGATGAAAGCAACGCGTCCCCAGTGGCGCTACGCGCTGCGTAACGGCATTGCCATGTGTCTTGCGTTGACTGTGGCTTATTACCTTAACCTGGATGAGCCCTACTGGGCGATGACGTCTGCGGCGGTGGTCAGTTTTCCGACGGTAGGCGGAGTGATCAGTAAAAGCCTTGGCCGCATCGCGGGCAGCCTGCTGGGCGCCACCGCGGCGTTAATTATCGCGGGCCATACGCTGAACGATCCGTGGCTGTTCATGCTGAGCATGGCGGCATGGCTGGGGTGCTGTACCTGGGCCTGCGCCCATTTTACCAATAACGTCGCCTACGCGTTTCAGCTGGCGGGCTATACCGCCGCCATCATCGCCTTTCCGGTGGTAAACGTGCTCGACACCACCGAGCTGTGGGATATTGCCCAGGCGCGCGTCTGTGAAGTGATTGTCGGGATCCTCAGCGGCGGCTTTATGATGATGATCCTCCCCAGCACATCCGACGGCACCGCGCTCATCACCGCGCTAAAAACCATGCATACCCGATTACTGGAACACGCGAGCCTGCTGTGGCAACCGGATTCCAGCGACGATATCCGCCTCGCGCATGAAAAGGTTATCGGACAGATCCTGACGATGAATCTGTTGCGCATTCAGGCGTTCTGGAGCCACTACCGCTTTCGCCGCCAGAACACACTGCTTAACTATCTGCTGCACCAGCAGCTGCGCATGACCAGCGCCATCTCCAGCCTGCGCCGGATGCTGCTCAACTGGCCGACGCCGCCTGAAAATACCCGGGCCGTGATTGAAACGCTGCTCGCGGCCCTTGCGCGCCCGGATGCGGACATTTACACCGTAGCGCGGATTATCGCCCCGCTCGCCCCGGTTGATGAGTACGACTACCGCCATCGCGCCTTCTGGCAGCGCCTGAATTACTTTTGTCGGCTGTACCTGCGCAGCAGCCGCTGGATTACGGCCGTCGAAAACGCGACCCCATTGACGGAGTTCAACGTCCCCGGCAGCCCGGCACTTGCGCGCCATACCGACTATCTGGAAGCGCTGTGGAGCGGTTTTCGCACCTTCTGTGCGCTGATGCTGGTGGGGGCGTGGAGCATTACCACGCAGTGGGAGTCCGGTACGGCGGCCCTTACGCTTGCCGCCATCAGCTGCGTGCTTTATTCCGTCGCGGCCTCGCCGTTCAACTCGCTTACGCTGCTGCTGCGCACGCTGGTGCTGCTGTCGCTGTTCAGCTTCGTGGTGAAGTTTGGCCTGATGGTGCAGATAAGCGATCTGTGGCAGTTCCTGCTGTTCCTGTTTCCCCTGTTAACCACCATGCAGCTTCTGAAGCTGCAAATGCCTAAGCTGGCGGGCCTCTGGGGACAGCTGATTGTTTTTATGGGCTCGTTTATCTCCGTGACGAATCCACCGGTTTATGATTACGCCGATTTTCTCAATGACAACCTGGCGAAGATCCTGGGCGTGGGGCTGGCGTGGCTGGCTTTCGCGGTGTTACGTCCCGGCTCCGATGCACGCAAGAGCCGCAGGCATATCCGGGAGCTACGCAGAGGGTTTGTCGACCAGCTCAGCCGTAAACCGCATCTGAGCGAAAACGAGTATGAATCGCTGGTCTATCATCACGTCAGCCAGCTGAATAACAGCCAGGACGCGCTGTCCCGGCGCTGGCTGCTGCGCTGGGGCGTGGTGCTGTTGAACTGCTCGCACGTGGTCTGGCAGCTTCGCGAGTGGGAAACGCGTTCCGATCCGCTGTCGCAGGTTCGTGATGTTTGCATCTCCCTGCTGCGCGATGTAATGAGCGAGCGCGGTGTCCAGCAGCGGCCGCTGGAAGCCACGCTGAATGAACTGCAGCGGATCTGCGATACGCTGGCACAGCATCATCTGCCCGCAGCCCGTGATTTGGCCTCGATAATCTGGCGCCTGCACTGCTCGCTCTCGCAGCTGGAACAGGCACCGCCACCGGGAACGATTGGAGATCAGATCACGCCGCACGCATAGCGTGCTCCGCCACCGCCAAGCGGTTTAGGCCGATCGGACATATTGTCGCCGCCGACATGGATCATCAGCGCCTTGCCTTTCACCTCATCCAGCTTTTTCAGTCGCGGCGCGACGACGGGATCGGTGGCTTTACCGTCGTTATTCACCACCAGCACAGGCAGATCGCCTAAATGCCCCATTCCATCCGGGCCTTCATGCTTGCCGGAATGCTGCGGATCGAGGTGCCCTCCTGCCGCTTCCGCCGCAGACGGTTTACCTTCTTTTAAAGCGGGCTGACAGCTGCCTTTGGCGTGAACATGGAAACCATGTTCACCGGGAGGGAGGGCTTTGAGGTTGGGGGCAAACTCCAGTCCTTTATCGGTTTCAGTGATTTTCACCGTTCCGATGGACTGACCCACACCCTGTGCGGTGACGAGATTAATTTCCACTTCGTCACTGGCTGCCTGCGCCCCTGCGCAAACAACCAGCGTGACCAGTGCCAGAGCAAAACGCTTCATAGTGACCTCCGCGGGTTATTTTTTGCCCCTTAAGTGTATACCAGGGGCAAAGATTTCACCGGAAAGTCACCTTCAGGCGGTTTATGGTACGTCGTAACCCAGCGCGGCCTTACGGATGCGGAACCACTGCTGACGGGTCATCTGCAGCTCTTCAGCGGCCAGTGCAGAACGCACGCGTTCTATTTTGCCGGAGCCGATAATGGGCAGCGGTTTTGACGGCAGGCGCAGGATCCATGCGTAGACCACCTGTTCGATGCTCTCCGCGTTCAGTTCGCGGGCGATGGTTTCAAGCTCGTTGCGCAGCGGCTGGAATTCCTCATCATTAAACAGACGTCCGCCCCCCAGGCAGGACCACGCCATCGGGCGAATGCGCAGCTGCTGCAGCTGGTCGAGGGTACCATCCAGCAGCAGCGGCTGGTGTACCGGGGAGATCTCAACTTGGTTGGTGGCGAGGGTGAACGGCAGACGAGACTGAAGCAGCGCAAACTGTGCCGGGGTAAAGTTAGACACGCCGAAGTGACGCACTTTTCCACTCTGATGCAGGTTCAGGAAGGCTTCCGCTACCTCATCGGCATCCATCAGCGGGTCGGGGCGGTGGATTAACAGCAGGTCGATACGATCGGTCGCCAGATTGACCAGCGACTGCTCGGCGCTCTTGATGATATGCGCGCTGTCGGTGATGTAATGACCGAGGGCATGTTCAGGTTTTGCCGTGGTGGCAATCCCACACTTCGTGACGATCTCCATGCGGTCGCGCAGGGCCGGAACCAGCTTAAGCGCCTCGCCGAAAGCGGCCTCGCACTGGTAGCCACCGTAAATATCCGCATGATCAACCGTGGTGATGCCTAAATCGAGGTGCTCTTCAATAAAGCTCGCCAGCTGGAGCGGGGACATATTCCAGTCCATCAGACGCCAGTAGCCCATCACAAAACGGGAGAATTCTGGCCCCTGGGGGGCAAGGGTAATTCGCTGAACCATAACATTTTCCTCAAGGACGTAATGTCATGAGTATACGCAATTACCGTGTTAAAAAAGTGAAGGTTGCTGGGGTTCTTCGGTCTCACCCGCTTTGTTTGCGCGTATTTTGCGCAGAAGACGCTGTCGGCAGAGGCGTAACACCTCCTGCTTTTGCGTGTCGCTAAAGTTTTGCCAGTTAAAACGCTCATCGCGGGTACGCATGCACCCGCGGCAATATCCGCGTTCATCGACCTGACAAATACCCCGGCACGGGCTCTGGATGGGGAAAAACTCCAGCTGCTCTGCCACACTCACCTCCCGATAGCTACTCTCACCTACAGTGAAGACGTTAATCGCGCCGCGTGCAAGGCCGTATCACAGATTTGTGGCATTAAGGTTTCACTAATCTTCCCTCTCTATACTCGGCCCATCATGACAATAACGGGTTTACCGATCGATGTGGTTAATCAGAAAGTTACAATGTAACGACATTAAATTTACTCTGGGCTGTGCACTCTTTTTTACTCTGCTGAACGGGCTGTTTATCCAGCGCAGCTGGGCCATTATCGGCCCAGTGCATCTGCACGACTTCCTCTTTGCCGCCTCCGTCCCGCTGGTGCTGTTTTGCGGCTGGGTGATTGTCTTTAGCCTGCTTAACATCCCGTATCTCCGCAAGCCGCTGCTGATTGTATTGACGATCGGATGCGCCGCGGCGACCTATTTCATGTATACCTACGGCGCGGTGATCGATCAGAACATGATTGTGAACGTGTTCGAAACCAACTCTCAGGAAGCGACCGCCCTGGTGACCCCGCAGATGATTCTGTGGATTGTCATTGCTGGCCTCGTGCCTTCCGTGGTGCTGGCATTGACCCGGATTCGTACCGGAAAATGGTGGTACGCGCTGCTGACGCGCGTTGCCGCGATGCTCGGCGCCCTGCTGGTGATTATCCTGATTGCCGCGCTGTTTTATAAAGACTACGCGTCGCTGTTCCGCAATAACAAAAGCATCGTCAAAATGGTCACCCCGGCGAACTATGTCAGCGCCGTGGTGAAGTACAGCAAAATGCGCTGGTTTGCCGGCGATCAAACGCTGGTGCGCATTGGTGAAGATGCCCACAAAGGGTCACTGATTACCGGCCAACAAAAGAAAACCGTTCTGGTGCTTGTCGTCGGCGAAGCCTCTCGCGCGGCAAACTACTCCCTGAACGGTTACGAACGCGAAACCAACCCGGAGCTGAAAAAGCAGGACGTGATTAACTTCCCGCAGTCCTCCTCGTGTGGTACCGAAACCGCGGTTTCCGTTCCGTGCATGTTCTCCGGCATGACGCGCAGCAAATACGATGCCGACCTGGCTCACCATCGCGAGGGACTGCTCGACGTGCTTAAGCATGCGGGTATCAACCTGCTGTGGCGCGACAACGACGGCGGCTGTAAAGGTGCCTGCGATCGCGTGCCCCATACCGACATGACGCAGTGGCAGCTGGATCAGTTCTGCAAAGACAAATCCTGTATTGACGATGTGAACTTCTATCGTCTGGACAACGTGCTGGATGGCGTGAAGCAAGATACGGTGCTGGTTATCCACCTGATGGGGAGCCACGGTCCGGCATACTATCGCCGTTACCCGGACAACTTCCGTAAATTCACCCCAACCTGCGACACCAATGAAATTCAGGATTGCGATCATCAGGCGCTGATCAATACCTATGACAATACTATCCTCTATACCGACAGCATGGTCAGCAAAACCATTGATGCGCTGAAAGCGCGCCAGTCGAGCATGAACACCGCACTGATTTATCTCTCAGATCACGGTGAATCGCTGGGCGAAAGCGGTATTTATCTGCACGGCACGCCGTACATGCTGGCGCCGGAGCAGCAAACGCATATTCCGTTTATGTTCTGGCTGTCACCGGATTACGCGAAAAACTTTGGCGTCAACGAACAGTGTTTGCGCGACAATGCAGCAAAAAATGCGGTTTCCCAGGACAATTTATTCTCAACCGTATTGGGTATGATGGACGTGAAATCAACGGTTTATCAACCGCAGCTGGATATACTGAGCGCATGTCGTCAGTAAACTCGCTTGCATTAGACCGAACGGTCTATTAGAGTGCGGCCATGAGCAGAAATACTGAACACGATACCCGCGAACATTTACTGGCAACCGGCGAGCGACTTTGCATGCATCGCGGGTTTACCGGTATGGGGTTGAGCGAGCTTTTAAAAACCGCTGAGGTACCGAAGGGGTCGTTTTATCACTACTTCCGGTCCAAAGAGGCTTTTGGTGTAGCGATGCTGGAGCGTCATTATGCTGGCTACCACCAGCGCCTGGCGACCCACTTTGCGTCGGGTGAAGGTAACTACCGGGATCGTGTTCTGAACTACTATCAGGAAACGCTGAACCAGTTCTGTCAGCAGGGCATTATCAGCGGATGCCTGACCGTTAAGCTGTCTGCAGAAGTGTGCGATCTTTCTGAAGATATGCGCACGGCGATGGATAAAGGTGCCCGCGGCGTTATCGCCCTGCTGGCCCAGGCGCTGGAGAAAGGCCGCGATGAAAAAACGCTGGCCTTTTCCGTCGAGCCGTTAACCCAGGCGCAGGTGTTATATGCGCTCTGGCTAGGAGCTAACCTGCAGGCAAAAATTTCGCGCAGTGCCGTGCCGCTGGAAAGCGCGCTGGCACATGTGAAAAACAGCATTACTGCGCCTGGCATTTAACAGGCGTTTTTATTTACCCAACTACTAGTCGACTGGTCTACTCAGGAGTCTTTATGTCAGCTGAAAAATTATTTACCCCCTTAAAAGTGGGTGCCGTCACTGCGCCAAACCGCGTGTTTATGGCTCCGCTTACCCGCCTGCGCAGCATGAGCCGGGCGACATCCCAACCCCACTGATGGGTGAATACTATCGTCAGCGCGCAAGCTCTGGCCTGATCATCACGGAAGCCACGCAGATTTCCGCTCAGGCTAAAGGCTATGCGGGTGCGCCGGGTCTTCACAGCCCGGAGCAGATCGCCGCATGGCAGAAAATCACCGCGGGCGTTCACGCTGAAGAGGGTCGCATTGCGGTCCAGCTGTGGCATACCGGTCGTATCTCTCACAGCAGCATTCAGCCTGGCGGCCAGGCTCCGGTCTCCGCTTCGGCCCTGAGTGCAAATACCCGTACGTCCCTGCGTGATGAAAACGGCAATGCGATCCGCGTGGATACCTCTATGCCGCGCGCGCTTGAGCTGGATGAAATTCCGGGTATCGTGAACGACTTCCGCCAGGCCGTGGCCAACGCTCGTGAAGCCGGTTTTGACCTGATTGAGCTGCACTCCGCCCATGGCTACCTGCTGCACCAGTTCCTGTCACCGTCGTCCAACCATCGCACCGACCAGTACGGCGGCAGCGTCGAAAACCGCGCTCGCCTGGTGCTGGAAGTGGTTGACGCCGTATGCCAGGAGTGGAGCCCGGATCGTATAGGGATCCGCGTCTCCCCAATCGGTTCTTTCCAGAACGTCGACAACGGTCCGAACGAAGAAGCCGATGCCCTGTACCTGATCGAAGAACTGGCTAAGCGCGGCATCGCCTATCTGCACATGTCCGAACCGGACTGGGCTGGCGGTAAGCCTTACACGGACGCTTTCCGTCAGAAAGTGCGCGAGCGTTTCCACGGGGTGATCATCGGTGCGGGGGCTTATACCCCGGAGAAAGCCGAAGACCTGATCGGCAAAGGGCTGATCGATGCCGTCGCGTTTGGCCGCGACTACATCGCCAACCCGGATCTGGTAGCCCGCCTGCAGAAAAAAGCGGCCCTGAACCCGCAGCGCCCGGAAAGCTTCTACGGCGGCGGCGCGGAAGGCTACACCGACTACCCTTCTCTGTAATCTCGCCATTGTTCATTGATAGCGGCGATACTTCGCCGCTATACTAAAACATCGTTTCTGTTCAAAAAGACAGTCTATTCCATTGGTTAATGAGGAAATTATGCGCCTACTTCACACCATGCTGCGCGTTGGCGACCTGCAACGTTCCATTGATTTCTACACTAACGTCCTGGGCATGAAGCTGCTGCGCACCAGCGAAAACCCGGAATACAAATACTCGCTGGCGTTCGTGGGTTACGGCCCGGAAACGGATGAAGCGGTGATCGAGCTGACCTACAACTGGGGCGTAGACAGCTATGAGCTGGGTACCGCCTACGGCCACATCGCGCTGGAAGTGGACAACGCGGCCGAAGCGTGTGAACGCATTCGCAGCAACGGCGGTAACGTTACGCGCGAAGCGGGTCCGGTAAAAGGTGGCACCACCGTGATTGCGTTCGTGGAAGATCCCGACGGTTACAAAATCGAACTGATTGAAGCCAAAGACGCGGGTCGCGGTCTGGGCAACTGATCCCTCAGGGCGCAACATGCGCCCGTAGTTTTACTGCATCACCCTGCAAAATTTGCCATAATGCGCTCTGCTTTTTCCCCTTGTAAGAGACCCTGATGTCCGATAACGCTCAATTTAGCGGTCTGTGCGACCGTTTTCGTGGTTTTTATCCCGTTGTCATTGATGTAGAAACAGCCGGATTTAACGCTAAAACCGATGCGCTGCTCGAAATTGCCGCCATCACGCTGAAGATGGATGAACAGGGCTGGCTTACACCGGACACCACGCTGCATTTCCATGTTGAACCTTTCGAAGGGGCAAACTTACAGCCGGAAGCGCTGGCGTTTAACGGTATCGACCCGCACAACCCGCTGCGTGGCGCAGTCAGTGAATATGATGCGCTGCACGCCATTTTTAAAATGGTGCGTAAAGGCATGAAAGAGAGTAACTGCAGCCGCGCCATCATGGTGGCCCATAACGCCACCTTCGATCACAGCTTTACCATGGCCGCCGCGGAGCGCGCCGCGCTCAAACGCAACCCCTTCCATCCTTTTGTGACCTTCGACACCGCCGCGCTGAGCGGCCTGGCTCTGGGACAAACGGTGTTATCTAAAGCCTGCATCACGGCGGGTATACCTTTTGACGGCACGCAGGCGCATTCCGCTTTATACGACACGGAGCGCACCGCAGAGCTGTTCTGTGAGATCGTCAACCGCTGGAAGCGTCTGGGCGGCTGGCCGCTGCCGATGGGCGACAGCGAAGAATAAAAAAAAGCGACCTTATCAGGTCGCTTTTTTATTTGCGCAGAAAATTACTCTGCGTCCGGCTCTTCGGTTTTGTACTTCGCCGCCGTCTCTTTGATCAGCTGCTGCAGTTCGCCGCGCTGATACATTTCAATCAGGATATCGCAGCCGCCAACCAGCTCACCGTCAACCCACAGCTGTGGGAAAGTCGGCCAGTTAGCGTACTTAGGCAGCTCAGCGCGGATGTCCGGGTTCTGTAGGATATCAACGTAAGCAAAACGCTCACCACAGGCTGACAGCGCCTGAACCGCTTGTGCGGAGAAGCCGCAGCTTGGCAGCTTCGGAGAGCCTTTCATATACAGCAGAATCGGGTTTTCAGCGATCTGGCGCTGGATTTTTTCAATAGTGGTGCTCATGTCTTGCTTCCTTTAACTTCTGTTACGGCATTCGTCTGACATTGTAGCGGTTCAGACTGGCATCGGAAAATAACATTTTTGTCACGTTTATACATTCTACCTCGAGTCACGAAAAGTTGCATTGCAAATGGTGTTTACCCCTGCGGCGGTCAGGGTTTTGCTTAGGGAGTGGGCAAATGTACGACAGAACGATGAATTTTTTTGCACTTGCTAACGAAACACGATTGTAGATTGAAAAATGCTATTAACTTTCTGGGTTTTTATAGATTAGAATCGACGGGCTTTGTAAATCACACGCGGGTATTATTGATGACCTGCATTTATCAGGGGACTGCCCAGTGGCGCGGATAAATAAAATCTCGATCACGCTCTGTGCTTTACTGTTTACTTCACTCACTTTCACGCCAGTGGCAAACGCCTCTCAGCAGGCGCGGCATTCTGCTGTACAAAAAAACCATCTGGTGAAAGCCACAGAACGTAAGAAAAAAACCACCGCTAAGAACGACAAGAAAAAAACACCGGCTCAGACGAAACAGACCGCTTCCAGCAAGACGAAAACAAAACCTTCCCGCACTGCCCACTCCGCTAAAAGTAAAGCTTCGCAAACCGCCGCTAACCTCGTTACTGAAAAATGCATCACGCGTAAAGGCCACAAGGCGAAATGCACGAAGGTCACGAAAATAGCGGAAGTGCATAAAGTGCGTGTACAGAAAGCGCAAAAAACCGCGATGAACAAACTGATGGGGCAGATTGGCAAACCTTATCACTGGGGTGGCAGTTCGCCGCGTACCGGGTTTGACTGCAGCGGCCTCGTCTATTACGCCTATAAAGATCTTGTCAAATTCCGCATTCCTCGCACCGCCAATGAGATGTACCACCTGCGCGATGCTTCACCGGTTGACCGCGGTGAGCTGGAAAACGGCGATCTGGTGTTCTTCCGCACTCAGGGTCGCGGCACGGCTGACCACGTTGGCGTGTACGTCGGCAACGGGAAGTTCATCCAGTCTCCACGTAGCGGCCAGGATATTCAGATCACCTCTCTCAGTGAAGACTACTGGGTACGCCACTACGTCGGCGCGCGTCGCGTGATGACGCCAAAAACCATTCGCTAACCCCTGCCCTGCCGCATCCGTGGCAGGGTAAGTTCCTCTTTTGCATACCCTTTCAATTTGCTATCCTGTCCATGTTGTCTGTGTGGTTATTGGCAACACAAAATACAATAAGGAGAGAAGCAATGTCGTTCGAATTACCTGCACTACCGTATGCAAAAGACGCCCTGGCGCCGCACATTTCTGCGGAAACCCTGGAATATCATTACGGCAAGCATCACCAGACGTACGTCACCAACCTGAACAATCTGATCAAGGGCACCGATTTTGAAGGCAAAACGCTGGAAGAGATCGTCCGCAGCTCAGAGGGTGGCGTCTTTAACAACGCGGCTCAGGTGTGGAACCACACCTTCTACTGGCACTGCCTGGCGCCGAATGCCGGCGGTGAACCTGCCGGTGAACTGGCTACCGCTATCAACGCCGCATTTGGCAGCTTCGCGGATTTCAAAGCGAAATTTACCGATGCAGCCATCAAGAACTTCGGTTCTGGCTGGACGTGGCTGGTTAAAGAGGCGGATGGCAAACTGGCTATCGTGTCCACCTCTAACGCGGGCACCCCGCTGACCACCAGCGCTAAGCCGCTGATGACCGTGGACGTGTGGGAACATGCTTACTACATTGACTACCGCAACGCGCGCCCGAACTACCTGGAGCACTTCTGGGCACTGGTTAACTGGGACTTTGTCGCGAAGAACTTCGCCGCGTAAGAGACACGCAGAAGGGTTCGCCCTTCTGCGTTTTTGGTTTATTCCGCAGCGCAGGCTGCTTCAGGCTGTTTACGACCCGACATCATCACCAGCAGCAGGCCGAGCGCGGCAATAATCGCCCCCATCACCGGCACAAAGCTGTACCCCAGACCACCTGAAATCACGGCCCCACCGGCCGCCGCGCCCAGGGCATTACCCAGGTTAAACGCACCGATATTCACGGAAGATGAAAGTCCCGGCGCCTCGTGCGCCACACGCATCACGCGCATCTGCAGCGGCGGCACCACGGCGAAAGTGGCGGCTCCCCAGACGACCATCGCAATCGCGGCCCCGAACTCATTACGCGCCAGCCACGGAATGGCAACCATGATGACGATCAGCAGGGTTAAGAAGCCCTTCAGCGTCCCGCTCACGGAACGGTCGGCAAATTTCCCGCCCAGATAGTTGCCGATCGAGAAGCCCACGCCAATCAGCACCAGCATCGCGGTAACGAAGAGAGGCGTTGCGTGGGTGATATCGTGCAGTACCGGTGAAATATAGGTGTAGAGGGTAAACATCGCCCCTGCCCCCAGCACGGTGGTGAGCAGCGCGGAGAGCACCTGCGGGCGCATCAGCACCGCCAGCTCTTTACGCACTTCCGGACGTTCTCCGGCGCTTCCTTTCGGCAGGGAGAAGAACAGCGCCACCATTGCAACCACGCCCAGCCCGGCCGTCGCCAGGAAAGACATACGCCAGCCGATCGCTTCTCCCAGCCAGGTTGCCGCAGGCACCCCGCCGATATTGGCAATCGTCAGCCCCATAAACATGGTTGCTACGGCGCTCGCCTGCTTGTGTTTTGGCACCACGCTGGCAGCCACAACCGATCCCAGCCCAAAGAACGCGCCATGGTTAAGGCTGGTCAGAATGCGCGACAGCATCAATGTGGTGTAGTCCGGCGAAATGGCCGAAAGCACGTTGCCCAGGGTGAAAATCGCCATCAGGAAAATCAGCGCATTGCGGCGCGCGCGGTGTGAAAGAAGAAGCGTCATCAGCGGCGCCCCGACCATCACGCCGATAGCGTAGGCGCTGATTAACATCCCTGCCGCAGGGATAGAGACATCTACGCCGCGGGCAATAACAGGCAGTAACCCCATCGGGGAGAATTCAGTGGTGCCAATCCCAAAAGCGCCAATCGCCAGGGCCAGCAGGGGATAATTGATTTTCATGCGTCAACTCCGGATGCCGTGTCATGTGGTGACACAGAACAAAGAAGCAGAAAGCATGACATCAATCACAAAAAATGAGAAGTTAACAAAATGGCAAAAGATTTTTGCCAGAGAAGTAACAATCCGGGGAGTCGGGAGGGAGAAGGCTCTCCCTCCGCGTAAATCAGTGCAGCGCAGCCGTCAGACCGGCCGCAACAATCAGAGCCAGCACAACAACGGTGGTGAACAGCGAAAACTTAAGATCGGAACTCATCAACTTTTCTCCTTTTAATCCCCACACGAAAAGTGAGCTTGCTCATTTTTGCACAGATTACGTCAAAAATCTTCCTGGATTTATACTGATAACCACTTTACCTCTTCCCCTTTTCATCAAGATAGGACAAAATTCCACGCTAAATTTATTAGCGTACCGGCCATTGACCCCCTCCTGACGTCCCGTGTCGTTTTCCCGGCGTGCCGCAATTCAAGATTGCGAGATAAGGGTGAGAGAAGGCAAACGTTTACCTTCAAGTTTTTCAGGAGCTTAGGATATGGTCTGGAGTGACATTTAATGGCAACAATTAAAGACGTAGCAAAACGCGCAAACGTTTCCACTACAACCGTATCACATGTAATTAACAAAACCCGCTTTGTGGCGGAAGAGACGCGCAACGCCGTCTGGGCAGCGATCAAAGAGCTGCACTATTCGCCAAGTGCGGTTGCGCGTAGCCTCAAGGTTAATCACACCAAATCCATTGGATTGCTGGCGACCAGCAGTGAAGCGGCCTATTTTGCCGAGATCATTGAAGCGGTCGAAAAGAACTGCTTCCAGAAAGGCTATACCCTGATTCTGGGCAACGCGTGGAACAGCATTGAAAAACAGCGTGCCTACCTGTCGATGATGGCGCAAAAGCGCGTTGATGGCCTGCTGGTGATGTGTTCCGAGTACCCGGAATCCGTGCTGTCGATGCTGGAAGAGTATCGCCATATTCCGATGGTGGTGATGGACTGGGGCGAAGCGCGCGCAGACTTTACCGATTCCGTTATCGATAACGCCTTTGAAGGCGGCTATATGGCCGGTCGTTATCTGATCGAACGCGGCCACCGCGAGATTGGCGTGATCCCCGGTCCGCTGGAGCGCAACACCGGCGCGGGCCGTCTGGCCGGTTTTATGAAAGCGATGGAAGAAGCGTTGATCAACGTGCCGGAAAACTGGATTGTGCAGGGTGACTTTGAGCCGGAATCGGGCTACCGCGCGATGCAGCAGATCGTCTCCCAGCCGCACCGTCCGACCGCCGTGTTCTGCGGGGGCGACATTATGGCCATGGGCGCGCTCTGCGCTGCCGACGAGCTGGGCCTGCGCGTACCGCAGGATATTTCCGTGATCGGGTATGACAACGTGCGTAACGCGCGTTTCTTCACCCCGGCGCTGACCACCATTCACCAGCCGAAAGATTCGCTGGGCGAAACGGCCTTCAACATGCTGATGGACAGGATCGTCAACAAACGCGAAGAGTCGCAGTCTATTGAAGTTCACCCGCGTCTTATCGAACGCCGTTCCGTTGCGGACGGTCCGTTCCGCGACTACCGTCGTTAATCGCTTTACGGGGCCAGCTATGCTGGCTCCCGTAACCATTCCCGGTTCAGCGTTTCGCTGTCTCCCAGATAATCCAGCAGCCAGGCCATCGCAGGCGAGACGTCATTTTGCTGCCATGTGAGGCAGCAGGCCGCATCCGGGAACGGATTCTCCAGCGTCAGCTCAACCCACTCTCCGGTATCGATGCGCGGACGCGCGAAATGAACGGGCACCATCGCGACGCACAGCCCGGCGCTGAGGCACGTCGCCGACGATTCCCAGTCAGGGGCCACCACCCGCCGCTGGTTGTCCAGAAGCCAGGTGATACGCTTGGGCAATGAACGGGACGTATCCTCCAGCACCAGCGACGGCCAGTTGCGCAGCGTGTCATCGCTGAGCGGCCCTTCCATCGCCGCCAGCGGATGGTCGCTTGCCACCACGCATTTCCAGCTCAGCATCCCCATATCGCGAAAAGCGTAACGTCCCCCGACCGGGATCGCCTGCGTAGCCCCAATCGCCATCTCTGCCCTGCCGTCCGCCAGCGCATCCCAGACGCCGTTGAACACCTCCTGCGAGACCCGCAGCTCGACGTCAGAGAAATGACGGTAGAAATCGACGATCATCTGCCGGGTGCGTTCCGGCTTAACGATGTTATCCACCGCGATGGAAAGATGCCCCCGCCAGCCGTTAGCGATCTGCTGACACTGTTCGCGGGTGATCTGCATTTTTTTGATAACAGAACGCCCTTCCTTCAAAAACCACGCGCCTGCGGGCGTTAATTCCACATCACGATGCCGCCGTTCAAACAGCGGAACCGCCAGCCACTCCTCCAGTTGGCGCACCGTGTAGCTTATTGCCGAAGGGACGCGGTGCAGCTCCTGCGCCGCACCGCTGAAGCTGCCGTTACGTGCAACAGCATCGACCACTTCAAGAGAATAATCTGACCACATTTTCTGCCTGCAAATTTTTTGAATGCACCCGCCAAATATTAGCGTTTCACAAGCGGCTTTGCACTCCCTACACTCAGCGCCAATGTATACCTGCCTCCTCAGGAGAATAAAATAATGCAACCCAGGAACGGTTTTTTAGTCTGGCTCGGCGGCTTGAGCGTGCTGGGCTTTTTGGCCACCGATATGTACCTGCCGGCGTTTGCCGCCATGCAGGAAGATTTGCAAACGCCTGCTGCCGCCATCAGCGCCAGCCTGAGCTTATTCCTCGCCGGTTTTGCCTTCGCACAGCTGCTCTGGGGACCGCTCTCGGATCGCTTTGGTCGTAAACCGGTGCTGTTGCTGGGCCTGGCCATTTTTGCCGTGGGCTGCCTGGGAATGTTATGGGTACGCGATGCCACCTGGCTGCTGGTGCTGCGTTTTATTCAGGCCGTGGGCGTCTGTGCCGCGGCAGTGACATGGCAGGCGCTGGTCACCGACTATTACCCGGCTAACCGCACAAACCGTATTTTCGCCACCATTATGCCGCTGGTGGGTCTCTCACCGGCCCTCGCTCCCCTGCTGGGCAGCTGGATCCTCGCGCATTTCGACTGGCAGGCCATTTTCGCCACGCTGTTTGCAATTACCCTGGTACTGATGCTGCCGGCGTTCGCCCTCAAGCCCGCGCATAAAAAAGAAGCGCATGCAGACGCGAAGCCGATTACCTTCACGTCTCTGCTCAGCACCAAAGCGTATCGCGGGAATGTCCTGATCTATGCCGCCTGCTCGGCAAGCTTCTTCGCGTGGCTCACCGGCTCGCCGTTCATTCTGCACGATATGGGTTACAGCCCGGCAGCCATCGGCCTGAGCTATGTTCCGCAGACCATCGCGTTCCTGGTAGGCGGGTACGGCTGTCGCGCGGCGCTGCAAAAGTGGGAAGGTCAGCAGATGCTGCCGTGGCTGCTGGTGCTGTATGCGCTGAGCGTTATCGGGACCTGGGCCGTTGGCTTTATTCCGGGTGCCGGTCTGGCCGAAATTTTGATCCCCTTCTGCGTGATGGCCGTCGCGAACGGGGCGATTTACCCTATCGTTGTAGCCCAGGCGCTGCGTCCCTTCCCGCAGGCAACAGGCCGCGCCGCCGCGCTGCAGAATACCCTGCAGCTGGGGCTGTGCTTCCTGGCAAGCCTGGTTGTATCGGCGCTGATTGCCACGCCGCTCCTGACCACCACCAGCGTGATGCTGGTGACCGTTGCGCTGGCGGTGTTGGGCTATCGCATGCAGGCCTCCGCGCAGCGTGCGCAGGAAAAGAGTGCTCAGGTTGAAACGTCACATGCCTGATTGCGCCAGAAATCATGTTAATTTTCAGTGATTAGGTTGCTAAGAATTTTCTATTGAATCACCAAATTTTGAGGCCTATACTAAATTTGGTTCGATTAAATACGATAAATATTAAGTGTTAACGGGAGCCGGAGTGCTCCCGTTTTACCATGGAAGGCATTTCGGCAAGGGTTATCTCCCTTCCTCTGTTCTACGTCGGATATTAGCCTCGCGGTATTTACCGTGAGATTTCTCACAAACCAAAAAAAGCGTCTACGCTGTTTTAAGGTTCTGATCACAGTAGGGTGATGGAGAAGCTATGAGTTCATCGTGTATAGAAGAAGTCAGCGTTCCGGACGATAACTGGTCCCGGATCGTCAGTGAACTGTTAGGTCGAGCAGGCATCACTATCAATGGATCATCGCCATCCGATCCTCAGGTTAAACATCCCGACTTTTTTAAACGCGTGCTGCGAGAGGGATCGTTAGGCCTGGGAGAAAGCTACATGGACGGCTGGTGGGAGTGCGAACGTCTGGATACCTTTTTCGCCAGCGTGCTGCGTGCCGGTCTTGAAAATCAACTCCCTCGCAATCTGAAAGACACCCTGCGCGTCGCCTCTGCCCGACTGTTCAATCTGCAAAGTAAAAAACGCGCGTGGATCGTTGGTAAAGAACACTACGATCTTGGCAACGACCTGTTCAGCCGTATGCTGGACCCTTTCATGCAGTACTCCTGCGCCTACTGGAAAGAGGCGTCGACGCTTGAAGAGGCCCAGCAGGCCAAGCTGCGTCTGATTAGCGAGAAGCTGCAGCTCCAGCCCGGAATGCGCGTGCTGGATATCGGCTGCGGCTGGGGTGGGCTGGCGTATTTTATGGCGAAGCACTATGGCGTCAGCGTCGTCGGCGTCACGATTTCAGCGGAACAGCAAAAAATGGCGCGGGAACGCTGCCAGGGCCTCGATGTGGATATCCGGCTGCAGGATTACCGTGATCTTAACGAACAGTTTGACCGGATCGTTTCCGTCGGCATGTTCGAGCACGTCGGGCCGAAAAACTACGCTACCTATTTTGAGGTGGTGGATCGGAATCTGAAACCGGACGGTATCTTCCTGCTGCACACCATCGGCTCTAAGCGGACCGACAATAACGTCGACCCGTGGATCAACAAATACATCTTTCCGAATGGCTGTTTACCGTCCGTCCGCCAGATTGCCAACGCCAGTGAACCCCATTTCGTGATGGAAGACTGGCATAACTTTGGCGCGGATTACGACACCACGTTGATGGCCTGGCATGCGCGTTTTCAGGAAACCTGGCCTGAGATTGCGGACAACTATTCTGAACGATTCAGGCGGATGTTTAGCTATTATCTGAATGCCTGCGCGGGGGCGTTTCGCGCACGGGATATTCAGCTCTGGCAGGTGGTATTCAGCCGTGGGATTGAACACGGATTACGTGTCGCACGCTAAAAAATAACCCCGGATGCCCGGGGTTATTTTTTATTCTTCTTCTGTGGCGGTCTTTATTATCGCCGCTTCTTTTGCTGCCAGCACGCGCTCAACCGTATCCACTACCGCCTGGGTTTGCGGATCGATTTCAATATTCACGCGGTGCCCCAGTTTTTTGGCGCCCAGCGTGGTGCGCTGCAGCGTTTCAGGAATTAAATGCACGCAAAAACGCGTTGGCGTTACTTCACCCACCGTCAGGCTAATCCCGTCAATGCCAATAAATCCTTTATAGAGGATGTATTTCATTAATGAAGGATCCTGCATTTTAAACCAGATTTGACGGTTATTTTCCGAGGTCACGATTTTTGCCACTTCAGCGGTGGTCATGATGTGCCCGGACATCAGGTGGCCGCCAATCTCATCGCTGAACTTCGCCGCCCGCTCAACGTTGACGGTATCTCCCACCGCCAGCTCGCCAAGGTTGGTGATGCGCAGCGTCTCTTTCATTAAATCAAAGCTAATCTGGTTGCCGTTAATTTCGGTAACGGTCAGGCAGCAGCCGTTATGAGCAATCGACGCGCCTGTTTCAATGCCCTCAAGCATATATTCCGGCAGCTCAACAACATGAGTACGGAAATTAGGTTTTTCATCAATGGACACCACTTTGGCGGTGCCCTGCACAATACCAGTAAACATGCTTACAACTCCTGTTTTTTCCGGACGGTGGTGACACCGTTTAATCCCACCACAATAACAGTTGGAAAAAGAGGTTGCCAGCGGAGCGCATTTTCTGGCGATTTTTTCACTAGATAAATAGCTAAAGCCCGCTACAATAGCTGGCACCCCCCTGCATTTTCTTCTTGCTGCCCGTTTCGGCGGCTTTTTTAGTCTCTCAAATAACAACAAAATAAAGGTGTTCACGTGCAGAAGTACATGAATGAAGCGCGCCAGCTATTGGCACTGGCTATACCAGTGATCGTCGCGCAAGTGGCCCAGACCGCAATGGGATTTGTGGATACGGTAATGGCAGGTGGCTATAGCGCCACCGATATGGCGGCCGTTGCTATCGGCACGTCAATCTGGCTTCCGGCCATCCTGTTCGGCCACGGTCTGCTGCTCGCGCTCACGCCGGTTATCGCTCAGCTCAATGGCTCGGGTCGTCGCGAGCGCATTGCCCATCAGGTTCGTCAGGGTTTCTGGCTGGCAGGGTTTGTTTCCGTGCTGATCATGGTCGTGCTCTGGAACGCGGGCCACATCATTCGCGCTATGCATAACATTGACCCGGCACTGGCTGATAAAGCCGTGGGCTATCTGCGCGCCCTGCTCTGGGGTGCGCCCGGCTACCTCTTTTTCCAGGTGGCGCGTAACCAGTGTGAAGGCCTGGCGAAAACCAAGCCCGGAATGGTGATGGGCTTTATCGGTTTGCTGGTCAACATTCCGGTGAACTATGTCTTTATTTACGGTCATTTCGGGATGCCGGAGCTCGGAGGCGTCGGCTGCGGCGTGGCGACGGCAGCCGTTTACTGGGTGATGTTCTTCTCCATGATCGCCTTTGTAAAACGCGCCCGTTCCATGCGCGATATTCGCAACGAGAAAAGATTTAGCACGCCGGACTGGAACATCATGACGCGTCTGGTGCAGTTGGGGTTACCGATTGCCCTCGCGCTGTTCTTTGAGGTGACCCTATTTGCCGTGGTCGCCCTGCTGGTCTCCCCGCTGGGCATTGTGAACGTGGCCGGGCACCAGATTGCGCTGAACTTCAGCTCCCTGATGTTCGTCCTGCCGATGTCGCTGGCGGCGGCGGTCACGATTCGCGTCGGCTTCCGCCTGGGCCAGGGCTCAACGCTGGATGCGCAAACGGCCGCCCGGACCGGGCTGGGCGTCGGCGTCTGCATGGCTGTCTGTACGGCGCTCTTTACCGTTGCATTACGCGAGCAGATTGCCCTGCTCTATAACGACAACCCGGAAGTGGTCACGCTGGCATCGCACCTGATGCTGCTGGCCGCAATTTACCAGATCTCTGACTCCATCCAGGTGATTGGCAGCGGCGTGCTGCGCGGATATAAAGACACGCGCTCCATCTTCTTTATCACCTTCATCGCCTACTGGGTGCTGGGTCTGCCGTGTGGCTATATCCTGGCGCTTACCGATCTGGTGGTGGATCGCATGGGTCCGGCAGGGTTCTGGATGGGCTTTATCATCGGCCTGACGTCGGCGGCGATTATGATGATGATGCGAATGCGCTTCCTGCAGCGCCAGCCATCAACGGTCATTTTGCAACGCGCGGCACGTTAACGACGCGGTAGCCGCCGCCCGGCGGCTACTTTCTCTTCACTTTGCGCGGTAATGAAGCAATCGCGTGAAATCAGAGAGAAAAATGCATTTTCCCTCTTGCCACCTCGGTGCTGTGCCGCTAATATTCGTCCCCGTTGTCGCCGACAACACGTTGCGTTCATAGCTCAGTTGGTTAGAGCACCACCTTGACATGGTGGGGGTCGTTGGTTCGAGTCCAATTGAACGCACCATTCTGCGTCCGTAGCTCAGTTGGTTAGAGCACCACCTTGACATGGTGGGGGTCGGTGGTTCGAGTCCACTCGGACGCACCATTTCAGTCCTGAAATGGTGCAAATCCTCTTCTGATATCCTGAATTTTTCTAATCCCTTATTTTCATCATTGTTCTCCTGCTACGCTTTTCTTATGGAAAAAAAACAGGAAGACCGTCGATGAAGAAAATCGCGATTATTGGCTCCGGCCCCACAGGGATTTATACTTTTTATCATCTCCTTAAAAACAGCAAGCCGCTCTCAGTTTCCATCTTTGAACAATCCGAAGACGCTGGCGTGGGTATGCCCTATAACGACGACGATAATTCCCGGCTGATGCTGGCGAACATTGCGAGCATTGAAATCCCGCCCATTTTTATGACCTACCTCGACTGGCTGAAGGATCAGAGCGAAGCTCATCTGGCGCGCTTTAAGGTCGATACAACCCGCCTGCATGACCGGCAGTTCCTGCCCCGGCTTCTGCTGGGCGAGTATTTTCGCGACAGCTTTCGTTCAATCGTGAAAGAGGCCAGAAAGCTGGGGTTTCAGGTTGATGTCCATGAATCCGCCCGGGTCACCGATATCGTGTCCACGAAAGAAGGGGTCACGCTTTCCGTCAACGACAGCGCCTTTCCTGAACGCTTCGACCTTGCGGTTATCGCCACCGGTCACGTCTGGCCAGACGAGGACGAAGCCACGCGCGCGTTCTTCCCAAGCCCGTGGTCCGGTCTGATGGACGCCAGTATCCCTCCCTGCCGCGTCGGTATTATGGGGACATCGTTAAGCGGTCTCGACGCGGCCATGGCGGTAGTGATGCAGCACGGTGAATTTCGTGACGATGAGTTCGTGCTGGATAAAGGCAGCGACGCGTTGAAGATTGTCCTGATGTCCCGGACGGGCATTCTGCCGGAAGCCGATTTTTACTGCCCTATTCCTTATGAACCGCTGTCGGTCTTAACCGAATTTGTGGTTGAAAACGAGATCGCCAAAGGATCGAATGGCCTGCTCGACCGTATATTTACCCTGATGGTGAAAGAGCTTCAGCTCGCTGACCCGACGTGGTGTGAGAAAATATCCCTGCATAAGCAGAATGCGGACAGCATTCGTGAGGCCTGGTTTGAGGATCGTAAACGGCACGGCCCGTTTACCTGGGCGGAAGAGAATCTCAACGAGGTGGAGCGGAACAAACGCGAGCGGCGCACCGTAGCCTGGCGCTATACCGTGCTTCGGCTGCATGAAGTGGTTCAGGAGATTGTTCCCCACCTCAGCGAACGGGACAGAGAGCGCTTTAAGCAAGGCCTCGCCCGCGTATTCATCGACAACTATGCGGCCATTCCTCCGCAGTCTATCCGCAGGCTGCTCGCGCTTCGCGAAGCCGGCATCATTAGCGTGGCGACGCTCGGTGACGATTACGCGCTGGACGTTGGCAGCGATCGAACGGTAATCACCACACAAGAGACCGTTTACCGTTTCGACGTGTTTATTGATGCGCGCGGGCAGAAGCCGCTCAAAACGAAGGATCTGCCCTTTCCGACGCTGCGCAAACAGCTGGAAGCCACGGGCGAAGAGATACCGGACGTCGGTGAGGATTACACCTTAAATGCGCCTGACGCCGTTCGCGGGCGCATTGCCTTCGGCGCGATACCGTGGCTGATGCACGATCGTCCCTTCGTTCAGGGGCTGGCGGAGTGTGCAGAGATTGCACAAGCAATGGCGAAGGCGGCGGAAAAACCCGCGTCGGGATCGCGGCGCAGATTACCGTATATTGAGAACTGACAGGGCTTCCATGCCCTGCTGTCGCGGATTACTCGAAGAAGACTTCCGGGTTTTCAGACAGCGAAACGAAGGTTTTCGTCGCTTTATCCAGGGCAAGAATTTTGCCGCTTTCAATGTCGTACACCCAGCCGTGCAGTCGGATGGAGTTATTACGCAGGCCCACCGCGACGGACGGGTGGGTCTTAATGTTGCTCAGCTGCGCAAACACGTTCTCCTGCACCATCGCATTGACTTTATCGATCGGCTTATCCCAGGTTTTCTTCTCTACCACGGCTTTCGCCGCGTCAGAATAGCGCAGCCAGTGTGACACAGCAGGCATCGGCTCCAGGTTCGCGTTATCGGCAATCGCCTTCATCGCGCCACAGTTGGAGTGACCGCAAATCACGATATCCGTGACGCCCAGCGCCACCACGGCGTATTCGATGGTTGCAGACACGCCGCCAGGCTCCGGCCCGAACGGCGGCACGATGTTGCCAGCATTACGAATGACAAAGAGTTGTCCTGGCTCTTGCTGGGTGACCAGTTCCGGGACCAGACGGCTGTCGGAGCATGAGATGAACAGCGCTTTGGGATTCTGGCTGGACGCTAAACTGCGGAAGAGTTCTTTACGTTGCGGGAAAATCTCTTTTTGAAAGCTGAGAAAACCTTCAATGATATGTTGCATAGCAATGTCTCTTTTATCTGTTTTAGTTTAGGCATGATCGAGATCACACTCGTAAAGTTTACCCATCGTGGTTTACTTCAGACAAGCAATATATTTCTGGCCCGACCGCTGAACAATCTCGTCCGCGAAGGCCGGGATGTTCTGCCCTTCAAACGCGCCGTAAAGACGTTCGAAGGTTTTGCCTTCGAGATGATTCACCACCGACGCCACGGCGCAGGCCGGCAGCGGAAGATAATTCGGGTAGCTCCACATAAACGAGACGGCGTCTTTACCCGGCGTGACCTGCAGAATATCGCCCACCAGCAATACCCCATCCCCCTCCTGCCAGTGCAGCACCGTTCCACCGGCAAAATGCCCGCCCAGACGCAGCAAGGTGACCGACGGGAAAATCTCCAGCGCATCCCCCTCCCAGAAATGAATGGCCGGGCTGTCGCGCATGACCCACTCTCTGTCGCTGGCGTGCAGGTAAACCGGCGCATCAAACGCCGCAGCCCACTCCTGCATCGTGGTGTAATAGTGCGGATGTGAAATAGCAATCGCGCTGATGCCGCCGAGGGCGGTAACGAGCGCTTTGGTTGCGGGGTCGAGGTTGGCGATGCAGTCCCAGAGGATATTGCCGTGGGGCGTGTGCAGGAGCAGCGCCCGCTGGTTGATCGCAAACGCGGGCACCGTTTTGATCCCGAACAGCCGCGGCTCCAGCTGCTGCCATTTGTTGGTATGGGTGGCGGTGACGGTGTCGAAATCGGTCCATGCCTGGCCCGTGGCGGGCACGTACTGACGCTCATCCTCGCAAATCGGGCAACTGTCCGGGCGGGCATCGTAGGCGGTTCCGCAGGTTTTACAGAGTGTAATCATGTGCTCTCCTCAGCGATAAAGCACTGAGTATGGCAGGGATTATCCTTATGTGCTGCGAGGTACATTGCTGGCTTTTTTTGCCCTATACTGTGCCAGTATCAAAAACTGAACAGAGCAGGTGCCACATGGAAATTGATCTCGATAACTTAGTCTTTAACGGTCTGGATGAAGCCGAAGAGCGTAATGCCGAACGTCTGGACGATGCAGACAAAAAAGCGCAGGCGATTGTCGCCGACGACGACTGCGGCGACGCCTGCAAAATCTAATAAAAAAGCACCGGGAAACCGGTGCTTTTTTATTTCACTCGTTAAACGTCACGCACACCTCGTTCCAGTACGTTTCGCGCGTGCGGCGCAGTTCAGCGTGACGTTTTATCATGGAACCACTCCGGGTCAATGTTGGCAACGTCGACGCCATACAGGCTGGCGACAGGCAGGATTGACTCAAGAACACGTTGCGCGCTGTTCTCCGCATTCACTGGTCGGGTCGCAAAAAACCGCCGTAACGTGCTGATCCATTTTTTCATCATCTTACCCTCTCTCGCCGTGTCTGATCTCAGTTAAGCACTCAAATGCCGCGCGGGGGAAATACCAAAATCCACTGTTGATGTGCAGGATCTGCAAATAGCATCCCGCTCTTTTCACTCTTCATTAACACGTTGTTCACTAATGCTTTTTTGCTCATAGCAAAGAACGATTTCTTATTTGGCGATAGCTTTCGCTTATGGGAGCGTAGCGGGGTAAAACAAAAACAACGGGATGGCGAATGACTATGGCAGCAAATATGAAAGGGTTTACCAAACGGACACTGGTTCTGGGATTACTGGCGGCGGGGAGCCTGCTTTCAGCGCAGGCACAGGCCGATCAGCTGGCGGATATTAAGGCCGCAGGGGTGGTGAAAGTGGCCACGTTTGACGCCAACCCGCCGTTTGGCTCTATTGATGCCAAAACGCACGAGATCGTGGGTTATGACGTGGACTTCGCCAAAGCGCTGGCAAAATCGCTCGGCGTGAAGCTTGAACTGGTTGCCACCAATCCGGCTAACCGTATTCCGCTGCTGCAGTCCGGAAAAGCCGATCTGATCGTGGCGGATATAACCATCACCCCGGAACGCGCACAGGTGATTGATTTCTCGACGCCTTACTTTGTCACCGGCCAGCAGTTCCTGGTGCCGGCTAAATCACCGGACAAGCTTGATGACTACAGCCGGGCGCGTATTGGCGCGGTCAAAGGAACGACGGGCGAGCAGGCGCTGCACCAGCGTTTCCCGCAGTCACGCGTGCTCTCGTATGACGATATTCCGCTGGCGCTGACGGCGCTGCGCAACGGTAACGTACAGGCCATCACCCAGGACAGCACCATTCTGGCCGGTCTGCTGGCGCAGGCGCCGGATAAAGCGAACTTTAAAATCCTGCCCGATCTGCTCAGCAAAGAAGAGATTGGCGTTGGGGTGAAGAAAGGTGAAACGGCGCTGCTGAAGGCCGTTAACGACGAGCTGATTAATCTCGAGAAGAACGGTCAGGCAGCAAAAATCTACGATGTCTGGTTTGGCCCAAACACGCCTTCCCCACAGCCTCGCGCCTTTAAAATAGAAGCCAGATAATTATGCTCTCAGGTTTATTTTCACACTCCGCGGCCGGTGCCGCGGATTTTTCACATCTGGAACAGGCCAGCGTCGAGTTTCGTCATGTGGACAAACGCTACGGTGACCATCAGGTTTTAAACGATATTAACCTCCCCATCACGCCCGGTGAAGTGGTCGCCATCCTCGGCCCTTCGGGTTCCGGTAAATCCACCCTGATTCGTCTTATCAACCAGCTTGAAACCCTAAGCGGCGGAGAGATTCTGGTCGACAACAAGCCTACCGCAAAGCTCTCCGGTACCGGGCTGCGCCAGCTGCGCAGCCGCGTGGGGTTTGTGTTCCAGCAGTTCAATCTTTACGCCCACCTCACCGCCAGCCAGAACATTACCCTGGCGCTGGAGCACGTTCACGGCTGGAAGCCGCAGCCAGCTCAGGAGCGCGCGCTGGCCCTGCTGGAGAAGGTCGGGATGCTGGAAAAAGCCCACCATTTCCCGGCAGAGCTTTCCGGTGGACAGCAGCAGCGCGTCGCGATTGCCCGCGCCCTGGCCTCTTCACCGCAAATCATTCTGTTCGATGAACCCACCTCCGCGCTGGATCCGGAGATGATTGGTGAAGTGCTGTACGTGATGAAAGCCCTCGCCCACAGCGGGATCACGATGATCGTGGTGACCCACGAGATGCAGTTTGCCCGGGAAATTGCCGACCGGATTGTCTTTATCGACGGCGGGCAAATTCTGGAAACCGCGCCGCCGGCACAGTTTTTCAGCCAGCCGTCGCATCCGCGCGCGCAGCGGTTCCTGCAAAAGGTGCTCAACCCGCTGCATCAGGAGCATCTGTAATGCCCGCGCTCGACTGGCAGGGGGTACTGACCGGACAGCCTCTGCAGTGGATACTCTCCGGATTCCTCACCACCCTGTGGGTCACGCTTGCCGGGATGCTGCTGGCCAGCCTGCTCGCACTGCTCTTTATGCTCCTGCGCCTTTCCGGCGGACGCCCCGGGAACGCGGTCGTCAGCAGCTGGGTGTCGCTGTTTCGCAATACGCCGCTGCTGGTGCAGCTGCTGTTCTGGTATTTTGCCGCCTGGAACGGGCTACCGCAGGCGTTCCGCGACGCGGTGAACGCGGATCACAGCTGGTCAATTCTGCCCGGCGACGTCTGGTGGTTTACGCCCGAATTTTTATGTTCTGCCTGGGGGTTGGGCGTCTTTACCTCGGCGTTTTTAATCGAAGAGGTGGAGTCGGGCTTACGTTCCGTACCTGCCGGACAGCGGGAGGCAGCGCTCGCGCAGGGATTCTCCGCGTGGCGTCTGTTTCGTTACATCCTTCTGCCGCAGGGCCTGGCCAACGCCTGGCAGCCGGTCGTGGGCCAGTACCTAAATCTGATGAAGCTCTCCTCGCTCGCGAGCGGGATTGGCTTTGCCGAGCTGACCTATCAGGTCAGGCAGATCGAGAGCTATAACGCGCACGCGCTGGAGGCGTTTACCCTCGGAACCGCACTCTATCTGCTGACCGGCCTGGTCATGGGGATGGTGCTGGTTCGCATCGGGCCTGACGCGAAACGTAAACGCCCAGGCGTCGCCACCACAGGGAGTGAAAAACATGATTGCCGGACTTAACGTCATCACCGATAACCTCGACTATCTGCTGTGGGGACGCGCGGCGACGGGTGAACCGGGGGGCGTATTGCTGTCGTTAATGATGGCTGCCGGGGCCGCCGTCATCGCCCTGCCCGGTGGGATAGTGCTCGCGTGTTTGGCCTGGCGCTTTACCGGGCTCGTGCGAAAGGCCCTCTTTTTATGGGCAGAGCTGATCCGCGGCATCCCGCTCATCTTCGTGATTTTCTGGATGTGGTATCTGCTGCCGCTTATGACCGGGGGCGATCTGCCGGGAGCGCTGACCGTCACGCTGGCTCTGGCCTGGTTTACCGCGGCAACGGTGATGCACTCGGTGCTGGCCGGGCTTAACGCGCTACCGTCAGGACAATACGAGGCCGCACTGTCTCAGGGATTCAGCACGCAGCAAACCCTCCTGCGCGTGCTGCTGCCGCAGGCGCTGAGGAATATTCTGCCGTCGCTGGTGGGGATTTTTATCAGCCTGCTGAAGGATACGTCGCTGGCGTTTATCGTGAACGTACCGGAACTGACCACAGTGGCGGGACAGGTCAACAACCGGGTGCAAATCTACCCGGCGGCCATTTTTATCTTTACGGGCGTGGTCTACTACCTGCTCTGCTGCTCGCTCGAACAGCTTGCGAAGCGCTGGCGCATTACCCGGCCAGCGCTTTAACCACCGTTTCCATCGCTTCGGTTGTCAATTCACTGCGCTTAACGCGCTGGTTCGCCAGCGCGGTACGCAGGACTCCGGCAATGACAATATGCTTTGGCTCCTGCCCTAAATCACGCATCTCAAGCACCACCTTCCCGACCACCCGGCACATCTCCTGATACAGCGCTTCATCTTTGGTCACGTTACCCATCGTCATCACTCCATTGCCTGTTAAACGTTGAGCTTAAATGATTCTCCTGCCGGATACAAAAAAGAAGCCCGGCGAGAGACTCGCCGGGCTTCATCTGTAAAATCAGTAAATTAGTTGTTTACTGGGATGACCGCGCCTTTGTACTTGGTGCGGATCCAGTCCTGAATCTCTTTCGAGTGCAGCACGTTCACCAGCGCAACGATATCTTTCTTCTTCTCGTCACCGCGATGCACGGTAATGATGTTGGCGTACGGGTTGTTTTCACCGCTCTCTACCGCAATCGGGTCGTGAACCGGATCCAGACCGGCGTCAATCGCGTAGTTGGCGTTAATCACCACCGCATCGCCTTCGTTGTTGTTGTACATCTGCGGCAGCAGAGAGGCTTCCACGTTCGGCGTGAACTTCAGCTTTTTCGGGTTCTCAACGATGTCGCTGATGCGCGCGGTCACTTTATCGATGCCCGGCTTCAGCTTGATCACGCCCTCTTTCTCGAAGATGGAGAGAATACGCCCCTCTTCAGAAACCGCGTCACGCATGATGATCTTGCCACCTTCCGGCAGGTCTTTCAGCGACTTGTATTTTTTGGAGTAGATGCCGATTGGCTCAATGTGGATCGCGCCCGCACTGACGAAATCGTAGTCTTTATCGCCCGCATGATCCTTAAGCACGCTGTTCAGGTAAGGAATGTGCTGGAAATAGTTCGCGTCGATGTCATGACCCGCCAGCGCGGTGTTCGGCAGAATGTAGTCCTGGAACGGTTTAATCTCCAGGTCGATACCCTGCTTCGCCAGAATCGGCTTAGCCTGCTCCAGAATTTCGGCGTGCGGCGTGTTGGATGCGCCCACGGTCAGGGTGTCGGCCCAGGAGGCGAAGCTCAGGGCGCTCAGGGTTGCGGCGGCGATCAGTGTCAGTGTTTTTTTCATGATGTGGTTCCTGTGTGTATTTATTAGCGTTTATCTAACAGTGAAGTAATGACATCGCCGCAGAACTGGATAATGAAAACGATGATCAGAATGGTCACCGTTGCCACCAGCGTGACGTCACCATGGTTGCGCTGGAATCCTTCCAGATAAGCCAGATTTCCCAAACCGCCGGCGCCAATCACCCCCGCCATTGCGCTGTAGCTCACCAGCGCAATGAGCGTCACCGTAATACCCGATACCAGTGCGGGTGATGATTCCGGCAGTAAAACCCGAAACACTAACGTGCTCAGTCGTGCGCCCATCGAGCGCGTTGCTTCGATGACGCCTTTATCCACTTCACGCAGGGCGATCTCTACCAGGCGTGCGTAGAACGGTGCGGCGCCCACAATCAGCGCCGGCAGCGCCGCGTTGGCGCCAAGAATGGTGCCGACGACGGTCTTGGTGAACGGGATCAGCAGGACAATCAAAATGATGAACGGGATAGAGCGGAACACGTTCACCACAATCGAAATCACGCTGTAGACCGTGCGGTTGTGGAACAGCCCGCCGCGCGCGGTTAAAAACAGCGCCAGCCCCAGCACGATGCCCAGCACAAACGTCGCCACGCCGGACAGCGCGGTCATATACAGCGTCTCCAGCGTCGCCGCCCAGAGCTGATCCCACTTGAGATGCGGAAAGAGATTCTCAGCCATGTTTAATCACCTCGCCTTCAATATCGCTGTGCTGCAGGTCGGCGAGGATATTGTTCAGTTGTTCATCGAATGCCACGACATGCACCCAGAGCTGACCAAACACACCGTGGGCGGTTTGCGTCATTTTCCCGTGCAGGATGTTAAACGGCAGGCCGTAGCGCAGGGTCAGTTCACCCACGATCGGCTTATGGGTGCTGTGCCCGGTAAAGGTCAGCCTGATGACCGTGCCTTCCAGATCGTTTGCCAGTTCGGTATTGAAGGTTTCTTCCTCAGCGTACTGGCTCACCTGGCGGACAAACTGCTGCGTAATCGGCTGCTGCGGATGGGTAAAGACGCTTAGCACGTCGCCCTCTTCCACCACTTTACCGTTCTCCATCACCGCCACGCGGTCGCAGATTTTGCGTACCACGTGCATCTCGTGGGTGATCAGCACGATGGTCAGCCTGAAGCGGCGGTTAATATCCAGCAGCAGATCGAGGATCTGATCGGTGGTCTGCGGGTCGAGCGCGGACGTGGCTTCATCGCAGAGCAGCACGTCAGGGCTGTTAGCCAAAGCGCGCGCAATACCGACGCGCTGCTTTTGCCCGCCGCTCAGCTGGGACGGGTACGCATTCTCGCGCCCCTTCAGGCCGACCAGCTCCACCAGCTCGGCGACGCGCGCCTTGATGTTGGCTTTTGGCACGCCGGCGATTTGCATCGAGAAAGCGATATTCTCGCTCACCGTGCGCGACCACAGCAGGTTGAAGTGCTGGAACACCATGCTGATTTTCAGGCGCGCCTGGCGCAGCGCTTCACCCTTTGCCGCAGAGATATCCTGCCCGTTAATGGTCACGCTTCCGGCGCTGGGTTTTTCCAGGCCGTTCAGCAGACGAATCAGCGTGCTTTTCCCGGCTCCGCTGTAGCCGATAATTCCGTAAATCTGTCCCTGCTCTATCGTCAAATTGACGTCATCAACGGCAGTCAGCGCGACCTTTCCGTTGTCAAAAACCTTCGAAATATTCCTGAGTACGATCATTCTTATTCTTTATCCGTTTCGCGCATGGCTGTTTAGCAGTATGGATGTCCAAACGATAGTAAACAGGCGTTATCAGCTTTCAAATGAACAAAAAAGAATTTGTTATAACTTTCGGAAATAAACAGCGGATTTACAGGGTGGGAAGCATTTAGATCAATTTCAGCAATGATTATCTACCGGATGCATATCTGCTGGTAGATGCCCGCTAGAAACGGTCATTTTTTCAGCATTTCATGCCGATATAGCCATCCTCACATCCAGACAACTTTACGTCTTGCTGTCCTGACATCCAAAAATGGCATTTATATTCTTTTCTGTTCTAAAGAGCAGTGAATGGTTCTTTATTGCGAAAATTTCGCCGCTCTATCATCCCGTCATGACATCCAGAAAGGAAAACATCATGACGATTTACCATTCCGTCACCGAACTGATTGGCCGTACCCCGCTTATCCAGCTGCACAAGCTTGATACCGGTCCCTGCTCGCTGTTCCTGAAGCTGGAAAACCAGAATCCGGGCGGCTCTATTAAGGATCGCGTTGCGCTGTCGATGATTAACGAAGCGGAGCGTACCGGCCAGCTGCAGCCGGGCGGCACGATTATTGAGGCGACGGCCGGAAATACCGGTCTCGGCCTGGCCCTGATTGCCGCCCAGAAAGGCTACTCGCTGATCCTGGTGGTGCCGGACAAAATGAGCCGCGAGAAGATTTTCCACCTGCGCGCGCTGGGTGCCCAGGTGGTGCTGACCCGCTCCGACGTTAACAAGGGCCACCCCGCCTATTACCAGGATTACGCCCAGCGCCTGGCCAACGAGCTGCCCGGCGCGTTTTACATCGACCAGTTCAATAATGAGGCCAACCCGCTGGCGCACCGCACCACCACGGCACCGGAACTGTACGAGCAGCTTGACGGGCGGATCGACGCCATCGTGGTGGGCGTCGGCTCAGGCGGTACGCTGGGCGGCCTACAGGCGTGGTTCGCCGAGCACTCTCCGCACACGGAGTTTGTCCTGGCAGACCCGGCAGGATCGGTTCTGGCCGACCAGGTGGAAACCGGACGCTATCACGACGCGGGCTCCTGGCTGGTTGAGGGGATTGGCGAAGACTTTATTCCGCCGCTGGCCCACATTGAAGGGGTGAATCGCGCCTGGCGCATCACCGACCGAGAGGCCTTCACCACCGCGCGCGACCTGCTGAAAACGGAAGGCATTCTGGCGGGCTCTTCCAGCGGCACGCTGCTGGCGGCCGCGCTGAAATATTGCCAGGCGCAGACCACACCGAAACGCGTGGTGACCTTCGCCTGCGACAGCGGCAATAAGTATCTCTCGAAGATGTTCAACGATGACTGGATGCGTCAGCAAGGGCTCATCACGCGCCCTCAGGCCGGCGATCTCTCTGACTACATCGCCCTGCGCCACGATGAAGGCGCCACCGTTACCGCCGCCCCGGACGACACGCTTTCCACCGTACTGGCACGCATGCGCCTGTATGACATCTCCCAGCTGCCGGTGCTGGAGAACGGCAAGGTGGTGGGCATTATCGACGAGTGGGATCTCCTGCGGCATATCGGCGGCGACGGCGACCGCTTCGCGCTTCCGGTGACGGCAGCCATGACGCGTCAGGTGGAGTTTCTTGATAAACACGCCCCGGAAAGCGCCCTGAACGCCATCTTCGACCGCGGTCTGGTGGCCGTGATTAATGACAACGACCCTTTTCTCGGTCTGATTACGCGCAGCGACGTTCTGACCGCCTGGCGCAACCGTCTTCAGCAATAAAGGAATCGATGATGAAAAACCTGGCTACCCTGAGCGTACACAGCGGCGAGTTCAACGACCAGCACGGCGCCGTCATGCCGCCGATTTACGCCACCTCGACGTTTGCGCAACCGTCACCCGGCGAGCATACCGGCTATGAATATTCCCGCAGCGGCAACCCTACCCGCCATGCGCTGGAAACCGCCATCGCCGAACTGGAAGGCGGCACGCGCGGCTACGCCTTCGCCTCCGGTCTGGCGGCCATCTCCACGGTGCTCGAACTGCTGGACAAAGACAGCCATATTGTCGCCATTGATGACGTTTACGGCGGGACGTACCGCCTGATTGAAAACGTGCGCAAGCGCAGCACCGGCCTGCAGGTCAGCTGGGTTAAACCGGACGACTTATCCGGTCTCGAGGCCGCCATCCGCCCGGATACCCGCATGGTGTGGGTCGAAACGCCAACCAACCCGCTGCTGAAGCTGGCGGATCTGGCGGCCATTGCGGCGATCGCCCGCCGTCATAACGTCATCAGCGTGGCGGATAACACCTTCGCGTCGCCGGTGATCCACCGTCCGCTGGAGTCGGGTTTCGATATCGTGGTGCACTCCGCCACCAAATACCTGAACGGCCACTCTGACGTGGTGGCCGGGCTGGCGATTGTCGGGGACAACAGGGAACTGGCGGATAAGCTGGGCTATCTGCAAAACGCGGTAGGCGGCGTACTGGATCCGTTCAGCAGCTTCCTGACGCTGCGCGGTATTCGCACGCTTGCTTTGAGGGTAGAAAAGCACAGCACCAACGCGTTGGCGATTGCGCAATGGCTGGAGCAGCATCCTCTGGTCGAAAAGGTGTTCTATCCCGGCCTGGAATCGCATCCGCAATATCAGCTTGCCCGCACGCAGATGGCCCTGCCCGGCGGGATGATTTCCGTGGTGGTAAAAGGCGATGCGCAACGCGCCACCGAGGTGATTCGCCACCTGAAGCTGTTCACCCTCGCGGAAAGCCTCGGCGGTGTGGAAAGTCTGGTGAGCCAGCCTTACAGCATGACGCACGCTTCGATTCCGCTGGAGCAACGCCTGGCAAACGGCATTGTGCCGCAGCTGATCCGTCTGTCAGTCGGGATTGAAGATCCGAAAGACCTGATTGCCGACCTCAGCCAGGCGCTGCAAAAATAAGCAAAACGCGGCAGGTCAATCACCTGCCGCCATAAGTTGTCATCATGGCTTAACGCCTTGATAACAATATTATGTGAAACTGCACAGATTATTTCTGAAACACCGTTTCCATTTTCCTTTTATCTTAAAATCAGCGTATAATGCGCGCCTAATCCCTGGTGAATGGTTTCAGCGCTTGGAATACAAAAAACAACGTACAACTTCTCCTCTCCTTCGTTGGGCTGTCACTCAGGCACACTTTCTTCTGCACGCTCATTTGATGTCTCCTATCCTTAGTGCGTGTCATATACTCTTTTGCAACACAGGTTTGACTCCGCGGCGGTGCGCCCCCGGAGCGAGATTTCCATATCCTTCCCAACTTAAAGACTAAGACTGTCATGAAAAAGACGAAAATTGTTTGTACTATCGGCCCGAAAACCGAATCTGAAGAGATGCTGACCAAAATGCTGGACGCCGGCATGAACGTGATGCGTCTGAACTTCTCCCACGGTGATTACGCAGAACACGGTCAGCGTATCCAGAACTTGCGCAACGTAATGAGCAAGACCGGTAAAAAAGCTGCGATCCTGCTGGATACCAAAGGTCCAGAAATCCGCACCATCAAACTGGAAGGCGGTAACGACGTCTCTCTGAAAGCGGGCCAGACCTTCACCTTCACCACCGACAAATCCGTTGTTGGCAACAGCGAAATCGTTGCAGTGACCTACGAAGGCTTCACCAACGACCTGTCCGTCGGTAACACCGTGCTGGTAGACGATGGTCTGATCGGTATGGAAGTGACCGCCATCGAAGGCAACAAGGTTATCTGTAAAGTGCTGAACAACGGCGACCTGGGCGAAAACAAAGGCGTTAACCTGCCGGGCGTCTCTATCGCACTGCCAGCACTGGCCGAAAAAGACAAACAGGACCTGATCTTCGGTTGCGAACAAGGCGTTGACTTTGTTGCGGCCTCCTTCATCCGTAAGCGTTCTGACGTAGTTGAAATTCGTGAGCACCTGAAAGCGCACGGCGGCGAGAAGATCCAGATCATCTCCAAAATTGAAAACCAGGAAGGCCTGAACAACTTCGACGAAATCCTCGAAGCGTCTGACGGCATCATGGTTGCACGTGGCGACCTGGGCGTAGAAATCCCGGTTGAAGAAGTGATCTTCGCGCAGAAGATGATGATCGAGAAATGCGTTCGCGCGCGCAAAGTGGTTATCACCGCAACGCAGATGCTGGACTCCATGATCAAAAACCCACGCCCAACCCGCGCAGAAGCAGGCGACGTGGCTAACGCCATCCTCGACGGTACTGATGCCGTTATGCTGTCTGGCGAATCCGCAAAAGGTAAATATCCGCTGGAAGCTGTGTCCATCATGGCCACCATCTGCGAACGTACCGACCGCGTAATGAAAAGCCGTCTGGACTACAACAACGACAGCCGCAAGCTGCGCATCACCGAAGCGGTATGCCGCGGTGCAGTAGAAACGGCTGAGAAGCTGGAAGCGCCGCTGATCGTGGTTGCCACCCAGGGCGGTAAATCAGCTCGCGCGGTGCGTAAATACTTCCCGGATGCGACTATCCTGGCACTGACCACCAACGAAACCACGGCTCGTCAGCTGGTGCTGAGCAAAGGCGTGATCCCTCACCTGGTGAAAGAGATCGCGTCTACGGATGATTTCTACCGTCTGGGTAAAGAAGTGGCTCTGGAGCTGGTTGATCGTGGTCTGGCACAGAAAGGTGACGTTGTGGTCATGGTTTCTGGCGCGCTGGTACCAAGCGGAACCACCAATACCGCATCTGTTCACGTGCTGTAATAATTCCCGAACGAATTAATTTTGATAAAAAGCGCCCTCCGGGCGCTTTTTTTATTCCTGGCATTAGCTAAAGTCATTCAAATTGCAAATCGGGTTTTTCTATTTAATTGCGAATTATCTAAGATGAATCCGATGATAAATGCCTTTTTTTACATAGATTTTTGCTCAAAAAGGGCCGATTCGATGCTTCTTTGAGCGAACGATCAAAAATAGGTGTATTCCCATCAAAAAAATATTCTCAACCCAAAAAACTTTGTGTAATACTTGTAACGCTACATGGAGATTAACTCAATCTAGAGGGTATTAATAATGAATCGTACTAAACTGGTACTGGGCGCGGTAATCCTGGGTTCTACTCTGCTGGCTGGTTGCTCCAGCAACGCTAAAATCGATCAGCTGTCTTCTGACGTTCAGACTCTGAACGCTAAAGTTGACCAGCTGAGCAACGACGTGAACGCAATCCGTTCCGACGTTCAGGCTGCTAAAGACGACGCAGCTCGCGCTAACCAGCGTCTGGACAACCAGGCTACTAAATACCGTAAGTAATAGTACCTGTTAATAAAATGGCGCACATTGTGCGCCATTTTTTTTGCCTGCGTCAAACGGCTACTGCGTCACCTTCTCCCCTTCATCTTCCGCTACCGCAGCGGACACCCGACTGTTCTGCACCGACAACACGCTATTGCTGGCCGACGGGCCGCTCCCTGACGACACGATAACCGGGATCCCGGCGCGGCGTGACAGAGCTTTCTCAATCAGAGCCTTATCGCTTCCCGCCTGAGAAACAAAGGTCGCAAAGTCTGCGGAATGGGTAATGGGCGAGACCTGCGGGTTTTCTCCCTCAGCCTGCGCCAGCGGGCGATGGACTTCAATATAGCGTTTGCCATCCGGCTCCACGGAGAACTTCACGGGTTCATTGATAATCTGTACCCGCGTGCCAACCCGCACCTGTTCGAACAGGGCTTTAATGTCCGGGGCGTTCATCCGCATACAGCCGGAGCTGACGCGCAGGCCAACGCTGTCCGGCGCGCTGGTGCCGTGGATGAGATATTCCCCGTTGCCGACGCCTAAACGCAGTGCGAAGCGTCCCAGCGGGTTATTTGGCCCGGCAGGTACCACCGGCGGTAATTTAATTCCCTGCTCAAGAGAGCGTGCTCTGATGCCCGGCGTGGGCGTCCAGGTGGGATTCGGGATTTTCTGGCTTACGCGCGTGGTCGTGACCGGTGTTTCCAGCCCCAGCTGTCCGATGCCGAGCGGGAAGACCTGAACGATGTTTTCTCCCGGCGGGAAGTAGTAGAGCCGCAGCTCAGCGAGGTTCACCACAATCCCCTCGCGCGGCGTGTCCGGCAGCAGCATCTGCGACGGGATGGTAATGACGGTTCCCGGCGCCGGGTTGACTGGCGCAATGGTATTGTTCGTTTCCAGAATCACCTGCGCCGCGGTATTAAACCGGCGGGCGATGGTCTGCAGCTTATTATCCCCTTCCTGTATCGTGTAGGTTTGATTTTGCCCAATCAGGCGACTGCCTGCGGGCGGCAACGGATAGTCCATCGCGCGGGCCGAATTAAGTGCGCCGAGCGAACTGAGGAGTAATAGAGTTATGAGAGACGCGCGCTTCATGCTGAGATTCCTTATTCACTGGCAGGACGCCAGAAAGCTGAAAAACCAGCGAGGCGGGAACCACCTCGCGAAACAGAATGAATGCTGTTCTGTAAGTCTAGCTAAGGATTGCAGCTTTGGCGCGAATCGCGCGAATCATCGCTTCGAGTCCCTGGGAACGAGACGGGGTGAGGTGTTGGGTCAGGGCCATTTTTTCAAACCACGGGCGGACATCGAACGCGACAATATCCTGCGCCGACATCCGGTGGTAAAGAATAAAGACGATCGCAATAAGCCCTTTTACAATGGCCGCATCGCTGTCGCCGTGCAGTGCTATCGTGCCGTCGTCAGACTGCTCCATCACAATCCACACCTGGCTCTGACAGCCCTGAATAATATTTTCCGGGTTATGCGCCTCTTCACCGAGCGGCGGCAGACGCTGCCCCAGCTCGATGATATACAGGTACTTCTCTTCCCAGTTTGCGCAACGCCCAAAGTTGCGCAGCAATTTGTCTCTGTCCGGCAGTTCTGCCATCTTTCGCCTCTCCGTTAGCCCAGCAGCTGGTGAATGCGCTTAAGCCCCGCCACCAGCCTGTCGACCTCTTCCGTTGTGTTGTACATCACCAGCGACGCGCGGCACATTGCCGGCACCTGGTAAAACGCCATCAGCGGCATGGCGCAGTGGTGCCCGGTACGGACCGCCACGCCGTAGTTATCGAGGAAACTGCCCACGTCATAGGCGTGATGTTGCCCGAGATTGAACGCGATCACCCCTTGCCGGTCGGCAGGCCCGTAGAGGGTCAGATCCGGCACGCTGGCAAGCTCGGCAAGCGCATAGTGCATCAGCAGCTGTTCGTACTCCTGAATGCTCTGAAGGCCGATTGCGGAGACGTAGGAGACCGCCGCCCCCAGCCCGATAATCCCGCCGGTATTGGGCGTGCCCGCCTCAAAACGCCACGGCGCGCGCGCATAGGTGGTGCCTTCCGTCAGGCTAACGGTGGCGATCATCGATCCGCCCCCTTCCCACGGCGGCATCGCCTGCAGGATATCTTCTTTCACGTACAGTACGCCAATCCCGGTCGGCCCATAGAGCTTGTGGCCTGAAAAGACGTAGAAATCACAGTCCAGCGCCTGAACGTCAACCGCGTGGTGCATCACCGCCTGAGCGCCGTCAATCAGCACCTTCGCGCTGGCCTGGTGGGCTTTTTCGATAATCTCTGCCACCGGGTTTTCCGTCCCGAGCACGTTAGAGACCTGGGTGACCGCCACCAGCCGCGTTTTATCATCCAGCAGTGCGTCGAGCTGCTCAAGCTGCAGCGTCCCGTCAAGGTTAAGCGGAATGACCCGCAGCTGCGCGCCAACGCGCTCACAGAGCATCTGCCACGGCACGATATTGGCGTGGTGCTCCATCTGGGTGATGATGATGTTATCCCCCGCGTGGACCTGCGCGTTGCCCCAGCTGTTAGCGACTAGGTTGATCCCTTCGGTGGTTCCGCGCACGAAGACCAGCTCCTCGGGCGATTTCGCATTGAGGAAGGCGGCAATTTGCGTGCGCACGTTTTCCATACGCTGGGTCGCCTCGGCGCTCAGGGTATGAATACCGCGATGCACGGCGGCGTAGCCGTGGCGATAAAACTCGGCTTCCGCATCCACTACCGGGTTAGGCTTCTGCGCGCTGGCCGCGCTGTCCAGATAGGCCAGAGGAAGACCGTTTACTTCACGGGTCAGAACCGGAAAATCTGCCCGTACTTTCTCGACGGGAAAACTCATGCTTCGCCTCCAGGCAGACGCTGACCGATACGCGCCAGCACCTGCTGTTTCAACTGACCATCGTTCAGCGCCTCCGTCAGTTCGGCGGCAAACGCATAGATAATCATTTTCTGCGCCGCCTGCTGGTCGATACCGCGGGAACGCAGGTAGAACATCTGCTCGTCGTCGATGCGCCCGACCGTCGCACCGTGGCTGCACTTCACGTCGTCGGCGTAGATCTCCAGCTGCGGTTTGGTGTCCACCTCCGCCAGGCGACCTAACAGCAGATTGTTGTTGGTCATCTGCCCGTCCGTTTTAATGGCGTGCTGTGCCACGTTGATCAGTCCGTTAAACACCGCGCGCCCTTTATCACTCACGATAGTTTTATGCAGCTGGCGGCTGTTGCAGTAGCCTTTGTTGTGCTCAAGCCAGGTGCGCGTGTCGCACACTTCAGATTTAACCGGCATCGCCAGGCTGTTGATGCGCAGCGTGGTGTTTTCACCGTTAAGCTGCGTGCTGGTGTTGTGGCGCAATACCGACCCGCCGAGCAGGAAGCTGTGGCTGTACGCTGCGGCATCCTGACCCAGCACAATGTCGTTATGAGCAAAGTGGTGGCTCTGCGCATTTTCAAACGCCAGCTTGACGTGGTGAAGCTGGGCATTGGCGGCAACGTTCATCGTCAGACGCGATCCGGTAAAGTGCCGGATATCGTTAAGGCTGACGTAATGTTCGATTACCGTGGCCTCCGCTCCCTCCGCCAGCTCAAGATGGTGGCGATAGTGCGCGGTGTTGATTTCGTCGCCGTCCAGACCCTGGGTGATGTGCATCAGCAGCAGCGGTTTTGCCGGACGCTGGTTACGCTTCACGCGGATATGCGTCACGCTGCGGGCCAGGCTCTCGGTCAGGTGCAGGAAAACCTCAGGCTGAACCGGGGCGCTCAGGGGCTGGCGATCGTCGTTTATCTCAATCTCAAATCCGCTCCCCTGAAGGGCGTCGCTCAGCTCCGGACGGAACTCACCGTCGACAAACACCAGGCGCACGGCGTCCACGTTTACGGCCAGCGCGTCACGCTGCGCCGGGGTGAGATCCGCCAGGCGGGTCACAAACTCGGCGTTCAGCAGGCCATCAAGCGGGGTGTATTTCCAGTTCTCATGCTTACGCGTCGGCAGGCCGAGACGCAGCATCTGCTGCAGATGCTGCTGCGCCTGCTCAGAGCGCGTGCCGCCCTGGGCTTCAAACAGCCGGTGCCACTGCTGGAGCGCATTACTGCTGTTCGGTAAGCCAGCCATAGCCCTGCTCCTCCAGTTGTTTAACCAGCGTGAAATCACCGGATTTCACAATACGCCCCTGGTAAAGCACGTGAACGTAATCCGGCTTGATGTAGTCCAGAATGCGCTGGTAGTGGGTGACGATAATGAACGAACGCTTGCCGTCGCGCAGGGAATTCACGCCGTCAGCGACAATCTTCAGGGCGTCGATATCCAGACCGGAGTCGGTCTCATCCAGAATGCACAGCTCGGGCTCCAGCACCGCCATCTGCAGAATGTCGTTACGCTTTTTCTCGCCGCCGGAAAAGCCAACGTTCACCGAACGGGTCAGCAGATCTTCCGGCATTTTCAGCAGCTTGATCTTCTCTTCCATCAGGTCCTGGAAGTCAAAGCGGTCCAGCGCCTCCAGGCCGCGATACTTGCGCACCGCATTCAGCGCCGTCTGCAGGAAGAATTGGTTGCTGACGCCCGGAATTTCGACCGGGTACTGGAAGGCCATGAAGATGCCTTCTCCCGCGCGGTCTTCCGGCGACATCTCAAGCAGATCTTTGCCGTTAAACTCCACCGAGCCGTGGGTTACCTCATAATCTTCGCGCCCCGCCAGCGTCGCAGAAAGCGTACTTTTCCCGGAGCCGTTCGGCCCCATGATGGCGTGAACTTCGCCCGGCCTGACGTCAAAATTGAGGCCACGCAGGATGGCTTTGTCTTCTACGCTAACCTGTAAATCTTTAATGCTTAACATGTGCTTTCCTTAACCGACGCTGTGTTCAAGACTAATGGCGAGGAGTTTCTGGGCTTCAACGGCAAATTCCAGCGGCAGTTCAGAGAACACGTCCTTACAGAAGCCGTTAACGATCATCGAGATGGCGTCTTCTTCGCTGATCCCGCGCTGCAGGCAGTAGAAGAGCTGATCTTCCCCAATCCGCGACGTCGTCGCCTCGTGCTCAAGCTGGGCCGTGTTGTTACGGCACTCGACGTACGGGAAGGTATGCGCCCCGCAGTCAGCGCCAATCAGCATCGAGTCACACTGGGTAAAGTTTCTCGCATTGGTGGCCGTCGGCATGATTTTCACCAGCCCGCGATAGCTGTTCTGGCTATGCCCGGCAGAGATCCCTTTCGAGATGATGGTTGATTTGGTGTTTTTACCAATGTGGATCATCTTGGTGCCGGTATCGGCCTGCTGATGGCCGCTGGTCAGCGCCACCGAGTAAAACTCACCGATGGAGTTATCCCCGCGCAGAATGCAGCTCGGGTATTTCCAGGTGATGGCAGAGCCGGTTTCAGACTGGGTCCACGACATCTTGCTGTTTTCGCCTTCGCACAGCGCGCGCTTGGTGACGAAGTTCAGGATACCGCCGGTATTGCCGTCGCCCGGGAACCAATTTTGCACCGTGGAGTATTTCACCTCGGCGTCTTTGTGGATGATGACCTCCACCACCGCCGCGTGCAGCTGGTAGCTGTCGCGGACCGGGGCGGAGCACCCTTCGATATAGCTGACGTAGCTGCCTTCATCCGCAACCAGAATCGTGCGTTCGAACTGGCCGGTTTTTTCGGCATTGATGCGGAAATAGGTGGACAGCTCCATCGGGCAGCGCACGCCTTTCGGCACATAGATAAAGGTGCCGTCAGAGGCTACCGCCGCGTTGAGCGCCGCAAAGAAGTTGTCGTTAGAAGGCACCACGGTCCCAATGTATTTTTTCACCAGTTCCGGATGATCGTGAATCGCTTCGCCGAAGGAGCAGAAAATGATCCCCTGCTCTGCCAGCTTCTCGCGGTAGGTGGTTGCCACCGAGACGGAGTCGAAAATGGCGTCCACCGCCACCTCTTTCCCCTCACGCACGGGCACGCCAAGCTGGTTAAAGGCTTCTTCCACCTCTTTGCTGAGGAAACTGTTCTCCGCACCGGTTTGCTGCACCGCGCCGGGCTGCGAGGCGCAGGTATCGTCACAGCTGCCACAGGAGGGCGCAGAATAGTAGCTGTAATCCTGATAGTTCAGCTTGTCGTAGTGCGCTTTCAGCCAGTGCGGTTCTTCCATCTCCAGCCAGGCGCGGAAGGCGCTCAGGCGGAACTCCAGCATCCACCCGGGCTCGTTGCGTTTCGCTGAGATCGCCCGCACGACATCTTCGTTGATGCCTTTCGCCAGCTCATCGGTCTGCAACTGGGTGAAGAACCCCTCTTTATAGTTGAGGTGCCCACCGCCCCAGGTATTTACTTCACTCGTTGCTTCAGTATTACGAGACATAGTACCGCCTATACCCCAAAGCTTTCGCCGCAGCCGCATTCGTTCTGGGCTTTCGGGTTATGAAATTTGAATAACTGGTTTAAGCCTTCGCGGACGTAGTCCACTTCGGTGCCGTCAATAAACGGCATGGCCTGCAGCGCGACGTACAGCTTCGCGCCGTCAGTCTCGAACACCAGGTCATCTTTCTCGGGTTCGGTGACGGTATCGAGCACGTAGCCGAAACCCGCGCAGCCGGTCTGTTTGACGCCTAAACGCACGCCAAGGATCTCGGGCTTTTTCGCCACCAGATCGTGAATATGTGCCGCCGCCGCTGGCGTGAGCGTTAAGCCGCGCCAGGCAAAATCGGCAGGATTAAAGGTTTCTGAATGCAGTTCCATAGGTCCACCTCATCTGATAAGCCATCAGGGCATAACACCATGTTAGTGATAACGATTATCACTTCAACCCTCTGTCAGCAGGGGCATTCGGCTAAACCGCCCTTTTTGCCTACTTTTATTAAGCATAGACCCTGTGAGAGGATGCAGTCAGGATGGATGTATTTGTTCAATGCATTGATTAATAATGCATTTCGTCGCGGCATTTATGACAGGGAAGAGAAAAGTAAAATATGCATCGGAAATGCCTATTTTTGAGATAGCTTTTGCTCAGAAAATGACAAAAACAAAAAAAGGCCCTCAAGGCCTCTGTTAATCAGTGATGAAATGAGACAGCAAACCCCTGTTCACGCCAGTGGTCGAGCTGTTCCTGCTGGCGAGGCGTTGGGGATTTCCCCGTCCAGACGAAGATTTTTTGCCCAGGGAACAGTTCAGGACGCGGCGAATCAATAGGTTCCGCCAGGACGTCAATGTGCCAGCCCTTCTGCGATAAGCGCGCGGCTTCCAGCCACAGGTGGGTGCGGTCATCGCATTCCCAGCCAATCAGAAGCGCGTCTTTACCGGCTTTTTTGCGGGATTCCGCCAGGCTTGCAATCGCGAATTCGATCAGGACGCCGTCAAACAGGCTCGCCATGTGACGCACGGTGTTTTGATCCTGATTCATGCGCTGACGAACGGGAGAAATAATATTGTCAATCAGCGCATCTATCGCGTGATCGCGGCGGAATTCGCCCATTTTGGCGCGCAGCTTTGCCGGGCTGGCGTAACGCAGAACGGTCATCATCTCTTCCTGGAACGAGACCCAGTTGCCCTGAGTCAATACTTCTTTGTTTTCCAGCAAGGCTTTGACTTTTCCGACCGAGACGCCGCTTTTCATCAGGCGCTTGATCTCTTCTATGCGGAGGATATCTTCATCGTCAAACTGACGATGACCCCCTTCGCTGCGCTGCGGCTTCAACAATCCATAACGGCGCTGCCAGGCACGCAGCGTAACGGGGTTGATACCGCATCGTTCGGCCACTTCGCCGATACTGTAATAGGCCATTAACTCCCTCACGCTCAGAACTTCCATACCTAACTGCACCAACCTTATCAGATTGTACACACCATTTGTATAACTAAGACCGCATTTTGCTCAGGTGAATGGGCTACTCCTCCCTTCACCTGTTAATACATTGTTGTATAAAAATTACCATTCGTACAGTTAACTCTGCCGTAAGGTGTACAGCTTTATCAGAAATCGAACTTTTTCTCCGGCCACGCAATCGCGGGAATACCGCCGTGTCGCGGGCTGGCAAAAAGATGTCCCTGGAACTGGGAAATCCCGGCGGATTCCAGCCACATCCACTCTTCAGCCTTCTCTACTCCTACCGCGCAGAACTGGATCTCAAGCGAGGAGCAGCATTTAATAATCGCCTGAATAATGGCCTGTCGGGGGCCACTTTTATGCACGTTCGCGACCAGATCGCGATTAATCTTAATTCTGTCCGGCTGGAACTGCGCCAGCAGCTGCAGCCCGGCAAAACCGGCGCCAAAGTGATCGATCGTCACGCTGATACCCGCGCTTTTTAACTGCCTGACCGAATCCGTGAATTCATCAAAACGGGAAATGGCTTCGCTCTCGGTGAACTCCACCACAATTTGCTCGGGTACAAACCCATTGGCTTCAATCGCGGTGAGCAGGAAATCCACGGCGTTGGGAATGTTGACCAGCGTCATGGGCCGCAGGTTGAGGGATAACGTCTGGTCCTGGAGCCCCAGCGCGCTGGCCATGGAGAGCGCCACCTGCTTGCTGTGTAAATCAGAGGCGTACACCTCGTCACGCGGCAGATTAGCAAAGTAATCTCCCGGTGCGCCGCCGTCAGGCGTGCGGAGAAGCGCCTCCCAGGAGACGACCTGCTGCATAAACGGATCGACTATCGGCTGGAACGCAAAGCTGCAATCCGCCCCTTTCGCGACCACTTCGGGCTGCGCGGACAGGCGCGTTTCTTCGCGAACGAACTCCCAGGAATCCGCAGGCGGCAGTTCAAAATAGTTCGCTTTTTCCGTGGCCTCGACAAAGGTGCGGAAAAACTGCAGCGGGCGGTCATTATACGTCAGCTGATAGCGTGTCGTCCCCCTGTTGAGCACCTGCTGCAGCACTTCGTCCCTGTCGAAGTGGCGCAAATCAAAAAGCTCCATGCCCACGTTGCCAAAACGCCGGACAGGTCCGTGATCGCGCATCAGCTCCACCACGTTATGGTGGCGCGGGTCGTTGCAGATCTGCTCATAGATAGCAGAGACGTGTTCCACTGGCCCTTCAAGCAGCTGAAAAAAATGTGTGCCGTTAAACAGCAGGATCCCCGTGACGTTGGATTGCCGGTTTTTACTATTTGCTGCAGCGACCATGGCTTCCAGCGCTTTCACTGGAACGTCCTCGCAGATATGGCTGCGGTAAATGATGGTTGTGAGCATGCGATTCCTGGGGTTAGGGTTTTGGCCACAAAAAGGTGGATAAGTATCATTTATAGCACATTCATTGCCTGACAAATAATTTACATCTCAATCATTTACGGCAGTTAATGAAACATTTTTCTGCGCTGTACAACTTACCAGTGTCAGACCTTTTTGTACAATATATCCTGTAACATTACCGGTTCATACCAACTAATTAACCATCTGAAAATAAAGCAATTTATAAAATATATCATAAAAATATTAAAAATCTGTACATTTTAAGTGTACAGATTTAAGAATTGTGTATACCTTAATTGTAACGTTAGTGATTACAAAATTTTACAGGAGCGAAACATGCAGCAGAAAGGTTACGCCACAGATTCCGCAGCAGCGATCGCACAGTACTTCGAAAAGGCGGCGCTTCCTACTCAGCAGGAGACGCTGGGCCAGGTGGTTGTCGAAATCCTCAGCGACGGGCGAAACCTGAATCGCAAATCGCTCTGTACCAAACTGCTCAGCCGCCTCGAAAGGGCCGATGGTCCGGAAGAGGAAGAGCACTACCACATGCTGCTTGGTCTGCTCTTCGAACGGTAACGTGATGAATAGCAGTGACGCAGACCGACTGATCGACACGCTTATCGGTGAAGCCGTTCTCTCTCTTCTGAAAGAGCGGGGGCCAGTGACAACCGAAGGATTGCTGCAGCGTCTGCGGGTAATGAAAGAACATGAAAAGGATCCCCGGCGGCGGGAGACACTTGCGGTGGTGATTGCCGAGATCGGCTCAAACAGCATCGCCTTTACACGTCGCAGAACCGCGCAAGGACGAACGAACAGAGAGGGACCTCTCAACGATAACAGAGACAATGTAGTGCCGTTATTTGGAAGTGGAAAACCGTCCGACCCCAAAAAAATACATTGACTGCAATTTAACAGCTACGGTGAGAACAAATGAGACAAAATATTCAGCTTCAACCCGAATACCACTCTGCTTTTTTAGACAGTGCGCTGGCGGAATATTTCCGTCATGCAGGCGATCGTTTTGCTGAAGAGTCCGCTATTTTTTCTACTGCAGTACGCTGTGTTCTGGCCTCCGAAGGCCATCTGTCCAACAAAGCGATCATCCTCTGGCTCATTCAGACGCTGGAAGCGACCCGTGACGTTGTCCAGGCGGATGTGATTCGCAAGACGCTGGAAATTGTCGTGGGCTACACCATGGACGACCTGTAATTTCACGGCTCCTCATCCTGCTCTCGTGTCATCGTCAAAACTGACGAACAGCCTGACGATGACACGCGCCTTCCCTGCTTAACACCCTGTAAAACCAGCAAAGCCAACCTGGCACGGTTCCTGCTTACCTCCGTGTACGGGACTGGATTTTCCAGTCAACTTTGCTTCATTTCTTAACAGGTCTGTTATTGATGAAAAAGATCGCCAGCGTCTGCCCCTACTGCGGTGCAGGCTGTAAATTAAACCTTGTCGTTGAAAATAACCGTATCATCCGTGCCGAAGCCGCAGAAGGCGTCACAAACCAGGGCACCCTGTGTCTGAAAGGCTTTTACGGCTGGGACTTCCTCAACGATACCCGTCTGCTCACCCCGCGCCTGACCCAGCCGATGATCCGCTACCGCAAAGGCGAGGCATTCACTCCCGTCACCTGGGAAGAGGCTATCCGCTACACCGCGCACAAACTCAGCAGCATTAAAGCGCAGCACGGGCCGCGGTCGATCATGACCACCGGATCCTCTCGCGGAACCGGCAATGAAACAAACTATGTGATGCAAAAATTTGCCCGCGCGGTGCTGAACACCAACAACGTGGACTGTTGCGCGCGCGTCTGTCACGGCCCTTCCGTGGCCGGTTTACAGGAAACGCTCGGCAACGGCGCGATGAGCAACTCAATCAGCGATATTGAAAACTCAAAATGCCTGCTGGTGTTTGGCTATAACTGCGCGGACTCCCACCCTATCGTCGCCCGGCGCGTGCTGAAAGCGCGGGAAAACGGCGCAAAAATCATCGTCTGCGATCCGCGGCGCATTGAAACGGCGCGCATCGCCGACCAGCATCTGCAGCTGAAAAACGGCAGCAATATGGCGCTGGTGAACGCCTTTGGCTTCGTGCTGCTGGAAGAGGAGCTCTACGACAAAAGCTACGTGGCGCGCTTTACCGAGGGGCTTGAGGCTTACCGCCAGACGGTGAAAGACTATGCGCCGGAGAAGGTTGAGCATCTTACCGGCATTCCCGCCCGCGACGTTCGCCAGGCGATGCGTACCTTCGCGGCGGCCCCTTCCGCCACCGTGATGTGGGGGATGGGCGTGACCCAGTTTGGTCAGGCCGTGGATGTGGTCAAAGGGCTTTCCAGCCTGGCGCTGCTGACCGGCAACCTCGGGCGCCCTGCCGTCGGCGTCGGTCCCGTGCGCGGGCAAAACAACGTTCAGGGCGCCTGCGATATGGGCGTTCTGCCGAATATGTTCCCGGGCTATCAGGATGTGACCGATCCGGCGGTCAGGCAGAAGTTTGCCGATGCCTGGGGAATTGACGCCACTAAAATGGACGATCGGGTCGGGACGCGCATTACCGAGGTGCCCCATCTGGCGCTGGAAGGCAAGGTCAAGGCCTACTACATCATGGGGGAAGATCCGCTTCAGACCGAAGCCGATCTCGGTCTCGTTCGCAGCGGTTTTGAGGCGCTCGACTTTGTGGTGGTTCAGGACATCTTTATGACCAAAACGGCAGAAGTGGCGGACGTTCTGCTTCCTGCCACCTCCTGGGGTGAACACGGCGGCGTCTTTACCTGTGCCGATCGCGGATTCCAGCGTTTTGGCAAAGCCATTGAGGCCAGCGGCAACGTGAAGCGCGACTGGGAGATTATCAGCCTGCTCGCCACCGAGATGGGCTACCCGATGCATTATGACTCCAACCAGCAGATCTGGGACGAGATGCGCGAGCTGTGCCCTCTCTTCTACGGCGTGACGTATGAAAAAATGGGCGAGATGGGCCACGTGCAGTGGCCGTGCCCGACGCTGGATCATCCGGGAACGCCGTACCTGTACAAAGACAATCAGTTCGACACCCCAACCGGTAAAGGGCAGCTCTTTGCCGCCCCGTGGCGCGCGCCGGCGGAAACCCCGGACGCGGATTTCCCGCTGGTGCTGTGCACGGTGCGTGAAGTGGGGCACTACTCCTGCCGCTCGATGACCGGGAACTGCGCCGCGCTGCAAAGCCTGGCCGATGAGCCGGGCCGGGTGCAAATGAACCCAGCCGATGCGCAAAGGCTGGGCATCGCGGAGGGCCAGCTGGTCTGGGTGCGCTCGCGTCGCGGCAAAGTGATTACCCGCGCCAGCATTAGCGAGCGTATCAACGCCGGGGCGGTCTACATGACCTATCAGTGGTGGATTGGCGCCTGCAACGAGCTGACCCAGGATAATCTCGATCCCATCTCCAAAACGCCGGAAACGAAGTACTGCGCGGTGCAGCTGGAGGCGATTGAGGACCAGCGCTGGGCGGAGGATTTTGCGGCGTCGGCGTATCAGTCCATGAAGTCGCGGCTGATCAACGCCGTCAATGTCTGAGGAAAATATCGGGTGGCGTCACCGCCGCCCGATACTGAATTGCAGACACAAAAAAGGCCGCACTCGCGGCCCTTTTATTCTCATGTACTCAATGGACGTGAACGCCCAACCGCCAGGCAAAATAGATCTCTTCTTTCAGTTCATTCGAAGAGAGCGCCAGCAAATCTGTAAATTCCAGCTCAAGCTGTTTCAGCTTTTTCAGGTACTGCGCCGGAGACAGGTTGCTCTTATCGCGACGTAAATATTCAATTGCCAGCTGTGTTGGGGTTATTTCAGTATCCATGATGTCCTCGCTTATGTACAAAACCTGACCAGTATATCACAACGGACTGGCTAGTTTTTGACCAAAGGCAAAACATCTGAAAACTTTACACAACCGCCGTGGTCAGCCGCGACGAGCAGCACAGGCGATCCTGCTCATCGAGAATATCTATCTGCCATACCTGATGGCGGCTTCCGGCGTGCAGCGCGCGGCAAACACCGCGCACGCGCCCGCTGCGCACCGAGCGTATGTGGTTAGCATTCACCTCGAGTCCAACAACCTTCTGCTCCCCTTCGGTACAGAGATAGCCCGCCACCGAGCCCAGCGTTTCGGCCAGCACGACGGAGGCCCCGCCATGCAATAAACCAAACGGCTGGTGGGTGCGACTATCGACCGGCATGGTGGCCTCAATCTCATCGTCGCCAATGCGGATGAACTGGATATCCAGCAGCCCCACCATATTCCCCTCGCCCATGGCGTTCAGCGCCTGCAGCGTCACGGCACGTTTCCAGATCATCCAATTATCTCCAGTAAAGCCTGCAATGGGTGACGCACACCGTTACCTTCTACCCGTTTTACCTGGCTGCGACAGGAGTAGCCCGTCGCCAGACAGCGGTTTCGCGGCAAACGCTGCATCGCCTGATGCCAGGACAGCTCATAGATGCCGAGCGAGTTGGCGTGGTTTTTCACTTCGTGTCCGTAGGTTCCGGCCATCCCGCAGCAGCCTACGTTGACGCTCTCCAGCTTCGCACCAAAGCGGGCAAAAACGGACGCCCACTGCGCGGGGGCACCCGGCAGCGCGGTCACTTCCGTGCAGTGGCCGAACAGATACCACGGTTCACCGCTGACATCCTGAACGGCTTTATCTGCCAGCGCCACCGGAAGCCACTCGTGCACCAGCATGACGTTGAAATCACCGCGCTTATCGCCCAGCGTCTGCTTGTATTCATCGCGATAGCAAAGCACCAGCGCCGGATCAACACCGACCATCGGTATCCCGAGTTGCGCCACGCGGTTTAAGAAGTCAGACGTTTTCTGCGCGGTCTTCGCAAATCGGTTCAGGAAACCCTTAATGTGCTGCGCCTTGCCGTTGGGAGAGAACGGCAGCACAACCGGCTGGTAGCCCACTTTCTCCGCCAGACGGACAAAATCGGCCACGACCTGCGCATCGTAGTAGCTAGTGAACGGATCCTGCACCACCAGCACCATACTGGCTTTTTGCTCCGGAGCGAGCGCCTCCAGCTGTTCCAGGGTCATGTTCGCCGAACGGTGACCGACGAGCTGGCGCTGCAGAGACGGGACCGACAGCAGCGGCAGATCGACCATGCCGATGTGTTTTTCGGAGAGCTTGCGCACCAGCGGCTGGTTGATAAAGAAGTTGAAGGTCTTTGGCGCACGCGCCATCAGCGGCGCGTAGCTTTCCACCGTCGCCACCAGATGGTCGCGCACCGGGCGGAGGTATCGGGTGTGGTAAAGCTGCAGGAAACGCGAGCGGAATTCCGGCACGTCGATTTTAATCGGGCACTGGGTGGAGCAGGCTTTACAGGCCAGACAGCCGGACATCGCCTCTTTCACCTCGTGGGAGAAATCATACTCGCCCTTGTTGGCATGCCAGCTGTTGCGGGTGCGCTCAATCAGCGAGCGCAGGCTGGCCCGTTTTTCCGGCAGCTCCTGCTCCAGCTTGAGCGGATCCACCCCGCGGTCGGCCAGCAGACGCAGCCACTCGCGCACAAGCGTCGCCCGCCCTTTCGGCGAGTGAATACGGTTGCTGGTGATTTTCATCGACGGGCACATCGGGCTTTTCACATCAAAGTTAAAGCACAGGCCATTGCCGTTGCACTCCATCGCGCCGCGCCAGGACGAGCGCACCGCAATAGGGATCTGCCTGTCGTACGTGCCGCGCTTGACGGCATCCACCTGCAGCATCGGGGCATCAACACCCTCAGGCGGGCAGATTTTACCCGGGTTAAGGCGGTTATGCGGGTCGAAAGCCGCTTTCACCTTACGCAACTCCGCGTAGAGCTGTTCGCCGAAGAATGCCGGGCTGTACTCCGCGCGGAACCCTTTCCCGTGCTCCCCCCACAGCAGGCCGCCGTATTTGGCGGTTAAGGCCACCACGTCGTCGGAGATCTGCTTCATCAGGATCTCCTGCTGCGGGTCGCACATGTCCAGCGCCGGACGCACGTGCAGTACCCCGGCGTCGACGTGGCCGAACATGCCATAGCTCAGGCCGTGGCTGTCCAGCAGGGCGCGAAACTCCACGATGTAATCCGCCAGATGCTCGGGCGGCACGCAGGTATCTTCGGCAAAGGGAATGGGCTTCGCCGCCCCTTTCGCATTGCCGAGCAGGCCCACGGCTTTTTTACGCATCGCATAGATACGCTCAATCCCGGCCAGATCGTTACAGAGCTGCCAGCCGATCACGCCGCCTTCACCCTGCGCAATCAGCTCGTCCAGACGCTGGCAGAGCGTGGTGACCTGACGCTCAATCAGCTCCGCATCATCGCCGGCAAATTCCACGATATTAAGACCGAGCATCTCTTTGTCCGGCACGTCGGTAATGAGGTCGCTTACGGAGTGCCAGACAATATCTTCCCGGGCAAGATTGAGCACCTTAGAGTCGACGGTCTCCACCGACAGCGCCTGCGCTTGCACCATAAACGGCGCATTGCGCAGCGCGGAGTCGAAGGAGTCATATTTGACGTTCACCAGACGGCGCACTTTCGGCAACCGGGTGATATCCAGCCGCGCTTCGGTAATAAACGCCAGCGTCCCTTCGGAGCCGGTCAGCACGCGGGTTAAATCAAACTGGGTCAGGTCATCGTTAAAGACGTGTCGCAGATCGTACCCGGTCAGGAAGCGGTTCAGTTTGGGGAATTTATCGAGAATAAGCTGGCGGTTGTCGCGGCAGCGTTCCAGCACGGTGCGATAGATGCGTCCGCTGGCGGTGTTGTCTTTGCCCAGCGTTTCCGCCAGTTCAACCGGCATCGGCTGGGTATCGAGGATGTCGCCGCCCAGCAGCACCGCACGCACGCCCAGCACGTGATCGGAAGTTTTACCGTAGACCAGCGAGCCCTGCCCGGAGGCATCCGTGTTAATCATCCCGCCAAGGGTGGCGCGGTTGCTGGTGGAAAGCTCAGGGGCAAAAAAGTAGCCGTACGGCTTGAGATACTGATTAAGCTGATCTTTGATGACGCCCGCTTCGACCCGCACCCACCCCTCTTCCGGGTTGATCTCAATGATGCGGTTCATATAGCGCGACATATCAACAATGATGCCCTGGTTCAGCGCCTGACCGTTGGTTCCGGTGCCGCCGCCGCGCGGCGTGAAGACCAGCGAGGCAAACCGCTCCTGCGTGGCCAGCCGGGCGATAAGCGCGACGTCGGCCGTTGAACGGGGGAAAACCACGGCATCGGGAAGAAGCTGGTAGATACTGTTATCGGTCGCCATCGTCAGCCTGTCGGCATAGTTCGTGGCGGTATCACCTGTAAAACCCTGTTGCTCCAGTGCCTGCAAAAAATTAAGCACCAGCTGAACGACGCCAGGTGCCTGAGAAATCTGTGGGATCATGACTGTCGACCCTAATTAGAGTTGTATGAAATCGTTTGCGTGTATCTTAAAAGTTTTATCACATTTTTTTCTTATAATCTCTGCTGAATTACAGGCAGAATTCGCCTGTTAAAAACCGCTGAGATCATTAATGATTAAAGAGACGCGGTTTTCCGTTCCCGCCAGTCTTACTGGCGTTCTTTTAAGGAAAGTTTCATTTATGGTCAATCTTCGCCAGCCCAGGGATGTTGCGCAAATTTTGCTGTCGGTGCTGTTTCTGGCCCTCATGATTATTGCGTGTCTGTGGATTGTTCAACCCTTTATTCTCGGCTTTGCGTGGGCAGCGACCGTTGTCGTGGCCACGTGGCCTTTGCTGCTGCGCTTGCAGAAGCTGCTGTTCGGCCGTCGCGGGCTCGCCGTGCTGGTCATGACGCTCCTGCTGTTCCTGCTGTTTATCATTCCGATTGCCCTGCTGGTAAATAGCCTGGTGGATTCGAGTGGCCCGGTTATTCGCGCCATTAGCAGCGGCGACCTGACGCTGCCGGATCTCGCCTGGCTGAACAGCATTCCGCTGGTGGGCGCCAAACTCTACAGCGGCTGGCATAGCCTGCTGGAGATGGGCGGCAGCGCGCTGATGGCAAAAGTCCGCCCGTATATTGGCACCACCACCACCTGGTTTGTCGGGCAAGCGGCGCATATCGGCCGCTTTATGATGCACTGTACCCTGATGCTGCTCTTCAGCGCCCTGCTCTACTGGCGCGGCGAGCAGGTGGCTTTAGGCGTTCGTCACTTTGCCACCCGCCTGGCGGGCAAACGCGGTGACGCAGCGGTGCTGCTGGCCGCGCAGGCCGTGCGCGCGGTTGCGCTGGGCGTGGTGGTCACCGCGCTGGTGCAGGCGGTGCTGGGCGGGATCGGTCTGGCGATTTCCGGCGTACCGTACGCCACCGTGTTCACCGTGGTCATGCTGATGACCTGTCTTGCGCAACTGGGACCTCTGCTGGTGCTGGTTCCCAGCATTATCTGGCTCTACTGGACGGGCGATACCACGTGGGGAACAGTGCTGCTGGTCTGGAGCTGCGTGGTCGGCACCATGGATAACGTGATTCGTCCGATCCTCATTCGCATGGGTGCAGACCTGCCGCTGATCCTGATCCTCTCCGGGGTCATTGGCGGATTGATTGCCTTTGGCATGATTGGCCTGTTCATCGGCCCGGTGCTGCTCGCCGTCACCTGGCGTCTGTTCTCTGCCTGGGTGCATGAAATTCCGCCGCCGGGAACTGACCCGGACGTGATTTTGAGCGAACTGGAAGAGCTGGAAGAGAAGAACACGCATTAAGGTATGCTGCCGGGTGGCGTTAACGCTCACCCGGCCTACACTTTCCCGCATGATACTTAAACACTGCTAAAGTATTTATTCGTTGCTCACTGGTCAGACCCGCCTTTTCAGCAATAAGTCTGCTAATAACCTCAAGAATTCTTTACGTCTCTTTAACTATTGAGACGAATCCGATCGACGCTAAATAACACAATGCCTACTATTAGCACACGGTTATAAATCAACACCTTGATTTATAAGCATGGAAATCCCCTGAGTGAAACAACGAATTGCTGTGTGTAGTCTTTGCCCATCTCCCACGATGGGCTTTTTTTTATTCTGACTACGCGCGTTGAACCTCACAGGTACTGAGCATCCGCCACTCAGCCGGCAACACCCGCGTTTCCCCTGTCGCATTGACCATCACCGTCTCGCGGATATCCGCCGACGATGCGCCAACCTGCAGCTCAAACTCGCCCGGCTCGACGATGCGTTTTCCGTCGCGACGGGTGAAGTTGAACATCTCAACCGGCAGCGTGAAGGTGAGCGTGGCGGTTTCTCCCGGCGAGAGCGTGACGCGCTGGAAGGCCTTCAGCTCCTGAAGCGGCCGCACCTGCGTGGCGACCTTATCCCTGACGTAAACCTGCACCACCTCGCTGCCGCTGCGCTCTCCGGTATTGGTGATATCCACGCTCAGCCTCACCTCACCGTCGACCGGTACGCTGCTTTCAGCGACGCGGACAGCGCCCCAGCTAAACGTCGTCCAGCCGAGGCCGAAGCCAAACGGGTAACGTGAGCCGAAATGGAACGCAAACGGCGTGCCGCCGCTTTTGAGCTTGTGATTGTAGTAATACGGCATCGCACCGGCGCTTTTCGGTACGCTCACCACCAGACGACCCTGCGGCTCCGCACGCCCGGTTAACACGTCCGCAATCGCCCAGCCCCCTTCCTGCCCCGGCGCCCAGGCCATCATCAGCGCCGCGACCTTATCTTCCAGACCCTGCAGGTTGTATGGACGCCCCCCGGTCATCACCACAATCACCGGTTTACCGGTGGCGACCAGCGCTTCCAGCAGCTGTTGCTGCACGCCCGGCAGGTTCAGGGAATCGGTATCGGAACCTTCCCCCACGGTACCGCTCTGGAACAGCCCGGCGAGATCGCCCACGCAGGCCACCACCACGTCACTCTCCTGCGCGGCGTTCACGGCCTCGGGGATCGGGGCGGTACTTTGCGATACGGGCGACTGCTGCATCGGTTTGCCGCCGCTGTCGCCAGGGAAGACCGGCGCGCCCGCCATCCGTTTTTCGATGATGTGGCACCCTTTGGCATAGCGGACGTTCGATGCACCGAGATACTGCTCCAGCGCCGCGCGCGGGGTCGTGACCTGCGAGGTCTCTTCCACCATATCGCTGATGATCAAATGCACCGGGAAGCTGTAGCCGCTGAGTAACGCCAGCGGATCGTCTGCCGTCGGCCCCACTACCGCCACGCGGGGTTTGCCCCCGAGCGGTAAAATGCCGTTGTTTTCCAGCAGCGTGATCGATTTCGTCGCCACCTCCCGCGCGGCCTGGCGGGTCATATCGTTTTGCAGATCGATACCGTTTTCATCCGCGTACGGCTTTTCAAACAGGCCAAGGCGGAATTTTTCCGTCAGCGTACGCGCCACGATCTCGTCGACCTTCGCCATAGAGATCAGCCCGCGCTCTACCGCTTCCGCCAGATGCCGCGCGCAGTCGTCTTTCGGCAGCTCAACGTCCAGCCCGGCGTTGAACGCCAGCGCAGCAGATTCGGCCGCATCGTGGGAAATCCCATGGTGCTGGTGCAGCAGGCTTACGCCGCCGTAGTCCGCGACAATAATCCCGTCGAACCCCCACTGCTCTCGCAGGACGGTGGTCAACAGGAAGCTGTCGCTGTGCCCCGGCTGGTTATCAATATCGTGGTACGCGGGCATCACCGAACCGGCGTTTGCCAGCTTGACCGCCATTTCGAACGGCAGCAGGAAGGTGTCGTTCAGCTCGCTGAACCCCAGGTGGACCGGCGCATGGTTGCGCGCTCCTTCGCTGAACGAATGCCCCACGTAATGCTTGAGCGTCGCCAGCAGATCGCGCTTATCGCCCTGTAAGCCCTTCACGTAGGCGGTCGCCATTACGCCCACCAGCCAGGGATCCTCCCCGAAGGTCTCTTCCGTTCGCCCCCAGCGCACGTCGCGGGATACGTCCAGCACCGGTGCCAGCCCCTGCTGGCAGCCGACGGAGCGCGCCTCTTTGCCAATCTGCTCTGCCGCCCGCTGCACCAGCTCCGGATCCCAGGTCGAACCGTAGTTCAATGACGACGGGAACAGGGTGGCGTCTTTGCACAGCAGCCCCACCAGACACTCTTCATGGAACAGCGCCGGGATGCCGAGCCGCGTCTCTTCCATCATCATGCGCTGCAGGCGGTTCGCCGCGCGCACGCCGGTCTTCGCGTCAACGATGTGGGTGCCCAGCGGCCGCGTGATCTGCCCGACGCCGAGCTTCAGCCGTTCGCTGAGCGCAGCCTGCTCGCTCACGCCGGCGAATTCGTCACTCAGATCGCTGCGCTCGCGGTGGTTACCGTTTTCATCGAGGATCAGCCAGTACGCGTGCATCTGGGCGAACTTCTCTTCCGGGGTCATGCGCGCCAGTAAATCGGCGACGCGCTCGTGCACGGGACGTCCCGCGTCCTTATAGATAGTCGTCATGTTTTACTCCTGTAGTGCGGAAGGGGTTGCCGGGCGAAGCTGCCCCGCTTCGGGTCTGACTTCACGCTTGCTGGCCAGCTCCCGGGCGATGGAATCCACCAGCCGGCTGTTGAGTTTGTAGATAGCAAGCAGCGCGACCATGCAGAGGAACAGCGCGCAAGGGATAAGGGTGAACAGCGCGTTGATGGTCGAGAGAACGCCTGGCGCCTGGGTTGCCTGGCCCGGGGCGTAATCCACCATGCCAAGCACCCAGCCGACGACCGCCCCACCCAGCGCCAGGCCAAACTTGATGGCAAACAGCGCGGTGGAGAAGACCAGCCCGTCCAGACGACGACCGCTGCGGTGCTCTTCGTAGTCGACCACATCGGAGAACATGGTCCACTGCAGCGGCGTGGTGAGGTTTTGAATAAAGCTAAAGACGATGTTAAGGCCAAAGATTAGCCACACCTGTGAAGGTGGCAGGAAGAAAATCAGCGCGCCGAAGATAACGAAGGAGATAATCGTCCACTGGTAGGCGCGCACGCGGTCAAATTTCCCCAGCAGCCGTTCAGATAATAATGCGCCGCTTAAGGAGGCCACCATGCCGGAAACAATAAAGGCAAAAACCAGATCCGGGCGCAGCAGCACATAGTTCACGTAATACATGGTGGCGGAACCGCGCGTCACCACCGCCGTTAACAGCAAAATATTAAACAGAAACACAATCCGCCACTGGCTGTTCCCGGCCAGCAGTTTTAAATCGGTGAGCATGGAGCCGGAGGTATCATTGCGCGGAGAATAACGCTCGCGGGTCATCAGGAAACAGCAGAAGAACAGCACAATTCCCAGCAGCCCCATCAGGCTCATGGCATAGAAATAGCCTTTCTGCACGTTGCCCTGGCCTAACAGTGAGACCAGCGGCAGGGCAATAACCGTCACGATCAGCCCGCCGATAAACGACAGGCCAAAGCGCCACGACTGCAGAGAATGACGCTCGCGCGGGTCCAGCGTCAGCGCGCCGGGCATGGCGCAGTAAGGCACGTTAATCGCGGAGTAAATCAGACTTAAAATCGCGTAGGTCACGCAGGCGTAAACGATTTTTGCCGTCGGCCCAACGTCCGGCACATAGAAGGTAATGAGGCAGCTCACGCCAAACGGGATAGCAAACCACAGCAGCCAGGGACGGAAACGTCCGTGACGCGTCCGGGTGCGGTCAACCAGTGCGCCAATGCACGGATCGACAAACGCATCGACCACGCGCACCACTAAAAACATGGTGCCCATAATCGCGGCGGGCAGCCCAAATACGTCTGTATAAAAATAAGCGAGAAATAAGGTTGCCGTTTGCCAGACCAGCGCACTGGCCATATCGCCTAAGCCATAACCTATTTTATCTTTGGTACGCAATACAGAGGAGAGTGTCATTGTTATTTGCCTTTTTATCAGGTTAAAACGTATTTCAACCAGTTGCGCATCTTCTTAAGGGAAATGCGCAGTAAGGCTCAAGTATTAGCAACGGTTTGCGCGCTAACAATTGTCTAAATTGACAGACAAATTATGATATTTGGTTTTTTACTTTATTTGTGATGGGGAGCAAATAAGAAATGAAATAAAAAAGGCGAGGAATAATATCCTCGCCTTTTCGGGTCAGCGTGGCGTTACTTGTTCAGTTCCGCCAGGCTCAGCCAGGTTTGCACCACGGTGTCCGGGTTCAGGGACAGGCTATCGATCCCCTCTTCCATCAGCCATGCGGCAAAGTCTTCATGGTCGGATGGACCCTGACCGCAGATCCCAACGTATTTACCCTGCTTCTTCGCCGCGCGGATGGACATGGAGAGCAGCGCTTTTACCGCCTCGTTGCGCTCGTCGAACAGCTCGGAGACCACGCCGGAGTCGCGGTCCAGACCCAGCGTCAGCTGCGTCATGTCGTTCGAGCCGATAGAGAAGCCGTCGAAGTGCTCCAGGAACTGCTCGGCAAGCAGGGCGTTGGACGGGATTTCGCACATCATGATGATCTTCAGCCCGTTCTCGCCGCGCTTCAGACCCTGACGCGCCAGCTCGTCCACCACCGCTTTCGCCTGATCCACGGTACGCACGAACGGGATCATGATTTCAACGTTGGTCAGTCCCATGTCGTTGCGCACGCGTTTCACCGCCTCACACTCCAGCGCGAAGCAGTCGCGGAAGCTGTCGGACACGTAGCGTCCGGCCCCGCGGAAGCCCAGCATCGGGTTCTCTTCTTCCGGCTCGTAGCGCTCGCCGCCGACCAGGTTGGCGTATTCGTTAGACTTAAAGTCAGACAGACGCACGATCACGCGTTTTGGATAGAAGGCAGCGCCCAGCGTCGCGATCCCTTCGGTCAGACGGCCGACGTAGAACTCTTTCGGTGAGTCGTAGCCTTTCATCATCTCGCGGATTTCGTTCTGCAGCTTCGGATCCTGGTCGTCAAACTCCAGCAGCGCGCGCGGGTGAACGCCGATCATACGGTTGATGATAAATTCCAGACGCGCCAGGCCAACGCCTTCGTTCGGCAGGCAGGCGAAGTCAAACGCGCGGTCCGGGTTGCCGACGTTCATCATGATCTTCAGCGGCAGGTCCGGCATGGTATCCACGCTTGAGCTCTTCACGCTGAAGTCGAGGATATCGGCGTAGACGTAGCCGGTATCGCCTTCGGCACAGGAGACGGTCACGTTCTGCCCGTCCTTCATGCGTTCGGTGGCGTCACCGCAGCCGACAACCGCGGGAATGCCCAGCTCGCGGGCAATGATCGCCGCGTGGCAGGTACGACCGCCGCGGTTGGTGACGATAGCCGCCGCTTTCTTCATGATCGGTTCCCAGTCCGGGTCGGTCATGTCGGTCACCAGCACGTCGCCTGGCTCAATACGGTTCATCTCGCTGATGTCGTGGATCACTTTGACCGGACCGGCACCGATGCGGTGACCGATGGCGCGGCCTTCCGCCACGATTTTACCCTGCGCGTGCAGCGTATAACGCTCCATCACCTGACCGCGAGAGCGGACGGTTTCCGGACGCGCCTGCACGATAAACAGCTTGCCGGTGTTCCCGTCTTTTGCCCATTCGATGTCCATCGGACGGCCGTAGTGTTTTTCGATCTGCACCGCCTGCTTCGCCAGTTCCTGCACTTCGGCGTCGGTCAGGGAGAAGCGGTCGCGCTGCTCCTGCGGTACATCTTCAATTTTAACCTGCTTGCCATGCTCCTGGGTCGGGGCATAGATCATGCGGATTTTTTTCGAGCCCATGGTGCGGCGCACCACCGCCGGACGGCCAGCGGCCAGCGTAGGCTTGTGGACGTAGAATTCGTCAGGGTTTACCGCGCCCTGCACAACCATCTCACCCAGACCCCACGCGGAGGTGATAAACACCACCTGGTCGAAGCCGGATTCGGTATCAATGGAGAACATCACGCCGGATGAGCCCACGTCCGAGCGCACCATGCGCTGCACGCCAGCGGAGAGCGCCACGCCGCGATGGTCGTAGCCCTGGTGCACGCGATAGGAGATGGCGCGATCGTTGAACAGGGAAGCAAACACGTGCTTCACCGCCACCAGCACCGCATCGTAACCCTGGACGTTCAGGAAGGTTTCCTGCTGCCCGGCAAACGAGGCGTCCGGCATATCTTCTGCGGTCGCAGAGGAACGTACGGCAAAGGAGGCCTGCGCATCGTCAGCAGAGAGCTGGTTGTACGCGTCGTGAATGGCTTTTTCCAGTTCCGGCTGGAAAGGTGTGTCGATGATCCACTGGCGGATCTGCGCCCCGGCTTTGGCAAGCTCGGTTACGTCATCAATATCCGTTTTATCCAGCAGGTCGTAAATGCGCTGGTTAACACCGCTCTGGTCTAAAAACAGGTTAAAGGCATCGGCGGTGGTGGCAAACCCGTTCGGTACGGAGACACCCATACCTGACAGATTTGTAATCATTTCACCCAGGGAGGCATTTTTGCCCCCAACTCTGTCTACATCATTCATGCCGAGTTGGTTATACCAAAGCACCAGCGGTGACGAGCCATTGTTGGACATCGAAACAATCCTTTTGTGATATTTGATCGGAGTAAGTAACACCTGACTACGTATTTATACTGGCATATTTATTTCCGCTAAAAAAACGGTGAATCGTGTAAGCAATTTAAAATTTCAACTTTTCGGATACTTTCCCATCAACGATTAACCCGATGATTCCTCTATATTCAGCCAGAAACCCCAAAAATAAAGTCGCTATTTGAAAAATGAAATCCACTTTTCAGGAAAATCAAAAACAGTGTTTCATTCATAATTAGGATAAGTTCTTTGCTGTGTAATTTACTTTTTTAATTTATGCTTTCAGACAATTAGGTCTGATATTCAGGGTGAGTAAAATGGATAGTGCTGTCGATCGCCACGTTTTTTATATTTCTGATGGTACGGCGATCACCGCCGAGGTGCTGGGCCACGCGGTGATGTCGCAGTTTCCCGTCTCGATTAACAGCATCACGCTGCCGTTTGTCGAAAACGAGAGCCGCGCTAAAGCGGTGAAGGACCAGATTGACGCCATCTACCAGCAGACCGGCGTCCGCCCGCTGGTGTTCTACTCTATCGTGATCCCTGAAATTCGCTCCATCATTCTGCAAAGTGAAGGCTTCTGCCAGGATATCGTGCAGGCGCTGGTGGCGCCGCTGCAGAGCGAGCTTAAGCTCGACCCGACCCCGATTGCCCACCGAACCCACGGGCTGAACCCCGGCAACCTGACCAAGTACGACGCGCGTATCGCCGCTATCGACTACACCCTGGCCCACGACGACGGTATTTCGCTGCGAAATCTCGACCAGGCGCAGGTGATCCTGCTTGGCGTGTCGCGCTGCGGCAAAACCCCGACCAGCCTTTATCTGGCGATGCAGTTTGGCATTCGCGCCGCAAACTACCCGTTTATCGCCGACGATATGGATAACCTGGTGCTGCCCGCCGCCCTTAAGCCGCTGCAGCACAAGCTGTTCGGCCTGACGATCAACCCTGAACGCCTTGCGGCCATCCGCGAGGAGCGTCGCGAGAACAGCCGCTACGCCTCCATGCGCCAGTGCCGGATGGAGGTCTCCGAAGTGGAAGCGCTGTACCGTAAAAACCAGATCCCGTGGCTGAACAGCACCAACTATTCGGTTGAAGAAATTGCCACCAAAATTCTCGACATCATGGGGCTTAATCGCCGCATGTACTAATATGCTAGTACATTAGCTCAGATTCAGGTATCATCACCTGCAACCACGGGGCGGTGTCGCCCCGAACTTGAAATCAGCAGGGATTGGTTTAAGGTGATGCCCATCACTTCCCGGTAGTCTGCCGATGAAGCAAAAATTTTCTGAGACATTCCATGAATAAAACCGATGAACTCCGCACTGCGCGCATTGACAGCCTGGTCACGCCGGCTGAACTGGCACAGCGGCATCCCGTTTCCGCCGCCGTCGCGGAACATGTGACGGCCTCCCGCCGCCGCATTGAAAAAATCCTGAACGGTGAAGACAAACGTCTTCTGGTGGTCATTGGGCCTTGCTCCATCCACGATCTGGATGCCGCGATGGATTATGCAAAACGACTCCAGGGACTGCGGGATAAGTACCAGCATCGCCTTGAGATCGTGATGCGCACCTACTTTGAAAAACCGCGCACCGTGGTGGGCTGGAAAGGCCTGATTTCCGATCCTGACCTCAACGGCAGCTATCGCGTTAACCACGGCATCGAGCTGGCGCGGAAGCTGCTTTTACAGGTCAACGAGCTGGGCGTTCCGACGGCGACCGAGTTTCTCGATATGGTGACCGGGCAGTTTATCGCCGATCTGATCAGCTGGGGCGCGATTGGCGCGCGCACTACCGAAAGCCAGATCCACCGTGAGATGGCCTCTGCCCTCTCCTGCCCGGTCGGCTTTAAAAACGGGACCGACGGCAACACCCGTATCGCGGTTGATGCCATCCGCGCTGCCCGTGCCAGCCACATGTTCCTGTCGCCGGACAAGAGTGGTCATATGACCATCTACCAGACCAGCGGTAACCCTTACGGGCATATCATTATGCGCGGCGGGAAGAAACCCAATTACCATGCCCAGGATATTGCGGCGGCCTGCGAAACGCTGGCCGAGTTCGACCTGCCGGAACATCTGGTGGTGGATTTCAGCCACGGCAACTGCCAGAAGCAGCATCGCCGCCAGCTGGACGTCTGCGATGAGATCTGTCAGCAGATCCGCAGCGGCTCGACTGCCGTTGCAGGGATTATGGCTGAGAGCTTTATCAAAGAAGGCACGCAGAAAATCGTTGCCGGACAGCAGATGGTTTACGGCCAGTCGATCACCGACCCGTGCCTGAGCTGGGAAGACAGCGAACTGCTGCTGGAAAAGCTGGCAGCTGCGGTAGATTCTCGCTTCTGATGTTATTGTCGGGTGGCGCTGCGCTTACCCGACCTACGATTGTGCCCTTCTCCCTCTCCCTGTGGGAGAGGGTCGGAGTGAGGGCATCAGACCGCACCTCACCCCCAAATTTGATCCCCTCACCCTTTTTTCACAAAAATGCTTGCCGTCAATTTGCAGTTTATTGATAATGATTATCATTGTTACATTGATTGTTATTTATAAACATTATGTCACGTACGGATAACAGCGCGGCAACGCCAGAAAAAACACACACAGCGCCAGCCCCCGCCGAGCGTCGCATTGACAGCAAAACCCTCCTCGGCGATGAGGGACGGGTCATTATCGAGCATGACGGACAGCGCTATCTTCTGCGCCAGACCCATGCCGGAAAACTGATCCTCACAAAATAAACAACACCTAAAAATACGCCAGCCACCCAGGTTATCCCCAGGCAGCCAGCGCTTTTCACTTCTTATGGAGAGTTGCTATGCCACACCTGCCTTCCGCATCTTTACGTCCGTCACTTCTGGCGCTGGCGATTGCCAGTACCCTACCGGGCGTCGCGTTCGCCGCCACAGACGACATTACCGTCACCGCCACGGGCAACGCCCGCAGCACCTTTGAAGCGCCCATGATGGTAAGCGTAATTGACGCCAGCGCGCCGGAGAAACAAACCGCAAGCTCGGCGGCCGACCTGCTGCGTAACGTCCCCGGTCTGACGCTGGACGGCACTGGGCGCACTAACGGGCAGGACGTCAACCTGCGCGGCTATGACCGTCGCGGCGTGCTGGTGCTGGTTGACGGCGTGCGTCAGGGCACCGACACCGGTCACCTGAACAGCACCTTTCTCGATCCCGCGCTAATCAAACGTATCGAGGTGGTCCGCGGCCCGTCGGCCCTGCTGTACGGCAGCGGCGCGCTGGGCGGCGTGATCTCTTATGACACCGCCGATGCCAACGATCTGCTCGAACCGGGTAAAAACAGCGGCTACCGCGTGTTTGGAACGGGCGCAACGGGCGATCATAGCCTCGGGATGGGGGCCAGCGCCTACGGCCGCACCGATACGCTTGACGGTCTGGTCTCCTGGTCCAGCCGGGATCGCGGTGATGTCCGCCAGAGCGACGGTGCAACCGCGCCTAACGACGAATCCATCAACAACATGCTGGCGAAAGGCAGCTGGAAAATCGACCCCGCCCAGACCCTGAGCGGCTCCCTGCGCTACTACAACAACGCCGCTCAGGAGCCGAAAAACCCGCAAACCACCGGGGCGGACAGCAGTAACCCGATGACCGACCGCTCCACCATCCAGCGCGATGCGCAGGTTGGCTACCACATTTCACCGGAAGGGTACGACTGGCTGGACGCCGACGCGAAGGTCTACTGGTCCGAAGCGCGCATTAATGCCCAAAACGTCGACGGTAGCGGTGAGTTCCGCAAGCAGACCACCAAAGGCGGCAAGGTGGAAAACCGCACCCGTCTGTTCAGCGACACCTTTGCAGCACACCTTCTGACCTACGGCGGGGAATACTATCGTCAGGAGCAGCATCCGGGCGGGGCAACCACCGGCTTCCCGGACGCGAAAATCGACTTCAGCTCCGGCTGGCTGCAGGATGAGATCACCCTGCGCGATCTGCCTGTTACCCTGCTGGGCGGCACGCGTTATGACAGCTACCGCGGCAGCAGCGACGGCTACAAAGATGTGGATGCAGACAAGTGGTCATCCCGCGCCGGGTTAACCATCAGCCCAACCGACTGGCTGATGCTGTTTGGCTCTTACGCGCAGGCCTTCCGCGCGCCGACCATGGGCGAAATGTATAACGACGCCAAACACTTCTCCATTGGCCGCTTCTATACCAACTACTGGGTGCCAAACCCGAACCTGCGCCCGGAAACCAACGAAACGCAGGAGTTTGGTTTTGGCCTGCGCTTTGACAATCTGATGCTTGCCAACGATGCGCTGGAGTTTAAAGCCAGCTATTTCGACACCAAAGCCAAAGACTATATCTCCACCACCGTCGATTTTGCCGCCGCGACCACCATGTCGTACAACGTTCCGAACGCCAAAATCTGGGGTTGGGATATGATGGCAAAATACTCGGCCGATCTCTTCAGCCTCGATCTGGCCTACAACCGCACGCGCGGGAAAGACACCGATACGGGCGAGTACATCTCCAGCATTAACCCGGACACCGTCACCAGCAAGCTGGATATCCCGGTGGCGCAAAGCGGGTTCTCCGTCGGCTGGATCGGTACTTTTGTCGATCGCTCAACGCATATCAGCGGCAGCTACAGCAAGCAGCCGGGCTATGCGGTCAACGATTTCTACGTGAGCTACAAAGGCCAGGAGCGGCTCAAAGGCGTGACCACCACGCTGGTGCTGGGCAACGCCTTTGACAAAGCGTACTGGTCACCTCAGGGCATTCCGCAGGACGGTCGTAACGGCAAGATTTTCGTAAGCTATCAGTGGTAATTCCCTTCGGGGCAACTATTCAGAAGGAAGAGACAATGAATCACTACACGCGCTGGCTTGAGCTAAAAGAAGCCAATCCGGGTATGTACGCGCGCGACGTCGCGGGGTTAATGAACATCAGTGAAGCAGAGCTGACCTTTGCCCGCGTAGGTCACGACGCCTGGCGACTGCGCGGTGAAATCCGCGAGATCCTGGGCGCGCTGGAGGCGGTGGGCGAAACCAAATGTATCTGCCGCAACGAATACGCCGTACACGAGCAGGTCGGGAGATTTACCAACCAGCACCTGAACGGCCACGCCGGGCTGGTGCTGAACCCGCGCGCGCTGGATCTGCGCCTGTTCCTCAACCAGTGGTCGAGCGTGTTTCACATCAGTGAAGCCACCGCACGCGGCGAGCGGCAGAGCATTCAGTTCTTCGATCACCAGGGCGATGCCCTGCTGAAGGTCTACGCCACGGACAACACCGACGTTTCCGCCTGGGGCGACGTGCTGACCCGCTTTATCTTTGCCGACAACCCGCCGCTGGCGTTGAGGATAGCCGATGCTCCGGCTCATGCAGAAAACGCAAATGCCGCTCTCGTGGATAACGAGTGGCGCGCCATGACCGACGTTCATCAGTTCTTCAGCCTGCTCAAGCGCCATAACCTCAGCCGCCAGCAGGCGTTTCGCCTGGTGGGTGACGATCTGGCCTGCCGGGTAGAAAACACCGCGCTGGCACAGCTCCTGGAGACGGCGCGTCGGGACGGTAACGAAATCATGATCTTCGTCGGCAACCGCGGCTGCGTGCAGATCTTCACCGGCGCGGTGGAAAAGCTGGTGCCAATGAAAGGCTGGCTGAACGTCTTTAACCCAACCTTTACCCTGCATCTGCTTGAAGGATCCATTGCGGAAACGTGGGTCACGCGCAAGCCGACGGCTGACGGGCATGTCACCAGCCTGGAGCTGTTTGCCGCCGACGGAACGCAAATCGCCCAGCTGTACGGCCAGCGTACGGAAGGCGAACCGGAGCAGAGCCAGTGGCGCAGCCAGATTGACGCCTTAACGGCGAAAGGGCTGGCCGCATGAAACGGTGGCTTGCCCTGCTTAGCGCCCTGCCCCTGCTGGCGTCTGCGGCGCCGCAGGAGAAAATCGTTACCCTCGGCGGCGACGTCACCGAGATTGTCTACGCTCTCGGCGCGGCGCCCTCGCTGGTGGCCCGCGACAGCACCAGCCAGTGGCCGCAGGCGGCGAATTCGCTGCCTGACGTGGGCTATCTGCGCCAGCTCAATGCGGAAGGGATCTTATCCATGCGCCCCACGCTGGTGCTGGCCAGCGCTCAGGCGCAGCCGTCTCTGGCGCTAAAGCAGGTTGAGCAAAGCCACGTCAGGGTGATCGCTGTTCCTGCCAGTAACGACCTGAACGTCATTGACGAAAAGGTGCGGATCGTCGCTGAAGCGACGCACCGCGAGGTCGAGGGGGAGGTCCTGCGCAGCACGCTGCGCCAGGCACTGTCGGCGCTTCCCGCGTCGCCGCTCAATAAGCGGGTACTGTTTATTCTCAACCACGGCGGGATGACCGCCATGGCCGCCGGACAACAGACCGGCGCGGATGCTGCCATTCGTGCGGCGGGGCTGCAGAACGCGATGCAGGGGTTTACCCGCTATCAGCCGCTTTCTCAGGAAGGCACGATAGCCAGCCAACCCGATCTGGTGGTGATTTCTCAGGACGGTCTCAACGCCCTGGGCGGTGAAGCAAATCTGTGGACGCTGCCCGGCCTGGCGCAAACCCCGGCGGGACGGAACAAGCAGGTGCTGGCGATTGACGATATGGCGCTGCTGGGCTTCAGCGTGAGAACGCCGGAAGCCATCCAGCAGCTGCGTGCCAAAGCGGAGCTGCTGCCCTGATGTCCCGGCGGATCGCCTTATCGTTATGGATGCTGACCGCGATCCTGACCATCATGACGCTCGCAGCGACCGGGGTTGGGGCATTACACCTGCCGATCAGCCTGCTGTGGAACGGGACCGACGAGGCGCTGCGTCAAATCTGGCTGACAATCCGCCTGCCTCGCGTGCTGCTGGCGCTGGCGATCGGCGGTTCACTGGCGCTGGCGGGTTGCGTGATGCAGGGGCTGTTTCGAAATCCGCTGGCGGACCCGGGACTGCTCGGCATCAGCAGCGGCGCGGCGCTCGCCGTTGCGCTGTGGGTGGTTCTTCCGCTCTCGCTGCCTGCACTGGTGATGCTGTATGCCCCAATGCTGGCGGCGTTTCTCGGCGCGCTGGCCGCCACCTTCGTGATTTTCCTGCTCAGCCGACAGCGTGACGCTTCCCTGTCGCGCCTGCTGCTGGTGGGAATTGCTATCAACGCCCTGTGCGGCGCGGCCGTCGGGGTGCTGTCATGGCTCAGCAATGATGCCCAGCTTCGCCAGCTTTCGCTCTGGGGAATGGGCAGCCTCGGCCAGGCGCAGTGGTCAACGCTGCTGGCCGTCGCGTCGCTGATGGTTCCCACCGTGCTCGCGATCTGGCGTCTGGCAGGCGCCCTCAACCTGCTGCAGCTGGGTGACGAAGAGGCACATTACCTCGGCGTGGAGGTTGCCGCCGTGCAGCGGATCCTGCTGTTGTGCAGCGCCCTGCTGGTGGCCGCCGCCGTTGCGGTCAGCGGCGTGATCGGCTTTGTCGGCCTGGTGGTGCCGCACCTGGTGCGCATGTGGCTGGGAGCCGACCACCGGGCCGTGCTCCCCGGCTCGGTGCTGGCCGGCGCGTTGCTTCTGCTGGTTGCCGATACGCTGGCGCGCAGCCTGGTCGCACCGGCGGAAATGCCGGTCGGCTTACTGGCCAGCCTTCTCGGCGCGCCGTGGTTTCTGTGGCTTATCTTTCGTCGCGGAGGTGCGCATGGCTGAACGCTATTGTGCTGAAAACCTTGTTTTTCGCGCCGGACAACGCACGCTGATTGACGACGTGTCGCTGACCTTATCTCAGGGCGAGCTGGTGGCGCTGATTGGCCCCAACGGCGCCGGGAAATCAACGCTGTTGCGGCTGCTGACCGGCTACCTTAAACCTGCGGGCGGACGGTGCAGCCTGGCGGGCACACCGCTTGCGGCCTGGCAGCCGAACAGGCTTTCCCGCTACCGGGCGGTAATGCGCCAGAACACGCAGCTCGGATTTGACTGGCCGGTTGAGGCGGTCGTCGGTATGGGGCGAGCGCCCTGGACCCGCACGCCTGAAGCGACGGTTATTGAGGAGGTCATGGCCGTCACCGGCTGTTTACCGCTGGCGGGCAGGCAGTTTGCCGCACTCTCCGGCGGCGAGCAGCAGCGCATCCAGCTCGCCCGCGCGCTGGCTCAGCTTTGGTGCGACGGCGCGCCGCGCGGCTGGCTGTTCCTTGATGAACCCACGTCTGCGATGGATCTCTATCACCAGCAGCATCTGCTGCGCCTGCTGAAATCCCTGACCCGTCGGGGTCATCTGCACGTTTGCGCGGTGCTGCACGACCTTAATCTGGCGGCGCTGTGGGCGGACCGCATCCTGCTGCTGCATGACGGCAGAATCGTGTCCCAGGGAGCACCGGAAACCGTTTTGCAGGCCGACGCGCTGGCGCGCTGGTACGGCGCGCAGGTTATCGTCGGCAGGCATCCGGCTCACGCCGCGCCGCAGGTGTTTCTCGCCCCCTGATTGGGCTGGTAAAAATCTTTCAGCGTTTCCAGCAGGGCATGCGCCGCTTTAGAGAGCTGCGTGTGTCCTGGATGGATCGCTCCAATGCACTTTTCTATCGGCGGGTTATCCAGCGGAATACAGACCGCGCCCAGCGCCGTCATCTGCGCCTCGCAGAGCGCCGGAACGGCGCTGCCGCCCAGCCCGCTCGCGACCATTCGCCCGACCGTCACCAGCTGATGACTCTCCAGCGCCACGTCCAGCTTTCTGCCGCTTCGCGCCAGCTCCTCCTCCATCATCAGACGTACCGCCGAAGGGCGCTGCAGGGTGATGAAATCCAGCGTCAGCAGCTCTTCCCATGACAGGCGCTTCTTGCCTGCCAGCGAGGAATCTTTTGGCACAATGGCCACAAACCTGTCGAGGCCCAGCGGGGTAAACAGCAGGTTGTGCGTTGGCGCGGGCTCAAAGGCGATGCCCATCTCGACCCGCCCTTCCCGCACCATCTCTATCACCTGCTCGTTAATGACATCATGCACGGTGACGTTGATCCCGGCATGGCGATCGCGAAACGCTTTTAGCACCTCGGGCAGGACATTCGCGGCAAACGACGGCATGGCCGCAACCGAAATTTTACCGCGCTGCAGGGTAAAGCACTGGTGCATCGCCTCTTCGACGTTATCCCAGTCGGCAAGCAGCTGGCGCGCCATCGGCAAAAACGTCTCTCCCTCCTGCGTCAGCGCGACCTTGCGCGTGCTCCGCTGCAGCAGCGGTCCACCGAGCGCATCCTCCAGCGCTTTAATCGTCAGGCTCAGGGCCGGCTGGGAAAGATTCAGCCGTTCGCTGGCGTGCGCGAAATTGAGAGTGTGAGCTACCGCTAAAAACGCGCGTAACTGTTTGACACTCATTCTCATTTTTCATCCTGTTAACTAATTGAAAAATTTTAGTTAACAGTAAATTAATAAAAAAACCAAATGAGTGGGTCACAAATTCAAAATTAACAAATGAGTCGCCGCCCCTAATGATACTGGCACGGATAACGGGAGGGATAACTATGGCGGGACTGGACAAGCGCGTCGGCAGCTATGCGCAGGCGCTGGAAGGGCTGACGGACGGAATGACCTTGCTGGCGGGCGGCTTCGGCCTGTGCGGGATTCCGGAGAACCTGATTGCAGAGGTCAGACGCCGTCAGGTGAAAGATCTGACGGTGGTATCAAACAACTGCGGCGTGGACGGTTTCGGTCTCGGGATACTGCTCGAAACGCGGCAGGTTCGCAAAGTGGTGGCCTCTTACGTCGGCGAGAACGCCCTGTTCGAGCGGCAGGTGCTGAGCGGCGAACTGGAGATTGAACTCACGCCTCAGGGCACGCTGGCGGAAAAGGTGCGCGCGGGCGGCGCGGGCATTCCGGCATTTTACACGGCCACCGGCTACGGCACGCCCGTGGCTGCCGGCAAAGACGTGCGCCAGTTTTCGGGGAAGCACTACATCCTTGAAGAGGCCATTACCGGCGATTTCGCGCTCATTAAGGGCTGGAAAGCGGACTGGTACGGCAACGTTGTCTATCGGCATACCGCGCAAAATTTTAATCCGCTGATGGCAACGGCGGGCCGGATAACGGTCGTTGAGGTGGAAGAGATTGTTGCACCGGGCGAGCTGCCCCCGTCGGCCATTCATACCCCGGGAATTTACGTCGACAGGCTGATTGTCGGCCAGTTTGAAAAACGCATTGAACAGCGCACCCTGCGCGCGGAAGGAGTCTGACGATGTTAACCCGTGAACAGATGGCCATGCGCGTCGCCCGCGAGCTGCGCGACGGGTATTACGTCAACCTGGGGATCGGTATTCCTACCCTGGTGGCGAACTACATTCCGGACGGGATGGACGTGATGCTCCAGTCAGAAAACGGGCTGCTGGGGATGGGGGCTTTTCCTGACGAGCAGAGCCTTGACGCTGACATGATCAACGCCGGTAAACAGACCGTAACCGCGCGCACCGGCGCGGCCATTTTCGACTCGGCCCAGTCGTTTGCCATGATCCGCGGCGGTCATGTCGACCTGACCGTGCTGGGCGCGTTTGAAGTGGACGTCGAGGGCAATATCGCCTCGTGGATGATCCCCGGAAAGATGGTGAAGGGCATGGGCGGCGCAATGGATCTCGTCGCAGGGGCGCAGAACATCATTGTGGTGATGACCCACGCCTCGAAAAGCGGTGAGTCTAAGCTGCTGCCGCGCTGCACGCTGCCGCTCACGGGCGCGGGCTGCATCCGTCGGGTCTTGACCGACCTCGCGTTGCTGGAGATCGAGGACGGCGCGTTCATCCTGCGGGAATACGCTCCCGGCGTCAGCATCGACGAAATTGCGGCTAAGACAGCCGGGAAAATGATTGTGGCGGACGACGTTCGCGAGATGCGCTTCAACTGAGGACTCACGATGAAAGAAGTCATGATTGTCGGGGCAACGCGGACCCCCATAGGCAGTTTTCGCGGCTCGCTATCGTCCCTTTCAGCGGTTGAGCTGGGGGCCGTCGCGGTGCGGCACCTGCTGGAGAACAGCAATCTTCTCGAAGAACAGGTAGATGAACTGATTTTCGGACAGGTGCTGACGGCGGGATGCGGGCAAAACCCCGCGCGTCAGACGGCCATCGCCGCCGGATTACCCGTCAGCACGCCGGCGACAACGGTCAACCTGGTCTGCGGCGCGGGCCTAAAAGCGGTGCAGCTCGCCGCGCAGGCGATCCGCTGCGGCGACGCGGACGTGGCTATCGCTGGCGGTCAGGAGAGCATGAGCAACGCCCCCTATCTGCTGGACGGCGCGCGTTCAGGGCTGCGTTTTGGCCATACGGGACTGCAGGACAGCATGATTACCGACGGGCTGTGGGACGCGTTCAACGATTACCACATGGGGATCACCGCTGAAAACGTCGCCCGGGAGAATGCCATTTCCCGCGAGCAGCAGGACGCCTTCGCCGCCCGGTCGCAGCAAAAAGCGGCCTTTGCCATTGAAGCGGGTCGGTTTGACGCCGAGATAGCGCCGGTGACGGTAAAACAGGGCAAAAAACCGCCGCTTATCGTCAGCCGTGACGAACAGCCCCGGCCTGGCACCACCGCTGAGCAGCTGGCGCAGCTGCGCCCCGCCTTTCTGCAGGCGGAAGGCACGGTCACGGCCGGAAATGCGTCGTCGCTCAACGACGGTGCCGCCGCGGTGCTGCTGATGAGCGACGAAAAGGCGCGGGAGAGCGGTTTGCCGATCCTCGGTCGCATCGTGAGCTACGCCGTGACGGGCGTTGACCCGTCGGTAATGGGCATCGGACCGGTCAGCGCCTGCCGGACGGCGCTGGTGCGGGCGGGCTGGACGCTCGATGACGTGGACCTCATTGAAGCCAATGAAGCCTTTGCCGCCCAGGCGCTGGCGGTGGGCAAGCAGCTCGGCTGGGATGAGCGCAGGGTGAACGTTAACGGCGGCGCTATCGCCCTGGGTCATCCGATTGGCGCCTCCGGCTGCCGCATCCTCGTGACGCTGCTGTACGAAATGGAGCGCCGTGACGTCAAAAAAGGGCTCGTCACCCTGTGCGTGGGCGGCGGGCAAGGCATTGCTCTGACCGTCGAGCGTTAAGCATCTCGTTGGTATCCGAATAATAACTAAAGTGAGGAGTCGTAATGAGTGTGTTAATTGCCCTGGCGGCGCTGGCGCTGCTGATGCTGGCGGCCTATCGCGGATACAGCGTTATTTTGTTTGCGCCGATTGCGGCGCTCGGCGCCGTGCTGCTGACCGATCCGGGTGCCGTCGGCCCGACGTTTACCGGCCTGTTTATGGAAAAGATGGTGGGCTTCGTCAAGCTCTACTTCCCGGTGTTCCTGCTGGGGGCCGTTTTCGGCAAGCTGATTGAGCTTTCCGGTTTCTCACGATCCATCGTCGCGGCCGCGATTCAGATCCTCGGTCGTCGCCACGCCATTCCGGTGATCGTCCTGGTGTGCGCGCTGTTAACCTACGGCGGCGTGTCGCTGTTCGTGGTGGCATTTGCGGTGTATCCGTTTGCCGCGGAACTGTTCCGCCAGAGCGGCATCCCCAAGCGGCTGATCCCGGCCACCGTGGCGCTGGGGGCATTTTCGTTTACCATGGACGCCCTGCCCGGCACGCCGCAGATCCAGAATATCATCCCCACCAGCTTCTTTGGCACGAACGCCTGGGCCGCGCCGTGGCTTGGGCTTATTGGCTCTCTGTTTATTATCGTCTTTGGCCTGCTCTGGCTGGAGCGCCAGCGTCGTAAGGCGTTCAATAACAACGAAGGCTACGGCACGGATCTGAAAAATGAACCCGAGACGCCGGATAACATTAACCTTCCGCACCCGCTGATTGCTATCTCCCCGCTGCTGGTGGTGGGCATACTGAACCTGCTGTTTACCCGCTGGATCCCCGGCTGGTACGGCACAACCCACCAGCTTACTCTGCCAGGCCTGGCGAAACCGATTGTCACCGAGGTGGGCAAGATCACCGCCATCTGGGCCGTCGAGGCGGCGCTGATCTCCGGTATCGTGCTGGTGCTGATTTTTGGCTTTCGCAATATCCGGGGTCGTCTGGCAGAAGGCAGCCGGACCGCGGTGAGCGGTGCCATTCTGGCGGCGATGAATACCGCCTCGGAATACGGTTTCGGCGCGGTGATCGCCGCCCTGCCCGGGTTCCTGGTGTTATCCAAAGCGCTGGCGGCCATCCCGAATCCGCTGCTGAATGAGGCCATCAGCGTGACCGTCCTCGCGGGGATCACCGGCTCGGCGTCCGGCGGGATGAGCATTGCGCTCGCCGCCATGTCAGACTCGTTTGTCGCCGCCGCCCACGCCGCCAATATCCCTCTTGAGGTGCTGCACCGCGTGGCCTCGATGGCGAGCGGGGGAATGGATACGCTGCCCCATAACGGCGCGGTGATTACCCTGCTGGCGATTACCGGCCTGAGCCATCGTCAGGCCTACGGCGGCATTTTTGCTATCACCCTCATTAAAAGTCTGGCAGTGCTTTTTGTCATTGCCGTGTTCTATCTGACCGGCATTGTGTAAGGAGAGAAAGATGAATCTGAACGGTAAGACCGCGCTGGTGACGGGCTCGACCAGCGGCATTGGACTTGGGATCGCCCGCGTACTGGCGAAGGCCGGGGCGCAGCTGATCCTCAACGGTTTCGGCGACAGCGAATCAGCAAGAGAAGAGATTGCGCAACTGGGCAAAAAGCCGGGCTATCACGATGCGGACCTGCGTGACGTGCTGCAAATTGAAGCCATGATGCGCTACGCCGAATCGCAGTTTGGCGGCGTGGACATTCTTGTCAACAACGCCGGGATACAGCATGTCGCCCCGGTTGACGCGTTTCCGGTGGAGAAATGGAACGACATTATCGCCATCAACCTCTCCTCGGTATTTCACACCAGCAGGCTGGCGCTGCCCGCCATGCGCGAGAAAAACTGGGGGCGCATCATTAATATCGCCTCCGTTCACGGGCTGGTCGCGTCAAAAGAGAAGTCAGCCTACGTTGCCGCCAAGCATGGCGTAGTGGGCTTTACGAAATCGCTGGCGCTGGAAACCGCCCGCACCGGTATTACCGCCAATACCATCTGCCCCGGCTGGGTACTGACGCCGCTGGTGCAACAGCAAATCGACAAACGTATCGCTGAGGGCGTGCCGCCGGAGCAGGCTCGCGATCGGCTTCTGGCAGAGAAACAGCCTTCGGGCGAGTTTGTTACCCCGGAGCAGCTGGGTGAACTGGCGCTGTTTTTGTGCAGCGAGGGCGCCGTGAACGTTCGCGGCGCCGCGTGGAATATGGATGGCGGCTGGGTTGCGCAGTAATTTTTGCCGGGTAAGGCGACGCCGCCACCCGGCAAAATCGCTAGCTTGAACAGCTGACCTCCAGCCGCTTGCCCCAGTCAGGCGGGCGGCTGACGTAGTCATCATCCCGGTCGGCAAACGGCGTGCGCAACGCCAGATGCAGGCGGTGTAGCTCGTCATACTCCCCCTGCTCTGCCTGCTCAATCGCCCGCTGCGCCAGCCAGTTGCGCAACACCATCGCGGGATTTGTCGCGTTCATCTGCGTCTGGCGGGTAGCGTCATCCACCCGCTCCTGCTGCAGCCGCGCGCGGTAAGTGGCAAACCAGTCGTCAAACGCCTGTCTGTCAATAAACTCGTCGCGCAGCGGTGAGGCCGCACTGTGCTGCTCCGTCTGGCCCAGCATCCGGAAGGTACGGGTATAATCGCTGCCCTCGCGCGCCATCAGGGCAAACAGACCGTTGAGAATGTCGTTATCGCCCCTCTCCTGCGTCATCAGCCCCAGCTTGTTGCGCATCAGCGAGCCGTATTCTCGCAGCAATATGTCCTGATAGCTGTCGAGCGCATCGTTGAGGGCATCTACGTCGATGAACGGCGACAGGGTTTGCGCAAGCCGCTGCAGGTTCCACAGGCCAACCGCGGGCTGATTATCAAAGCTGTAACGTCCCTGATAGTCGGAGTGGTTGCAGATATAGCCAGGCTGATAATCGTCCAGGAAACCAAACGGACCGTAATCAAAGGTCAGCCCGAGGATCGACATGTTGTCCGTATTCATGACGCCATGCGCAAAGCCCACCGTTTGCCAGCGGGCAATCAGGCTTGCGGTACGGGCAACCACATCCCTGAACCAGAGAACGTATTTATCCGCCTCGTCCTGCAAATGCGCCCAGTGGTGACGAATGGCAAAATCAGCCAGCTGGCGAACCTTGTCCGGCTCGCGGCGATAGTAAAAGTGCTCAAAATGGCCGAAGCGCAAATGGCTTTGCGCAATACGCATCAGCATTGCCCCTTTTTCCACCGTTTCGCGCGCTACCGGCGTATCGCTGGTGATAATCGACAGCGCGCGCGTAGTGGGAATACCCAGGGCATGCATCGCTTCGGACGCCAGGCACTCGCGAATCGTTGAACGCAGTACCGCGCGCCCGTCGCCCATTCGCGAATAGGGAGTAAGACCCGCCCCTTTCAGGTGCCAGTCAACCGTCTCCCCGTTGGGAAGCCGTTGTTCGCCGAGCAGGATCCCCCTGCCGTCGCCCAGCTGCCCCGCCCAGACGCCAAACTGATGTCCGCTATAGACCTGAGCCAGAGGTTGCATCCCGGCGAGAAGCGTTTCACCGCCCCAGACGCCAGCGCCCTCTGAAAGCTGAAACAGCTCAGGCGGAATGGCCAGCTCTTCTGCCAGCAAATCGTTGTGCCAGATAAGGCGTGAATTTTGTAACGGTGTTGGTTTGAGTGCGGTGTAAAAGCCAGGCAACTCGTCATGCCAGTGAGCAGTAAAAGACAGGGTCATAAGTCCTCCTGCTTTTAGTGTAGAGGGTTTACCCGGACTTAAACACGGGCGAAAGCAAGGGTTATCGCTGCTGAACCAGCGATGTAACGTGCTCCGCAGAGACGGCTGGCCAGAGTGCGCCCTGCATGGCGCCAAAATTGAAGGACAAAACGCGTTGCAACAGGCCGTGGTCGTCAATGCCCGAGACGATCACTGACTGGCAGTGCGGCGTGATTTGCCAGAGGATGGCGCGCATAAAAGGCTCGAAAGAGAGCTCCGGGGCACGCTGCTGAATGAAACCTTTGTCGAGAATAACCCGTTTAAATAATCCATCATAGACCGCTTTGAGCGATGCGGCGCCTGCGCCAAAGTTTGCCAGGACCAACGGGAAATGGATTGCCATTCTCGCCAGCTGCAGATCGTCCTTTCCGTTATTTAAACCTGGATAATTCTCATTAACAGTAAACTCAAGAAACGGGTAACGCTCAAGGATTGAAACAGCGTTTCCATTACTTAATAAAAATTCAACTATTGCAGGTGTAATATTGATCCATGCAATTAACTGATGCTGAATAAAAAACAGTTTACAGGTATCAAGCAATTGCAATTTTTCGTTAAACAGCACTAACTCTTCAGCTGTTGAAAGCCGAGGGATAACGAGCTCAGTGGGGATCCGCACATCGCTGCCGACGCCAGTAAAGTTAACCAGAACCTCTAAACCTTTAAGCTCCCCTGCGCTATTACGAGCAGGCAGAAGCAGCAGTTCAGACTGGTAAGCATTATCTAGCGTAATAATCATTGCACTCGCTCCGCATTAAAGATGAGAGAGGACATCCTGGAGCAATTGCCGACACAATTCCACTGTCTTGATTTTAATAAGATTAATTTCATTAGTTCCGTATTTATTTTCAGATTTATCCCTGAATCTAAAATAATTTTATCCTGGTTGCCGAATAATAGCCAGTTTTAGATAAAACAGACACATGGAGGATTCGCTAATTTTAGATAAATTTAACTTTAAGCATCTTATTTGAGAAAAAACGGCATGATTTATTAGAGACCATGCCGTCATAAGAGAAGTGTCTGACAAAGACTATATACGTCGTGCCTGCCAGAAATTTTTACGCCAGTAAACATTATCAAGAGAAGAGCGCATCACCCCGCGGCTTGTCGAGGCGTGAATGAACTGATTGTCTGTATCATATATCCCCACATGAAGACCGCTTTCACCCGATCCGGTTTTGAAGAAAACCAGATCCCCGGGCAGAAGATCGTCTTTATCAATTTCAGTGCCAATTTCGGCCTGCTTGCGCGTTTCACGCGGAAGCTGTAAATCAAACTTGTCGCGGAACGTCATCAGAACGAAGCCGGAACAATCTACGCCGCCGCGGCTCATTCCGCCGTAGCGATAAGGCGTGCCGCGCCAGTTGCTCAGCTGATCGTTGAGGCTGGCAATGACGGTGATCGAATCTGAAAGCCGTGGGTTAGGCGGCGGCGCACGATGGCTACTGCATCCCGCAAGAAAAAGTGCGGCCATCAGGAGAAACCAGAATCGCATTTTCAGACGAATCCTCTGCTTTTTTTGTTCTTTTCGTAATTTAGCGTGCAATTGTGCTAAGAGGCAAGAAACGGTTACGTCTGCCCGGTAGAAATCAGCATCTTATGTCCCTCAATATCCAGCCTGCGGAACGACATGTTGTACGCGCGGGCAAGATGGGGCGGCGTAAGCACCCGATCCCGCGCACCGCTGGCGATCATCTTTCCCTGCGACAGCAGCCACACCCGGTGGGCATGACGCAGGGTGTGGTTGAGGTCATGACTGCTCATCACCACGGCGATACCTTTTCGGCTCAGGGCGCTTAACAGCGTATCCAGTGCCGCCTGCTGCGCCACGTCCAGACCGCTCATGGGTTCATCGAGGAGCAGCATTCTCCCGTGAGGATTACCTGCCGGGTGGATCTGAAGAATGACCGCCGCCAGGCGCACCCGCTGCCACTCTCCGCCGGAAAGCTGGCTGGCATACCGGGACAGTTTATCTTCCAGCCCCAGGGCTGCGGCCACGTCCGTCAGCAGTGCCGTCTGTTGTTTGTCGTGCAAATGCAGCATCAGATAGTGCCAGACCGGCATCGCAAAGGGCGGCACCTGCTGCTGTACGAGATAGCTGCGCCGATGCGCCAGCGAGACCGGCGTCCAGTCCGCGAGCGTATGCTCCAGCAGCGTTATCTGCCCTTCTCCGTCGGTCATGCCTGCCATCCGTGCCAGCAGCGTGCTCTTCCCTGCACCGTTTGGCCCGACAAGATGCAGGATTTCTCCCGCATTGATGGTACCGGTTATCGGCTCCAGACGTCCCCGCTCGGCAACGTCCGTGAGCTGCATCAGCAACGACATTATTTCGCCAGCGCCAGCTTGATCGATTCCATGACGATCGGATCCTCAGGGGTCATATCCGGCGAAAAACGCTGAACGACCTGGCCGTCGCGGCCAATCAGGAATTTTTCAAAATTCCACAGGATATCGTCCGGGTAAAGCGGCGCGCGGCCTTTGCTGGCCATGCGTTCATAAAAACCGCTTCCTTCCGGCGCAACGGCCTTCGGCGCGGCAGCGATCAGCTTCGCATACAGAGGATGGCGGTCTTCGCCGTTGACATCGATTTTGCTGAACATCGGGAACGTCACGCCATAGGTGGTGCTGCAGAAGGTTTTAATCTCCTCTTCGCTGCCCGGCTCCTGGCCCAGGAACTGGTTGCACGGGAAGCCCAGCACGGTGAAACCGTCTTTCTCCCAGGCCTTCTGAATGTTCTCCAGCTGTTCGTACTGCGGCGTCAGGCCACATTTGGATGCCACGTTGACGATAAGCAGCACGTTGCATTTGTAGCCTTCCAGCGTGGTGTTATCGCCATCAATGGTGGTCACTTCAGTATTCAGGATGTCTGACTGCATAGCATTCCCTCAGGTTGTCTTACGGCTTGTTGAATTAACGTCCAGCTTTTAATAGTAGCCAGATAAATACCGGCGCGCCCAGCGTGGCGGTCACCACGCCAATCGGCAGCTCTGCGGCCGTCAGGGCAAGCCGGGCGATGATATCAGCCACCAGCAGCGTGACGGCCCCGGCAACCGCCGAGGCCGGAAGCAGGGTCCGATGGTCCGTGAGGCCACACAGACGCAGCATATGCGGAATAACCAGCCCGATAAAACCGATCGCGCCCGCCAGAGCCACGCTGACGCCGACCAGCCAGCCAATGACGATCACCAGCACATTACGCCAGAACCCAATCGGCATGCCGAGCTGGCGGGCAGAGGTTTCACCCAGCGCGAGCATATTCAGCGGCTGCGCCTGCAGGGCAGCCCACACGATAACCGGTACCAGCAGCGCCATCAGCCAGCCCTGGTGCCAGTCAACGCCTCCAAAGCCGCCCATCATCCAGTACATCAGCTGACGCAAGTCAAAGGATGTTGAGAAGTAGACCGCCCAGGTCATCAGCGCGCTACAAATGATCCCCAGCGCCACGCCGGCAAGCAGCAGGCGGCTGGTCGATAAGTGCCGTCTGGCAAAACGAAGAAGGATCGCGGTGATTAGCAGCGCGCCGAGGATAGCGCTCAGGCTAATACTCCATCCGGAGAGTTCTCCTCCGCCGAGCATTACCGCCGCAATCAGGCCTACGCCTGCGCCGTTTGACACGCCGAGCAGCCCGGGCTCCGCCAGAGGGTTATCAAACAACGCCTGCATTATGGTGCCGCACAGCGCCAGCGCGGCGCCGACCAGAACCACCGCGACGGTGCGCGGCAGGCGAATTTGCCAGACGAAGAGCTGCCCGTCCGGCCCCCACCAGCTGTCAGGCCCGATCCATCTGTCGCCCGCGCAGAGGCTCACGCCTGCGGCGACAATGAGCAACAGCACCAGCAAAAACAGGCGACGCTTATCGGAACGGTGCTGGCGATGGGCATAATCAAGCATGTGTACGGTTTTAGTAGCGTGAGATGTAATTGATTTTACGGCGGGTTTGCCGGAGAGCGCAAAGAAAAAAGGCCGCGTGGGCGGCCTTTTTAGTTAGTTCATATTACTCTGCTTTGGGCGTTGCGTTTTCGACACGGCTTTTCAACTTCTGGCCGGGTCTGAAGGTCACCACGCGGCGGGCTGTAATGGGAATATCTTCCCCCGTCTTCGGGTTGCGGCCCGGACGTTGGTTTTTGTCTCGCAAATCAAAATTGCCAAAACCGGAGAGTTTTACCTGCTCACCATTTTCCAGAGCACGACGGATCTCTTCGAAAAACAGCTCTACCAGCTCTTTGGCATCCCGTTTGCTAAGCCCAAGCTTATCAAACAGATATTCTGACATTTCAGCTTTTGTAAGCGCCATAGGTTCAATCCCTCAATGATGCCTGGAATCGCTCTTTTAATGCCTCTACACATTTGGCGACGGTAGCGGCAATCTCCTCTTCTTCGAGTGTACGGCTGGTATCCTGAAGGATAAGGCTAATAGCGAGGCTCTTGAAACCTTCTGCTACGCCCTTGCCGCGGTACACGTCAAATAAGTTTACGCCAACTACCTGATTTACGCCAACTTTCTTACATTCGGCCAAAATATCTGCTGCAGGCACATTTTCCGCGACCACAACCGCGATATCACGGCGGTTTGCCGGGAAGCGGGAGACGTCCTGAGCCTGAGGAATCACGCGGTCAGCCACAGGGTTCCATTCCAGCTCGAACACGATGGTACGGCCGTTCAGGTCCAGCTTACGCTCCAGCTCAGGGTGAACAACCCCAATAAAACCAACGCGTTTGCCGTCTAAATAGATCGCTGCGCTCTGGCCAGGATGCAAGGCCGGGATAGCTTCTGCGCGGAATTCAATTTCAGATAATTTACCGGTCAGATCCAGAATCGCTTCCAGATCGCCCTTCATATCGTAGAAATCAACCGTGCCTTTTGCCAGGTCCCAGTGCTCTTCATAGCGGTTGCCGCTGATGGCGCCAGCCAGCATGAGATCCTGACGGATGCCTAAATTTGCCTGATTATCCGGTACAAAGCGCAAACCGCTTTCGAAAATTCGCACGCGGTTTTGCTGGCGATTCTGGTTATAAACGACAGTGCCCAGCAGGCCCGTCCACAGAGACAGACGCATCGCGGACATTTCACTGGAAATTGGGCTTGGCAGGATCAGCGCCTCCTGACCCGGGTGGATCAGCTGCTGCAGCTTTGGATCAACGAAGCTGTAGGTGATCACTTCCTGGTAGCCTTTGTCGTTCAGCATGGTTTTCACACGCTTCAGAGACAGGTCGGCTTCGCGGTGGGTGCCCATCACCAGACCTGCCTGGACAGGCTCGTCAGGGATGTTGTTGTAGCCGTAAACGCGGGCCACTTCTTCCACCAGATCTTCTTCAATTTCCATGTCGAAACGCCATGATGGCGCAACGGCTTTCCATTCGTCCTGGCCTTCGGTTACTTCACAGCCCAGACGTTTCAGGATGTCGGTTACCTGCGCATCGGCAACGTGGTGACCAATCAGGCGATCCAGCTTGCTGCGGCGCAGGGTGATGGTCGCACGCTTCGGCAGGGCCGCTTCGTTGGTGACGTCGATAACCGGGCCCGCTTCACCGCCGCAGATGTCGATCAGCAGGCGGGTCGCACGTTCCATCGCTTTGTACTGCAGTGCCGGGTCAACGCCGCGCTCGTAGCGGTGAGAGGCATCGGTATGCAGGCCGTGGCGGCGTGCGCGACCGGTGATGGAGAGCGGGCTGAAGAATGCGCATTCCAGCAGGACGTTTTGCGTCTCGTCGTTGACGCCTGAGTGCTCGCCACCGAAGATACCGCCCATTGCCAGCGCTTTGCTGTGGTCAGCAATCACCAGGGTGTCGGCGTTCAGTTTCGCTTCGCTGCCGTCCAGCAGAACCAGGGTTTCGCCCTCTTTCGCCATGCGCACAACGATGCCGCCGTCGATACGATCTTTATCGAACGCGTGCATTGGCTGGCCCAGCTCCAGCAGAACGTAGTTGGTCACGTCAACCACGGCGTCGATAGAGCGGATACCGCAGCGGCGCAGCTTCTCTTTCATCCACAGCGGAGTTGGCGCTTTCACGTTGATGCCTTTCACCACGCGGCCGAGGTAGCGCGGGCAAGCATCCGCAGCGTCAACCTGGATAGGCAGCACGTCACTGATGGTCGCTTCAACCGGCGCGATGTCCGGCGCGTTCAGTTCGGTCTGGTTCAGCACGGCCACGTCGCGCGCCACGCCGATGATACCTAAGCAGTCGGCACGGTTTGGCGTGACGCTGATTTCGATGGTGTTGTCATCAAGCTTCAGGTATTCACGGATATCGGTGCCGATTGGCGCATCCAGCGGCAGCTCAATAATGCCGTTGTGATCGTCGGAAATACCCAGCTCGGAGAAGGAGCACAGCATGCCTTCAGACGGCTCGCCGCGCAGCTTAGCCGCTTTAATTTTGAAATCACCCGGCAGCATCGCACCGACGGTCGCCACGGCCACCTTCAGGCCCTGACGGCAGTTTGGCGCACCGCAGACGATATCCAGCAGACGGTCACCGCCCACGTTTACTTTTGTTACGCGCAGTTTGTCAGCATTAGGGTGCTGGCCGCACTCGACCACTTCGCCAACGACCACGCCGTTGAAGGCACCGGAAACCGGCTCAACGCCGTCCACTTCCAGACCCGCCATGGTGATCTGGTTAGAAAGCGCGTCGCTGTCCAGCGTGGTGTTCACCCACTCGCGTAACCACAGTTCACTGAATTTCATTGTTCTGTCCTGCCCTTATTTAAACTGTTTGAGGAAACGCAGATCGTTTTCGAAGAATGCACGTAAGTCGGTCACGCCGTAACGCAGCATGGTCAGACGCTCCATGCCCATGCCGAAAGCAAAGCCGGAGTAAACTTCCGGATCGATACCCACGTTGCGCAGCACGTTTGGATGCACCATGCCGCAGCCCAGCACTTCCAGCCATTTGCCGTTTTTACCCATCACGTCAACTTCCGCAGACGGTTCGGTGAACGGGAAGTAGGACGGGCGGAAACGAACCTGCAGATCTTCCTCAAAGAAGTTGTTCAGGAAATCGTGCAGCGTGCCCTTCAGGTTGGTGAAGCTGATGTTTTTATCAACAATCAGACCTTCCATCTGGTGGAACATTGGCGTGTGGGTCTGATCGTAGTCGTTACGATAGACTCGGCCCGGCGCGATAATGCGGATTGGCGGCTCCTGATCCTTCATGGTACGGATCTGAACGCCGGAGGTCTGAGTACGCAGCAGACGCGTAGCGTCGAACCAGAAAGTGTCGTGGTCAGCGCGTGCCGGATGATGGCCAGGAATGTTCAGGGCGTCGAAGTTGTGGTAATCATCTTCGATTTCCGGGCCAGTCGCCACGGTAAAGCCGAGCTCACCGAAGAAACTTTCAATGCGATCGATGGTGCGGGTAACCGGATGCAGACCACCGTTTTCGATACGGCGACCCGGCAGAGAAACGTCGATCGTCTCTGCGGCCAGACGCGCATTCAGCACCGCGCTTTCCAGCTCGGCTTTACGCGCGTTCAGCGCCTGCTGTACCTGCTCTTTGGCTTCGTTAATCACCGCACCTGCTGCCGGGCGTTCTTCTGCCGGCAGCTCACGCAGGGTTGTCATCTGAAGGGTCAGGTGCCCTTTCTTCCCAAGATATTCGACGCGGACATTGTCTAACGCGGCAACATCTGAGGCCTGATTAATGGCGGCTGTTGCACTGGCAACCAGCTCTGCGAGATGTGACATGATTTTCCTCATTATGTCGGTGCAGACACCGATTTGGTGGAGTTATTCTCTCAAATTCAGGCACAAAAAAAGCCTCCATCGGGAGGCTTATCTGGCGCTGTTTTTCGTTTCATCTTTCACGCGCTAGCCTCCTGAAATCAGGTGCTAAAGTAAAAGAAGAAGCGGAAAATAGCAGCATTCATGCTTGCGTTACCTTGTCTGGTAAAAACCGTTAAGACCTTATTGAAAAGCTTGGACGGATAAATGTCAATCTTCTGATGGTGTTAAATGAAAAGAGGGAGCAAAGCCCCCTCTCTCAACTGGCTTATGCCAGTGCTGCTTTCGCTTTTTCGACCAGAGCGGTGAACGCTACTTTGTCGAATACTGCGATGTCAGCCAGGATCTTACGGTCGATTTCAACAGAGGCTTTTTTCAGGCCGTTGATGAATTTGCTGTAAGAAATACCGTTCTGACGTGCTGCTGCGTTGATACGCGCAATCCACAGTTGACGGAACTGACGCTTACGCTGACGACGGTCACGGTAAGCGTACTGACCTGCTTTGATAACAGCCTGGAAGGCAACGCGGTATACGCGTGAACGCGCACCGTAGTAGCCTTTAGCTTGTTTCAAAATTTTCTTGTGACGTGCACGTGCAATTACACCACGTTTTACGCGAGCCATATGTGCTCTCCTGTATCTATATTCTTAGTAAAAAATTAAACGTTAACGGCTTATGCGTACGGCAGGCACGCGATAACCAGACCCAGATCGCCTTTAGAAACGAGGCCTTTTGGACGCAGGTGACGTTTACGCTTAGTAGATTTTTTGGTCAGAATATGACGCAGGTTTGCGTGCTTACGCTTAAATCCACCACCACCGGTTTTTTTGAAGCGCTTAGCAGCACCGCGTACGGTCTTAATTTTTGGCATCTTAATAACTTCCACTTCGCATTGTTAAATAAACGAAACATAGGCGAACAAAACCTATGAAACCCGAAGGCTCCACAGATTTTGCTGCTTGAAGGCCTTACTGTTTCTTCTTAGGAGCGAGCACCATGATCATCTGGCGGCCTTCGATCTTCGTAGGGAAGGATTCGACTACTGCCAGTTCACTCAGATCGTCACGGACGCGGTTAAGCACTTCCATACCAATCTGTTGGTGGGCCATCTCACGACCGCGGAAACGCAGTGTGATCTTGGCCTTATCGCCATCTTCCAGAAAGCGAATCAGGCTGCGGAGTTTTACCTGATAATCGCCATCGTCGGTACCAGGACGGAATTTGATTTCCTTAACCTGGATAACTTTTTGCTTCTTCTTCTGTTCCTTAGAAGACTTACTCTTTTCATAAAGGAACTTGCCGTAGTCCATGATACGACAAACTGGCGGTTCGGCGTTAGGGCTGATTTCAACTAAATCTACTCCAGCTTCTTCAGCTTTTTCGATCGCTTCTCTCAGACTCACAATCCCCAGTGGTTCACCTTCAAGATCTGTTAAGCGAACTTCCTGGGCGCGAATCTCGCCATTGATACGATTCGGACGTGCCGTTTGAACTCGTTTTCCGCCTTTAATACCTTATTCCTCCAGTTGTTGAAGACTGCGGCTGCGAATCTCTTGTTGCAGCTTCTCAATCACTTCACTTACGTCCAGGCTGCCCAGGTCTTTACCACGGCGAGTGCGAACGGCAACTTTGCCTGCTTCCACCTCTTTATCACCACAGACCAACATATACGGGACACGACGTAAAGTGTGCTCGCGGATTTTAAAGCCAATCTTCTCATTTCTCAAGTCTGCTTTTACGCGAATGCCCGCATTTTGTAGTTTCTGCGTCAATTCTTTAACGTAATCCGCCTGAGAATCGGTAATGTTCATCACCACGACCTGCACTGGCGCAAGCCAGGTTGGGAAGAAGCCAGCGAATTCTTCGGTCAGGATGCCGATGAAGCGCTCCAGAGAACCGAGAATTGCACGGTGAATCATTACCGGTACCTGACGCTCGTTGTCTTCGCCAACATAAGAGGCGCTTAAACGCTGCGGCAGGGAGAAGTCCAGCTGTACAGTACCGCACTGCCATGCGCGATCGAGGCAGTCATACAGGGTAAATTCAATTTTCGGACCGTAGAATGCGCCCTCGCCCAGCTGGTATTCGAACGGAATGCCGTTCTCTTCCAGCGCCACGGCGAGATCCGCTTCTGCGCGATCCCATGTCTCATCGCTGCCGATACGTTTTTCCGGACGCGTTGAGAGTTTGACCACGATCTTCTCGAAGCCAAAGGTGCTGTACATATCGTAGACCATACGAATACAGGCGTTAACTTCGTCACGGACCTGATCTTCAGTACAGAAGATATGCGCATCATCCTGAGTAAAGCCACGAACACGCATCAGACCGTGCAGCGCACCTGATGGCTCGTTACGGTGGCAGCTACCGAACTCCGCCATACGCAGCGGCAGGTCGCGGTAGGATTTCAGACCCTGGTTGAAGATCTGAACGTGGCCCGGACAGTTCATTGGCTTGATGCAGTATTCACGGTTCTCAGACGAGGTGGTGAACATCGCATCTTTGTAGTTGTCCCAGTGGCCGGTTTTTTCCCACAGCACACGGTCCATCATGAACGGGCCTTTCACTTCCTGATACTGGTACTCTTTCAGTTTGGAGCGTACGAAAGTTTCCAGTTCACGGAAGATAGTCCAGCCGTCGTTATGCCAGAACACCATACCCGGCGCTTCTTCCTGCATGTGGTACAGGTCAAGCTGCTTACCGATTTTACGGTGGTCACGCTTCGCCGCCTCTTCCAGGCGCAGCAGGTATGCGTTCAGGGCTTTTTTATCAGCCCACGCGGTACCATAAATACGCTGCAACATTTTGTTGTTGCTGTCGCCACGCCAGTAGGCGCCCGCGATCTTCATCAGCTTAAAGTGATGACAGAAGCGCATGTTCGGCACGTGCGGTCCACGGCACATGTCGACGTATTCTTCGTGATGGTACAAGCCAGGCTTGTCATCATGCGAAATGTTTTCGTCAAGAATAGAGACTTTATAGCTCTCGCCGCGCTTCACGAAGGTTTCACGCGCTTCGTGCCAGCTGACTTTCTTCTTGATGACGTCATAGTTCGTTTCGGCGAGCTCGTGCATGCGTTTTTCGAGCGCGTCGATATCTTCCTGAGTCAGGGTGTGGTCAAGGTCAACGTCATAGTAGAAACCATTGTCGATAACCGGACCGATCGCCATTTTGGTGTTTGGCCACAGCTGTTTGATGGCATGGCCTAACAGGTGCGCGCAGGAGTGACGAATGATCTCCAGACCTTCTTCGTCTTTCGCAGTGATGATTGCAAGCGTCGCATCGTTTTCGATCAGATCGGAAGCATCCACCAGCTCACCGTTAACGCGGCCAGCGATAGTCGCTTTCGCGAGACCAGGACCAATGTCCAGGGCAACATCCATTGGGCTAACAGCACGGTCGAAATGGCGTTGGCTGCCATCAGGAAGAGTAATTACAGGCATTTTATATCCTTATTTGCAGTGATGCCCCACACATAAGAGCATATACAAAGAAAATAATCGTGATTTGACAATAGATTACGACACCATCTGACCAACAATCGTCAAATTGGTTCGTCATCATTCACCAGCCGAATTCAGATTAATGCGGATTTACGGCAAGCGACGTAATGTTAACACTAACGGCAAGGAGATTGCACCCTCTGCGGCCAGATTGATGGGCTGGCGCTTTCGTACGAATTTGCAGGTTGCTTCTCCCCTGCGCTCGCATTTCAAAGATGCTGGGCTACTCTTGAACAGGTCTTTAAACCCAAAGGTGCATACCATGAACGTATCCAGTAGAACGGTTGTGATATTGAACATCCTTTCCGCCACAGGTTTATTGTTGATTCTCGCCGAACGATTCCACTGGTTCTGAGCCGAATCCTGCGCTGGCATAACCCAATCGATCCTGAGAAGGGGCATATTTCGGCCCTGTTTGGTAGACTGGGGATATCAACCAACAAGGATTAGGTTATGCCAACTAAACGATTTGCCGTAAAACACTGGAAAATGGTGCTGGTGCTGATTGCCATCTGCGGCGCAATGCTGCTACTCCGTTGGGCGGCAATGATTTGGGGCTAGGGGCGAAGACAAGTCATCAGAAGGGACGTCTAAAGACCGCAGACAATAAACGGGCCGACATCATCATCGGCCCGCTTTTATTACATTCTATAACCCAGTGAAACCGTGGTTCTGCGGTCGGTATGATCCGGTGCAGATTCTGGTGGTGAAGAGTTCCAGGTCACGTTGTAGGCGACTTTCAGGCCAAAGTGTTCGTTGATAGCCACGTTCAGCGCCGTCTCAGAGTTCAGCGTCGTATCGTCGGCACCAAATACAGAAACACCCTGGGTAAATTTGGTGTTGTCAGTCATCTGCCAGGCATAGGTACCGGAAGCGTAACCGAGCGGTTGGGTTTTAGTATCGCCATTGGTGTACTCGTCATAACGCACACCCGGACCGAATTCAAAACGGAAGCTGTGTACCGGACCGTTCAGGAACTGGCGACCATAACCGGCGGTGAATACATCGCGCTGGCGATAACCGTTGTAACGGTCGGTTAACCAGCTTGCCTGACCAAACAGGTAGTCATAGTCGGTCATGTTGTAACGGCTACGTCCGCCTACCGCATACTTCTCGGAAGAACGTTCGTCGTTAGCGGAAGTGTTGCTGGCATTACCCCACAGAGACCAGGCGGTGGTATTACCGTACCAGGTGAGCGTACTGTCCGCCGTCAGAGAAGAGCTTTTCGTGTTACCGGATTGTGCCAGGTATCCGGCGTTCAGGTTACCTTCAAACGGTTTTTTCGCGGTGGAAGGATCGTCCATGACAGTAAAAACGGTATCATCAGCGGTCGCGTTCATAGCCGCAAACACGCCACCCGCCAGCATCAGTGCAGCGGGCACTGTCTTTAAAAGCTTCATTTTATTAAGGAGTCCGTACAACAAAAAAAGAGACCACACGGTCCCGGAATCTTTCTTGAGGATCAATGACAAGGCGTCCAGAGAAAGGTAACAAATTATAAAAAGCCGCAAATAACATAGCAATGTTTTCTTATTTCATTTTTTGAATAAGAACGATCTCAAAAAGCGTTTTATTTTATATATCCCCCGCCTCACTTTTCGTCAGTATTCATATTTAAAATCATACTGTTATTTACATTGCCTTCCTGACAAATGGTGCCAGGCTAATAAGAACCCATGCTAAAAGGAGGTAATGATGGTTTCTATTTATACTCTGACGCTCTCCCCTTCCCTGGATTCCGCCACCCTGACGCCGCAGATTTACCCGGAAGGTAAATTGCGCTGCAGCGCCCCGGTCTTTGAGCCCGGAGGCGGCGGGATCAACGTGGCGCGCGCCATTACACACCTCGGCGGCAAAGCCACGGCAATTTTCCCCGCAGGCGGTGCCACCGGTGAACACCTGGTCTCTCTGCTGGCCGATGAACAGGTGGCCGTTGAAACCGTTGAGGCCAAAGACTGGACGCGGCAAAACCTGCATGTCCACGTAGAATCCAGCGGCGAGCAGTACCGTTTTGTCATGCCGGGCGCGAAACTCAGCGATGACGAGTTTCGTCAGCTTGAAGAAAAAGTGCTGACGATAGAAAGCGGCGCGCTGCTGGTGGTAAGCGGCAGCCTGCCGCCCGGCGTAAGCACGGAAAAATTGACGGCGCTGATTCAGGCCGCGCAGCAGCGCGGTATCCGCTGCATAGTCGACAGCAGCGGCGAGGCCCTGCAGGCGGCTCTGGTGCCGGGCAATCTGGAGCTGGTCAAACCCAACCAGAAAGAGTTAAGCGCGCTGGTCAACCGCGAACTGACGCAGCCTGATGATGTGCGCACCGCCGCGCAGGAGCTGGTGCGAAGCGGTAAAGCGCGGCGCGTAGTCGTCTCCCTTGGCCCTCAGGGGGCGCTGGCAGTCGATGAATCGTCGTCCGTTCAGGTTGTCCCACCGCCGATGAAGAGCCAGAGCACGGTTGGCGCGGGCGATAGCATGGTGGGTGCGATGACGCTAAAACTGGCGCAGGGCGCGTCTCTGCTCGAGATGACACGCTACGGCGTGGCGGCGGGTAGCGCCGCCACCATCAACCAGGGCACGCGTCTCTGTTCGCTTGCCGATACGCAAAAAATCGTCGATTACCTGTCCCGAAATTAACGCCTGTTCCCCTTCGTCGTTACGGAGGGGAATGTCGTCTCTGAGTCGCCAAACGCAAACTATCGACTATGCTAAGAAAACTTCCATGATAACAATGAGGTGAATTATGAGCAGTGGTGACATCACACGCTACGTCGTGACCATCAACCTTCATGAAGCATCGCTAACCGAGCTGAATGAGCTCAACAATGCTTTCACCCGGGCTAATTTTCTCCTCACGCTGACGGATGACGAGGGCAACATTCATGATTTAGGCACCCTGACATTTGGTCTGATCGGCGCCCTGAGTCAGGAAGAGGTTCATGCGCTGGCCGCCAGTCTGGTGGAGAGCGTGACCGACAAGCCTGCCGAAATTGACGTGGATACCTGGGAAAGCTGGCGAAAAAAAGAACAATAAGTGCGCAGTATGAATTTAAACCGCTCAGGTGTGCGTTAGTTCGTATTTTTTTACCGCAGTTATGCGCTAACTTTATGATCTGGCAGACAACATGGGAGAGACAACATGTGGCAGGCTATCAGTCATCTTTTACGTGAGCAACTGGGTGAAGGTGAAATTGAACTGCGTAACGAACTGCCAGGCGGTGAGATCCACGCCGCGTGGCATTTACGCTACGCTGGGCGCGATCTCTTCGTTAAATGCGATGAGCGAGAGCTGCTTCCAATATTTACCGCCGAAGCCGACCAGCTGGAGCTGTTGTCCCGCAGTAAAACGGTCACGGTCCCGCAGGTTCTGGCCGTGGGGAGCGACCGCGACTACAGCTTCCTGGTGATGGAATATCTCCCCGCCCGCCCGCTGGATGCCCATAATGCGTTCATCCTTGGCCAACAGTTGGCGCGCCTGCATCAATGGAGCGACCAGCCGCAGTTTGGTCTCGACTTTGACAACGATCTCTCCACCACGCCACAGCCCAATGCCTGGCAGCGTCGCTGGTCGACATTTTTTGCCGAGCAGCGCATTGGCTGGCAGCTAGAGCTAGCCGCCGAGAAAGGGCTGGAATTTGGCAATATCGACGCCATCGTCGAGCACGTTCAACAGCGTCTGGCATCCCACCAGCCTCAGGCGTCTCTGCTTCACGGCGATTTGTGGTCCAATAACTGCGCGCTGGGTCCCAACGGCCCGTACATCTTTGACCCGGCCTGCTACTGGGGTGACAGAGAGTGCGATCTTGCCATGCTGCCGCTTCATCCTGAGCAGCCGCCGCAAATATACGACGGATACCAGTCTGTTTCTCCCCTGCCGCCCGGTTTCCTCGACCGCCAGCCGGTGTATCAGCTTTATACGCTGATGAACCGTGCCATTCTTTTTGGCGGAGAACACCTTGTTAACGCGCAGCGGGCACTCGAGCGTATGCTTGCCGCCTGAGAAGATAACGGGTGGCCTTGCCGCCACCCTTATCGCTTACAGAAAACCGAGCAGTGAGAAGAAGAAGTATCCCGCCACAATGATAATCACGGGAAGGATATAGAGCGGGAAAATTTGCAGGAAAATGGTGTGACGCGGCACAACGATGCGGGATTCAATCTGCTCCCGACTCATTCCTTCCGGGCCTTTGGCCTGCTCCAGAATCAACTGATCCTCAACGCCTTCGCGTAAAAAGCGCGTCTGGCGACTCATTCTCGCGCCAGAGGCCTGTAATGCCAGCGCGACAAAGATCAGGGCATATATCACCCAAAAGCCGATATTCAGCTGTTGATGAAAATCCGGGGTGGGTGAGTTAAACCAGAAGACATTCAAAAATGGCGTATTAAAACGCATCATCTCAATCATGACATGAGCGAAATCAAGCATTACCGCATTGATACCCGGCTGTTTTTCGCTGTGGTCGTACATAAATTTGAGTACAGAAATCAGCGTAGAAATGACGGCAGGAATAAAAATCACCCAGCCAGCAATACGTTTTAAGACCGCAATGCGTCCAGCTTGTTGATACGTCATCAGTTCCTCTTCATAAAGACGCGTTATTTGTGCCTAAGTCTACCTGCTGGTCATCAATTTCGCCCGCTCTTTAAAAGCAATATGCTAAATTGCAGAGTGTGCTTAGCACGTATCGTCTGTCGAACACCCTGGATAAGGAGACGTTGTGATGTCGACACCGCGCCAAATTCTTGCCGCAATTTTTGACATGGATGGATTACTGATCGATTCCGAACCGCTGTGGGATCGCGCCGAACTGGATGTGATGGCCAGCCTGGGCGTGGATATCAGCCGCCGTAATGAACTTCCCGATACGCTGGGCCTGCGCATCGATATGGTGGTTGACCTGTGGTTTGCCCAACAGCCGTGGGTGGGTCCCAATCGCGATGAGGTGACCGCACGCATTATCAGCCGCGCCATTTCTCTGGTGGAAGAGAACCGGCCGCTGCTGCCCGGCGTACGTGAGGCCGTCGCGCTGTGTAAAGCCCAGGGGCTGAAGGTTGGCCTGGCCTCGGCTTCACCGCTGCATATGCTGGAAAAAGTGCTCACGATGTTTGAACTGCGCGACAGTTTCGACGCGCTGGCGTCCGCTGAAAAATTGCCTTACAGCAAGCCGCACCCGCAGGTCTATCTGGACTGCGCCGCAAAGCTGGGCCTGGATCCCCTCAACTGCGTTGCGCTGGAAGATTCCGTTAACGGTATGGTGGCGTCGAAGGCTGCAAGGATGCGCTCCATTGTGGTGCCCGCTGAAGAAGGCCGTCACGACCCCCGGTTTGCCCTCGCCGACGTGAAGCTTAACTCGCTGGCAGAACTCACGGCGCATCACCTGCAGGGCGGTTAACGCCCTTCTCCGGTTTGTGACAAACAGTTACACCGTCACCTCTTCCGCCTACTGTATAAAAACCCTATACTGTATGAATTGACAGTTTTGTGGGTTTTATCATGACGGCGGAAGGCCACCTGCTTTTTTCTATTGCGTGCGCGGTATTTGCCAAAAACGCTGAACTCACCCCCGTGCTGGCACAGGGGGACTGGTGGCATATTGTCCCTTCCGCCGTATTGACCTGTCTGCTGCCCGACATTGACCACCCCAAATCTTTCCTCGGACAACGCCTGAAGTGGGTGTCGAAACCCATCGCCCGCGCGTTCGGCCATCGGGGGTTTACGCACAGCCTGCTGGCCGTGTTTGGCCTGCTGACGCTTTTCTATTTGAAGGTGCCCGAAAGCTGGATAGTCCCCGCCGATGCCATCCAGGGGATGGTGCTGGGCTATTTAAGCCATATTCTCGCCGATATGCTGACGCCTGCGGGCGTGCCGCTGCTGTGGCCCTGCCGCTGGCGTTTCCGTTTTCCGATCCTCGCACCGCAGAAAGGCAACCAGCTTGAGCGCGTATTGTGCATGGCGCTATTTGCTTATGCCGTCTGGATGCCGCAAACATTGCCCGAAAACAGTGCAGTTCGCTGGTCATCCCAGATGATTAATTCGCTGCAATTTCAGTTCAATCGCTTTATTCATCACCAGATTGAACAGTAAACCAACAAAATTATCCTATTTGTCATAACCCATTCCATTTGGATATAAGCGCTACATCACACTTCTGCTAACCTTCCGCCAACAGGATCGGTAAAAACCGACCCAATAATAAATCAGGAGAACGGGGATGAATTTTCCACTCATCGCGAACGTCGTTGTGTTCGTTGTATTGCTATTGCTTCTCGCGCAGGCGCGCCACAAACAGTGGAGCCTGGCGAAAAAAGTGCTGGTTGGTCTGGCCATGGGTGTCGTATTTGGTCTGGCATTACAGGCAATTTATGGTTCCGATAATCCAGTTCTGAAAGATTCTATTCAGTGGTTCAACATCGTCGGTAACGGCTATGTTCAGCTGCTGCAGATGATCGTTATGCCGCTGGTGTTCGCCTCTATTCTGAGCGCCGTGGCCCGCCTGCATAACGCGACCCAGCTGGGAAAAATCAGCTTCCTGACCATTGGTACGCTGCTGTTCACCACGCTGATTGCCGCGCTGGTGGGTGTGCTGGTCACCAACCTGTTTGGCCTGACCGCAGAAGGTCTGGTTCAGGGTACCGCTGAAACGGCGCGTCTTACCGCGATTCAAACCAACTACGTGGGTAAAGTGGCTGATCTGACCGTGCCGCAGATGGTGCTCTCCTTCATTCCGAAGAACCCGTTTGCTGACCTGACCGGTGCGAGCCCAACCTCAATCATCAGCGTGGTTATTTTCGCCGCGTTCCTGGGCGTAGCGGCGCTGAAGCTTCTGAAAGACGACGCGCCTAAAGGCGAACGCGTGCTGACCGCGATTGATACCCTGCAAAGCTGGGTGATGAAGCTGGTGCGTCTGGTGATGCAGCTGACGCCTTACGGCGTGCTGGCGCTGATGACCAAAGTGGTTGCCGGCTCTAACCTGCAGGACATAATTAAGCTGGGCAGCTTCGTTGTCGCCTCTTATCTGGGTCTGGGCATTATGTTCGTGGTGCACGGCATCCTGCTGGGCGTAAACGGCGTCAGCCCTCTGAAATACTTCCGTAAAGTCTGGCCGGTGCTGACCTTTGCCTTCACCAGCCGTTCCAGCGCCGCGTCTATTCCGCTGAACGTTGAAGCGCAAACCCGTCGTCTGGGCGTGCCTGAATCCATCGCCAGCTTCTCTGCCTCCTTTGGTGCCACCATTGGTCAGAACGGCTGTGCGGGTCTGTACCCGGCGATGCTGGCGGTGATGGTTGCCCCTACCGTTGGGATTAACCCGCTGGATCCGGTCTGGATCGCCACGCTGGTCGGGATTGTTACCGTAAGCTCCGCAGGCGTTGCGGGTGTTGGCGGTGGCGCAACCTTCGCCGCGCTGATTGTGCTGCCCGCGCTGGGTCTGCCCGTGACGCTGGTCGCGCTGCTGATCTCCGTTGAACCGCTGATCGACATGGGCCGTACCGCGCTGAACGTAAGCGGCTCCATGACTGCCGGTACGCTGACCAGCCAGTGGCTGAAGCAGACCGACAAAGCGATTCTGGAAAGTGAAGACGACGCCGAGCTGGCGCACCGTTAATTACGGTCGAAATAAAAAAACCGCCTGATGGCGGTTTTTTTATGGCTGTTATTCCTCAACCTCTTCATCCTGGCGGATCTGCATCGCCCACCGTTGCGCTGACTCCGGCACGGTAAACGTGGGCGAGCGGCGGAAGTGTTCGCCGATCAGCACAAAGGCCACATATTTCCCCCGAAGCTGCCAGACATCGCGAAAACCCTCCACTTTCAGGGCATGGTCAGGCGGCGCGGGCTCAACGCGGGGCACATAGCTAATAACCTGGCGGTTTTGTTGACGAAGAGGTTTCATAAGCGACTGGTTCACTAAAGCAAATTCTTGAAGCAGGAAAATTCTATGATAGCCGATCCTGCTGCCTTCCGTCGCGCCCCGAGTGGGTGAGAAGGCTCCTTTCGTCAATGACGGCATGTGAAAACTCTTAGTTCGCGAGCCATCTCGCGACATTGTTCTATCCTTAATAGGGTTTTTAGCAATGGATAAAGGAGAAGCGTGCAATGTCGAACAAAGATAAAACACATCAATCACCGATTCATGGCACTGAGGAATCTCAACCGGGTATGGACTCTCTCGCCCCTGCTGACGGCTCTCACCGCCCCTCCCCTGGCCCCTCTGCACCGGGCGAACAGCCTACCGCACCGGGAAGCATGAAATCGCCGGAGACGGGAAACGAGAAGCTGAAATCGCTTGAGCCGCACCGCAAAGGCGGCGAAGGTTTTGCGCTGACCACCAATCAGGGCGTGCGCATTGCTGACGATCAGAACTCCCTTCGCGCAGGCGCGCGCGGGCCAACCCTGCTGGAAGATTTTATCCTGCGGGAAAAAATCACCCATTTCGACCACGAGCGGATACCGGAACGCATCGTCCACGCGCGCGGTTCCGCTGCGCACGGCTACTTCCAGCCCTATAAGAGCCTGAAAGCGATCACCAAAGCGGATTTCCTCTCCGATCCGGACAAAATCACTCCGGTATTTGTGCGCTTCTCCACCGTACAGGGCGGCGCGGGTTCGGCAGATACCGTCCGGGATATCCGCGGCTTTGCCACCAAGTTTTATACCGAAGAGGGTATTTTCGATCTGGTGGGCAATAACACCCCGGTGTTCTTCATTCAGGACGCGCATAAATTTCCTGACTTTGTCCATGCGGTAAAACCGGAGCCCCACTGGGCCATACCGCAGGGACAAAGCGCGCACGACACCTTCTGGGACTATGTCTCCCTGCAGCCTGAAACCTTACACAACGTGATGTGGGCGATGTCAGACCGCGGCATTCCGCGCAGCTATCGCACCATGGAAGGCTTTGGCATCCATACCTTCCGTCTGATCAACGCCGAGGGTAAAGCCACGTTCGTCCGTTTCCACTGGAAGCCGGTGGCGGGTAAAGCCTCCCTGGTGTGGGATGAGGCGCAGAAGCTGACCGGTCGCGACCCGGACTTCCACCGCCGCGAGCTGTGGGAGTCCATCGAAGCGGGCGACTTCCCGGAGTACGAGCTGGGCCTGCAACTCATTCCGGAAGAGGACGAATTTAAGTTCGATTTCGACCTGCTTGACCCGACGAAGCTGATCCCGGAAGAGCTGGTGCCGGTTCAGCTGGTGGGTAAAATGGTGCTCAACCGCAACCCGGATAATTTCTTTGCCGAAAACGAACAGGCCGCATTCCACCCGGGGCATATCGTGCCGGGGCTGGACTTCACCAACGATCCGCTCCTGCAGGGTCGCTTGTTCTCGTATACCGATACGCAGATCAGCCGTCTGGGCGGGCCGAACTTCCACGAAATTCCGATTAACCGCCCAACCTGCCCTTACCATAACTTCCAGCGCGACGGGATGCATCGTCAGGATATTGATACCAATCCGGCAAACTATGAGCCGAACTCCATCAACGATAACTGGCCGCGCGAAACGCCTCCGGCGCCGAAACGCGGTGGATTCGAATCGTACCAGGAGCGTATCGACGGCAACAAAATTCGCGAGCGCAGCCCGTCGTTCGGCGAGTATTACGCCCATCCTCGCCTGTTCTGGAACAGCCAGACGCCGATTGAGCAACAGCACATTATCGGCGGCTTCAGCTTTGAGCTGAGCAAAGTGGTGCGTACCTACATCCGCGAGCGGGTCGTCGATCAGCTGGCGCGCATTGATATTCAGCTCGCCCAGAGCGTTGCGGATAACCTGGGCATTACGCTGACCGACGAGCAGCGCAACCTTGCCCCGCCTAAAGAGGTTAACGGCGTGAAGAAAGATCCGTCGCTGAGCCTGTATGCCGTGCCGGGTGGCTCGATTAAAGGCCGCGTGGTCGCCATCCTGCTGAACGACAAAACCCGCGCCAGCGACGTGCTGGGGATCATGCAGGCGCTGAAGACCCAGGGCGTGCATGCGAAACTGCTTTATTCCCGCATGGGGGAAGTGACCGCCGATGACGGCTCCGTGCTGCCGGTGGCGGCGACCTTTGCCGGGGCGCCATCGCTGACCGTCGATGCGGTGATTGTGCCGTGCGGGGACATTGACAGCCTGCTGAACAACGGTGACGCCGTGTATTATCTGCTGGAAGCCTATAAGCACCTGAAACCGATCGCGCTGTCCGGCGACGCGCGACGGTTTAAGGCGCACCTGAAGGTGGCCGATCAGGGTGAGGACGGCATTGTCGAGGGCGACAACGTTGACGATGCCTTTATGACGAAGCTGTTTGATTTGCTCGCCGCGCACCGCGTCTGGTCGCGCAGCAGTAAGATTGACCAGATCCCGGCGTAAAAAATACCCTCACCCCGCCCCTCTCCCTGAAAGGGAGAGGGTGAAATGCAGACCTGTGTTCGCATTACAGACCGCACGGCCCAGTCCCCTCTCCCTTTTGGGGAGAGGGTTAGGGTGAGGGGGAATTTCTCACAAATCCCCGAACGTTCCCAACCGATACCCACGCTCGGCAATCGCGTATTTCAGCGACGGCGATGTCAACACGTCCAGCTCCGCCAGGCGCGGCCAGCAGTAGGCGCTTTTCCGCACGGTGTTATCGACAAAAGCAGGATGCGCCATGACCTCCAGCGACTTTTCCCCCCGCGCGCTGGAATCATCCAGCACCTTCAGGAACAGCGCTTCGTCGATCTCGTCGCCGTAAAATGCGCTGCTGAACCCCTCTGTGGTGGTCACGGCGCAGTCGGGCACGCCGCGCGCCTCCCGATCCACGCGCATCGCCACGCCTTTACGCTGCGCAAACTCCGCGACAATCGGGAAAATCGCCGGGATCATATGCACGTGGTGATGGCTGTCGATGTGCGTCGGTGCCTTACCAAACACGTCAACAAAGCGGTGGAACTGACGCTCCAGCTCTCCGGCAATCTCTTCGAGCGGCAGAGCGCCCTGCTCTGCCTGTTCCCAAATCCATTTGCCCAGCTGGCCGTCGCGCGTCAGGCCGGGCATGGGCGAAAGCGGCATCCCGAGCGTCAGCACAAAATGCATGCCGACGCCCAGCTCCGGCACCTCGCGGCTCAGCTGCGCCGCGTGTTCAACCGCCTCACCATTCACCATTGCCGTGGTAGAGGTCACAACACCCCGGCGACAGGCTTCAATAATGCCGTAGTTCTGGCCTTTCGAGAGGCCAAAATCATCAGCATTAACGATCAGCAGGTTTTCCATTGTGCGTCCTCTCAGTGGTGTTTGAACTTCAGCTTCTCGATGGTGGCGGCAAAGTTCGGCAACCATTTTTCATGCGCCAGGATCATCTCGCTGGCCAGCTGCTCCGCATCGCGGTCGGAATGCACCAGCGGGCTGAGGTTCAGCGCCAGAAGCACGTCATTGAGCTCGCCGCTCAGCGCCGCGTTGCTTGCCGCCACTTCAAAGCCTTTGATGGTGTGGATCAGGCCCATAACCTTATCATCGAAGTGGGTGATGCGTGGATGCGGTTTAGCGCCATCGCGTCCCAGGATGCAGGTCATCTCGACCGCCCAGTCAGCCGGGATATTGTCGATATGGCCGTGGTGCGGCACGTTAACGTAGTGTTCCGCCTGCTTGTCGTTGTAGATGGCGTTAATCACCTCGCACGCCGCATCGGAGTAGTAGGCCCCGCCGCGCTGCTCCAGCTCTTTCGGTTTAACGTTCAGGTTCGGATCTTTATACAAATCGAACAGCTGCTTCTCAACTTTCTGAACGATCTGCGCGCGCGCGCCGCCCTTATAGTACTCGCCCATTTCGATGGCCAGCATCTCTTTCTGCTTAAAGTAGTAAAGCAGGTACGAGCACGGAAGCAGGTTCAGCGAGCGGATCAGCCCTTCGCTGAACGGCAGGTCAAAGATGTTTTTCACCGATGCCGCCGTCAGGCGACCGGAAGCCACGCCGTCGAGCAGTTCGGCAAAGCGCGATTTTCCGTTCACGATCACGTCTTTAATGAACACCATGTGGTTCAGGCCGAACAGGTCGATGGAGAGATCGTCGCTGTCGTTCAGCGCCAGCACGTCGCGGATAAACATCTTCATACCAATCGGAATATTGCAGACGCCGATAAAGCGTTTGAAACCGGTATGACGATAGACCGCCTCGGTCACCATCCCGGCCGGGTTGGTGAAGTTAATCACCCACGCGTTCGGGCAGATCTCCTGTACGTCTTTGACGATGTCGAAAATCACCGGGATGGTACGCAGGCCTTTGAACAGGCCGCCCGCGCCGTTGGTCTCCTGCCCGAGATAGCCGTGGCTCAGCGGGATACGTTCGTCCAGCTCGCGCGCCTTCAGCTGGCCGACGCGCAGCTGGGTGGTGACGAAATCCGCATCTTTCAGCGCCAGACGACGGTCCAGGGTTTTATGCACGGTCAGAGGCACGCCCGCTTTCTCCACCATGCGCTTGCACAGGTCGAAAATAATATTCAGCTTTTCCTGACCTTCCTCAACGTCTACCAGCCATAATTCGCTGACCGGTAATTCATGATAACGTTTCAGGAAACCTTCAAGTAATTCCGGGGTATAGCTGCTGCCGCCACCAATGGTTACGACTTTTAATTTCTTCTGCATAATATCTCCCTTAGCGTATCAGGTTAATCGCCTGCAAGGTATAGCGTACTCTTCCCGCTATTTGGGCAAGCCATTAAAGCAATATTTGTGGCGGGTAATCCGCCGAAAGTTAATTAATTACCGTTAAATTCTTCCGGTAACTGTTCGGTGTGAATGAAGTCAATTTCTTAAAGGTCTTAATAAACAGGCTGGGACTGCTGTATCCTGACTCGTACGCAATATCGGTGACAGAGTAGTTGGTAATTTCCAGCTGTTTCCTGGCAAAATTAATGCGGATTTCATTAATAATTTGCACGGGTGTTTTACGATAATAGCGCTGCGTCGCGCGGGTCAGATATTCCTGGGATTTTCCCGACAGTGACACCATATTTTCCAGCGCATTTTCGCTGAACTGGCCTTTATCGTGCATCAGCTCAACGGTGCTGCGCAGCCACTGTGGAATATCATCCGTCACCTGCTGCTCCTCACGATGATGGCGCAGCCGGTTCATCACATAGAAGGTCACCGTTTCAATAAACTCATCAAATTCATTATCGCGGAAGTTAAGCGAGGCGATAACCGTTTCAATCCAGGTCATAAACTCGTTTTTGACCCGATAGACCTGGGAGGCCACAAAGCAGAACGGCACCAGCGGCAGATAGTGCTTCTCAAAGAAGCGTCTGCTGACGCCCACATTCAGAATACGGGTGGCACCAAATTCGTAAAAGCTCTGGTGATAAGACCCCATCGGCAGGAAGACAAAATCCCCTCGCTCAAGCAGGACGCGCTTACCGTTGATCTCCTGGTAGTAGCGGCCGGTCAGAACAATCGTGAACTCGTAGTAGTCATGCTGGTGCAGACCGCTGGCGCTCTCCGTCTTGTTGTAGATAACCACGTGAAAATTTTTGCCGTTAAACAGCTGCTGTTCAAGTGCGGTTTTAATTTCCATCGTGCTGACCTCCTGCTGCGAAATCCGACTCAGTGCATTTTCTCGTGAAGCTCGATAAGCTCCGCCACCAGCTCACGCGCCAGCATCGAGGTCATCAGGTGATCCTGCGCGTGGACCAGCACCAGGCTGACCTTCATCTTCCCTTCGCCCTGATCGCCTTCAATCAGCTTTGTCTGCACCAGGTGCGCTTCGTTCAGCGCCGTGCGGGACTGGTCCATCATGGTTTTCGCGGCGGCGAAATCTCCCTGCTTGGCCTGCTTCAGTGCGGCATAGGCCAGGCTGCGGGCCTGTCCGGAGTTGATGATAAGCCCCATCACCACTTCTTCGAGATCGTTCTCGACGGCTTCGTCTGCGACAATACTATCCAAATCTAACATGTTTAAGCTCCTTGTGGCTGGCGCGGGCTTCCCCGCGCCGGTCAATCCTAGAATTTCAGTGAGAGGGCAATATCCTCTTCGCTCTCTTCTTCATCAATAATGGTGGCGGCTTTGTTGGCAATCGCCACGAACGGCATGTACAGCAGGGTGGCAATCCCGAGGTTGAATATCGCCAGCAGGAAGGCCGCGACGCTACCGTTGGTGTTAAAGAAGGCGCCCAGGCCCGCCGGCATGGTCCACGGCGCAATGTTGGTGACCGGTGGAATGATGCCCATGTAATACGCCGTCAGGGTGATCGCGGCCAGCAGCGGCTGAATCAGGATGAACGGAATGAACATTACCGGGTTCATGATGATTGGCAGACCGAACAGAATCGGTTCGTTAATCTGGAAGATGCCTGATGGCAGCGCCAGCTTCGCGACCTGACGGTAGTCAGCACGACGAGAGACAATAAAGACCGCGATGATCAGACCCAAGGTCGCCCCGGTACCGCCCAGGAAGATATAGGAGTCAAGCATCGGCTTCGCCCACACATGGAAGGTTTTACCCGCTGCCAGCGCCGCGTCAACAGAGCCGTACTGCTGGTAAAGCGCAACGTTTTCCAGTGCCCAGGGGGTCATAATCCCGCTGTCCAGCGCGGCAAGTGCCAGTGAACCATGCACGCCAAAGAACCACAGCAGAGAAGTGAAAATCACATACGCCCAACCGACCACGCCACCCATCGACGCCAGCGGCGTAGAGATAGAGTCCATGATGATCTGGTGGAAGTTAGTGCCCCAGTGGGAGAGCGCCCAGGCGATAATCCCCATGATGGAGAGAATAATGAAGCCTGGAATCAACGCGGAAAATGAACGTGAAACGGAAGCCGGTACGCTATCCGGCAGGCGGATAACCCAGTTGCGGCGGATAATAAAGGTGAACATTTCTGCCACCACCAGGCCGATAACAATACCGGAGATGATGTTGGCCCCGCCCAGCCAGTTGGCGCCAACGGCATAGGCTTCGCCCACGCTATAAGGTGTTACGGTCATAAAGGCGGCAACGGATAATAACCCGGCAGCCAGCGGATCCACTTTACGCTCTTCTGCCAGTGCCATCCCAATAAAGAAAGGCGCCATCAGCGACATAATCCCTAACGTACCGTTATAGACGTTGCCGCCAATGGCTTTAAAACCATTAAGGGTTTCAATAGTGGAAGCGTCTAACCGAATTCCTAATGAATAAAAGAAGGAACCTTCACCAAAGCTCAGAAAAACGTTGTTAATTAAAACGAACATGGCCCCGGCCAGCGTCAACGGCATTAATTTAATAAAGCCGTTTTTGATGGCATTAACGTGAGGCTGCTTTCCTATTTTAACAGCAAAAGGAAGGAGTACCTTTTCAAGTGAAGCGATGACTTTACTCATAGGAAAATACCCTTAAATGCCGTAACGCATGTTACGGCGTATTGTGTGTGAAATAACTCTTTGACGGGAAAAATAAAAATTAATTAGCAGCTTTTTTAATGGCTGCCACAGCAGCTTTAAGAACACCTAAACCATCAATTTTGCCGTACAGCCCCGAGTCGATCACTTCGACCGGTTTATTCGGTAACAGTCGTTGAATTTCGGGCAACATATAGGCAATTTGCGGCCCCAGTAAAACAACATCGGCTGTCTGGCCTTTTTCGCCCGCCAGCGTCTCTGGAAACGCTTCAATCACCACAGGGACTTCATACTTTTCAGCCTGCGCACGCATCTTTGACACCAGAAGCGACGTTGACATGCCCGCTGAGCAGAACAGGTAGATATGTTTCTTTTCCATCGTGATTTCCCTCTTGTATGACTACCTGCCATCGCGCTATCACTCGACTCGCTGTCCCGGCAGACAGGTAGCTTGCGTACTGTTGTTTATCGTTGGAGTGAGTATACGCAATGGTACAGACAGGGGATAATTCTGGATAGGCTAAAATTGTCTCTCATTGACCTGGCTTGTTGACTCCCTTCACATTTCGGGCAAATAATTCGCGCAAAGAAATAAGATTTTCTGATGCATAAAAAAACCGGCCCATGGGCCGGTTTGTTAACATCCTCAGGCAAGCAGGGTTACTGCGCCTTAGGTGCCTGCGGATCCGTGTCGTATTCAGCACAGGTCTGATAGCCGGAGTTGATCACATGACCGGTATCATCCAGGGCGACGAAGTAGGTTTCTGCCTTACCATCACGTTGACCCAGGATATAGGTCTGGCAGGTCCCTTTCGCATGAATCATGGTCACTTCAGAAGAAGGTTTACCGGCAATCGCAGCCACCTGCGAACGGGTCATCCCTTTTTTAACGTCTTTTACTACGGGCTGCGTAAACTGATCCTTAGTGCGATCGTAAGCCGTACACCCTGCCAGCATAGTCAGTACCGCCGCTGCGCTAAGAATTCCTGCTACGTTCTTGTTCATATTCCGTCCTCTTGTTTATCAGCGTGTTATCTAAGCATGGGATAAAAAGTACTATTGTTCAACTTTGTGAGTTACGCCAGACGAATTTCGGAAAATTCTAATAAAACAACGATAACCTGCTAAATCGGCGCAAATTAGCGCACTCGAAACTGTGATCCTTGTCGTTTCTCGCCCAAAGGGTTAGTTTTAACAGCTAACACATTCTGTTTATGTACTGCATATGGAGGGCGTGATGGCTCTGCAACAAGAGATTATTCAGGCACTGGGCGCGAAGCCTACGGTAGATGCACATGAAGAGATCCGCCGCAGCGTGGATTTTTTAAAATCGTACTTAAAAAAGAACGCTTTCCTGAAATCCCTGGTGCTGGGCATCAGCGGCGGCCAGGACTCTACCCTGACCGGTAAACTCTGCCAGATGGCGATTTCAGAGCTTCGCGAAGAGACGGGTGATGAGAAACTGCAGTTTATCGCGGTGCGTCTTCCTTATGGCGTACAGGCGGACGAGCAGGATTGCCAGGATGCCATTGCCTTCATTCAGCCTGACCGCGTGTTGACCGTGAATATTAAGGGCTCGGTGCTGGCAAGCGAGCAGGCGCTTCGCGAAGCGGGCATTGAGCTGAGCGATTTTGTTCGCGGCAACGAGAAAGCCCGCGAGCGCATGAAAGCGCAGTACAGCATCGCCGGGATGACCAAAGGCGTTGTCGTCGGCACCGACCATGCGGCAGAAGCGATCACCGGTTTCTTCACCAAATACGGCGACGGCGGCACCGACATTAACCCGATCTTCCGTCTCAACAAGCGTCAGGGTAAGCAGCTGCTGGCCGCGCTGGGCTGTCCTGAGCATCTGTATAAGAAAGCGCCGACAGCGGACCTTGAAGACGATCGCCCTTCCCTGCCGGATGAAGCGGCCCTTGGCGTCACCTATGACAACATCGATGATTATCTGGAAGGCAAAAAGCTGGATGAACGGACCGCGAAAATCATCGAGGGCTGGTATCTGAAAACCGAGCACAAGCGCCATACGCCCATTACGGTGTTTGACGACTTCTGGAAAAAATAAAGCAAAGCGGTAACCAAGTTACCGCTTTTAATGTTTGCGCCCTCTCCCATGGGAGAGGGTTGAGGTGAGGGCATCAAGCCGCACGTCCTGGCCGGGTAAGGCTTAGCCGCCACCCGGCTCTTTTTTAACCACCACACTCCTGCTACACTGTATGCCTGAACAGTATATGGAGCAGTATGTGAGCAGGCGACAATCCGCCCCGCGTCTTGAGTTTGAAGCGGCGGCTATCTACGAATATCCCGAACACCTTCGCCCCTGGCTTGAGGCGCTGCCTAAACAGCCGGGCGTGTACATCTTTCACGGTGAAAGCGACACCCTGCCGCTCTATATCGGCAAGAGCGTTAACATTCGCAGTCGGGTGTTATCCCATCTCCGTACGCCGGACGAGGCCGCCATGCTGCGCCAGTCGCGACGCATTTCCTGGTTCCAGACGGCGGGAGAAATGGGCGCGCTGTTGCTGGAGGCGCGGTTGATAAAAGAACAACAGCCGCTGTTCAATAAGCGCCTGCGCCGCAACCGTCAGCTCTGCTCCCTGCAGATAAACGATGGCAGGCCGCAGGTCGTCTACGCGCGCGACGTCGATTTTTCTCATGCCCCGAATCTCTATGGGCTGTTTGCCAATAAACGCGCCGCGCTCCAGGCGCTGCAGACGCTGGCGGACGATTTACAGCTTTGCTACAGCCTTTTAGGGCTAGAGGCAACCACCCGCGGACGCGCCTGTTTTCGATCAGCGCTGAAGCGCTGCGCCGGTGCCTGCTGCGGGAAAGAGAGCGTTGAGGCGCATCACGCCCGGCTTCTCACCGGTCTGGCGGCCATCAGCGTGAACTGCTGGCCGTGGGAAAGCGCCGTTGCGCTAAAAGAAGTGGGCGAGGCCATGACCCAGTACCACATCGTCAACAACTGGCTCTGGCTGGGCGCCGTCGACGACATCAACGACGCGGCAACCCTGCTGCGCACGCCCGCCGGATTTGACCACGATGGCTACAAAATTCTCTGTAAACCGGTCCTGGCAGGAAAGTTTGAGATCATTGTGCTCAATGACCCGGCAGCCACGTGATTTCGCTGAACAATAAGGTGCCCTGAGCCTCCAGCAGACGCAGCGTATGGGTACCCTCCTCCCAGCTAGCCCCCTGATCGGCCGTCAGCAATTTATCGCCCAGCTGCCACGCCCCGCTTAGCACGAACACCACGCCTCCGCGTGAGCCAAAGGTGGTGAAGGTTCGGTCAGCAACGCGTACCTTCGCCCGGCAGCAGTCGCGCCGGGTCATGATGTTAAAGTCCATCGCCATCCGCCCATCTGAAAGCAGCGCTTTCACCGGCAGATCGCCGGCAAAACTGTAGGGCTGATGATGCTTGAGGGTATGGGAGAACGCCTGACCCGCGTCCAGCGTCACCTCTCCCCCTTCCAGCAAGGTAATCACCCGGTCAACACCGGGAAACGAGGAGAATTCGCCGTTGCTGGCAATCGTCGCGATACTGGCGCGCCAGTGAAAATCGCGCGTCGCGGGAGGGAAGCAGCAAATCTCACGCGTTTCGCCAGCACCATTGCGCCAGAGGCTGACCGGCATCTTACGGATATCAAAGAACTCCATCACCACTCCTGAATGGCACAACCCGTGCCAGGGCAAGGATATCGCTATCGTTGCTGTCTTGTTTGTTATCGTTGGGTATTCACAGAAACAGTATCGGCAGCAGAGCGGGCAGGCCTTAGCGGAACGTTAATAAAAATTCTAACGCCATGACTCTGCAAACATTCTCTGACGCGACTACAGGAGGATACCGCGCTGGCGGCGGCAGGCAAGAGGGCAGGAAAGAAAAACCGCCGGTCCTGTCCACAGCGGTTGCGCTTTTGTGGACAGGATCCCGGCGGTCTTAAGAGTGTGAACCGATTATTCGGTTGGTGCTGGCATTTTACCTTCCATCGCCGGACGTTCTGTCAGACGCTTCTCAAAATTCGCATTAAATTGTTTTTTCTGTTCCGGGGTCAGAATGTTGTAGATCTTGTTCTGGGTTTCCATGTGAGCCAGCATGCGGGCTTTGTGCTGCTCGGCCATTTTGTCGATCTGCGCTTCGGCTTTCGCCTTATCGAAGCTGTCGCTGGCGATGATGTCATGCATCGCACGACGCTCTTCAAGCGGAGGACGTTTCATCTGGTCGCGTTCGCCTTTTCTGATGTCGCGGATCTGCTGCTTCTGCGCATCCGTCAGGTTGAGATCCTTAAACATCATCATCTCGTTGTGCATACCCGGACCTTTATGATGCATCATCATTTTGCCTTCAGCAGGCGCGGTAGGTGTAGTGGTCGCAGTATCTGCGGCGAACGCCATGCTGGTAGCGCCCAGAGCCAGGGTAGAAGCAACAAACAGTGCAGTAAACTTACGCATAATTTATTTCCTTTCTTTCAGTTATTCTTCGGCGCTATGCCGTGTTGACGAGATTAACTTTACGGGGTTTATCGTCGATTAGTCAGAGCAACGGTAAAACAATGAAAGTGTAAAAAACAAATTTTCGTCAAATGTGGAGGAAATAAGGATAAAGCGTGGAGAGTTGCAACAAAAAATATTCAATGCGATGATTTTAAAGAAATTTAGCAGAAGTATAGCGAAGTGCAGATCAATAATAAAGCAATTCACCAGGAATATTCTGCAAAACAAGCGCAAGCGCTTTAATCGTTAAGAAAAGTTTTTTGCTTCCCCCTCCCGGATGATGAGAGGGGAAAGGTTCAGGATATTTTTTCCAGCATCAGCCCGGCCCGCAGGCCAAACGCGACGGTGGGGTTAGGAAATAATACATACTCGGTGGTGTTCTGCACCTCGTAACGTTCCTCGCCATCCTCAGCCAGCAGCGCCCCTTTGCGGAACGGGGTGAAGTTCAGGGTGTGCGCGGCCATATGGAGCTGGAAGGCATCGCTGCGGCGCGTGATCTGCTGTACGACCCGATACCGCTCAACGGGCTGATGCGCGTGCTCGGGAGCCGTTCCTCCCAGCAGCGCCCGAAGGGCGAGATGCGTAGGCGCAAAGCGGGTCAGATCGTTCTGGCCGAACGGCAGCGCTTTTCCCAGTTCCAGCGTGCAGGACAGCGCAGCGAAACGTTCACAGGTGAAATGGGTAAAGGTTCCGCCCGGCGACTGATGAAATACCAGCGCCTCCAGCCCGGCGTCACCCAGCCAGCTCAGGAACGCTTCATCCCACGGCTGACTGCGCTGCGGCAGAACGCCGAAGCGAACGTGGTAAGACGCGCGGATTGCCGTATGCAGATCCAGATGCCAGCGCCCCGGCCCCGCGACGGCAAAAAACGCGGTCACGACGTTCTCCAGCCACTCGGCCCGCGCCGTTTCATCGCTCTGCGGAAACTGCGACCAGCGGCCGCCAAACATGCGGTTAATGTCGCTCACCAGATACCGTTTGTTTTGCGCCAGCGCAGGGGGATTGCCGAGCACCACCAGCACGCGGCACTTTAGTTCGATCTCATTGCGGTACAGCGCACGCAGCAGCAGATCAACAATCTCAACGGGCGCGGTTTCATTCCCGTGGATACCCGTTGAAAGCAGCAGCGAGAGATCGCTTTTTACGGTCGGCGTCAGCTCAAGCACCCCTCGCCCCAGCCACCGCCAGCGAAATGAGGGGCCGTCCCCCTCTTTCTGTTCCGGCGTCTCATCGGCCAGGGTCAGCGCCAGTAAATTTTCCATATCCACTCCTTTAGCGCTGGAACGGGTAAACCGATCCCAGCTGCAGGATTGTCGATAACGCGTCCAGCGCCTCGCGCCCTTCACGCAGAAGCTGCGGGTCAACCAGATCCGCCTGCGTCAGACGATCGCGATAGTAGCGGTCGACCCAGTCATTCAGCCGCGTAAAGAGCGTATCGTTCATCATGACCGCCGGGTTCACCGCCTGCATTTCGTCCTGGGTCAGGACCACGCGCAGACGTAAACAGGCTGGACCACCGCCGTTGGCCATGCTTTCGCGCAGGTCAAACACGCGCAGTTCGTCAATCGGGTTATCGGCCTTCACCAGCTCCGTCAGGTAGCGCCACACGCCTTTATGATCCCGGGACTCCTGCGGCAGGACCAGCATCATGCTGCCATCGTCACGGCTCAGCAGCTGGCTATTGAACAGATAGGTTTCTACCGCGTCCTGCACGCTCACCGCCTCCGTGGGCACCTGGACTGGCGTAAAGCCGCGCACGCGCTCATGCAGCGTGGCGAGCAGCTTCTCCTGATGGGCAAACGCCTGCTCGTGGCAGAACAGCACCTGGCGGTTAGAAACGGCAATCACGTCGTTATGGAACACGCCCAGGTCAATCACATGCGGGTTTTGCTGGGCAAAAACCACCTGGGAAGGATTGACCTGGTTCAGGCGCGCAACCGCCTGGCTGGCCGCCAGCGTCTGACGGGCAGGATAACGGGTTGGCGCGGCGTGGCCCCCCTCTTCTCGCCCGTAGATAAACAGCTGCAGGCCCGGGTCGCCATAGTCGCCCCCCAGGCGGTTATGGTTGGCCGCGCCTTCGTCGCCAAACATCGCCACCTGCGGCAGGGCCTGATGCACCTCAAAATGGGCGTCATGGTTGAAAATGGCGCGCAGCACGCGCTCGGTGGTTTCCGCTTCGGTGGCGCGGTGGAATTTATTGTTCAGGTTCGCCACCGTCAGATGAACTTTGCCATCCAGCGTGTCGGCTGACGGCGCGACGGTCGCGGCGTTTGCCACCCACATAGAGGAGGCGGAGCTTGCCGCGGAGAGCAGGTGCGGGGTCTGCGTACCCGCTTTTTCGACGACCTGCTCATCGGTACCGCTAAAGCCGAGCTGACGAAGGACCGCCACGTTCGGGCGTTCCTGCGGCGGGATCACCGCCTGCGGGAAACCGGCATCCGCCAGTGCTTTCATCTTCAGCAGCCCCTGCTTCGCCGCCAGCTTCGGGTTGGAGACCTGAAAACGGTGCTTCGTCGAGGCTTCATTACCAAAAGAGAGACCGGCATAGTGGTGCGTCAGCCCCACCAGCCCGTCAAAGTTAACCTCACGCGCTTTCATGGCGATCCCCTCCGGTAAAATCCAGCCCCGGATTAAGCGTCTCCGGCAGCGTCAGCACCGGGGTTTCCAGGCTCGCCATCGGCCACGCGCAGTAATCGGCGGCATACCACGCGCTGGCGCGATGGTTGCCCGACGCGCCCACGCCGCCGAACGGCGCGGTGCTCGCGGCCCCGGTCAGCGGTTTATTCCAGTTCACAATCCCGGCGCGTGCTTCCAGCAGCAGCCGATCAAACTTCTCGCGATGCGGCGAAATCAGCCCGCTCGACAGGCCGTAGCGGGTGTTATTCGCCATCGCAATGGCCGCATCGAAATCGTCATAGCGCCAGACACAGAGCAGCGGGCCAAAGACCTCTTCATCCGGCACGTTGCTCGCGCCGCTCATCTCTACAATGCCCGGCGTCAGCAGCGAGCTACCCGGCTGAACCTGCTTCGGCTCCAGCAGGGTTTTCGCGCCGCGCGCGACGTGGTCCTGCCAGGCCTTCAGCACGTTCAGCGCGGCCTGTTCGGAAATCAGCCCGCCGATAAACGGCTGCGGGTCGGCATCCCACGCGGCAGGCACCAGACGCGCGCTCACTTCAACCAGACGCTTCAGGAAGGCATCCCCCTGCGCGCCGCGCTTGACCAACAGACGGCGAGCACAGGTACAGCGCTGTCCGGCGGTAATAAAGGCGGACTGAATCGTCAGGTGCACCGCGGCGTCGATATCGTCAGGGTCTTCCACAATCAGCGGGTTGTTGCCGCCCATCTCCAGCGCCAGGATTTTCTCCGGCTGCCCTGCCAGCTGGCGGTGCAGCTGATAGCCCGTACCGGCGCTGCCGGTAAACAGCAGGCCGTCGATATCGCTCAGCGCGCTCAGCGCCTGACCGGTTTCCCGCCCGCCCTGCACCAGGTTCAGCACGCCCGGCGGCAGGCCGGCCTGTTCCCACAGCTTAACCACCGCCTCGCCGGTGAATGGCGTGAGCTCGCTCGGTTTGAAGATGACGGTATTGCCCGCCAGCAGCGCAGGCACAATATGGCCATTCGGCAGATGCCCCGGGAAGTTATACGGGCCAAACACCGCCAGGACGCCGTGGGGACGGTGGCGCAGCGTGGCTGCGCCGTCCGGCATGTCGGTGTGCTGTTCGCCGGTGCGGGTGTGGTACGCCTTCACCGAAATGGCGATTTTGTTGATCATCGCCGTCACTTCGGTTGTCGCTTCCCAGCGCGGCTTGCTGGTTTCAGACGCGATGATGCGCGTCAGTTCGGCCTTGTTTGCCTCCAGCAGCCCGGCAAACTTTTCAACAATTTCCTGGCGCACGGCGAAAGGCTGTTTTGCCCACGCTGGAAACGCGCGGCGCGCGGCACGGCAGGCTTGTTCCACCTGCGCGGCGCTGGCGTCATGCCCCTTCCAGAGCACCTCTTTTCCAACCGGATTGGTCTTTACGCGCTCTTCGCCTTCGCCCGTGACCCAGTCACCGTTAATCCATAATGTCATGCTGTTTTCTCCTCAGGGCAGAGACGCACCAGGCGAACCGTATCGCCGGCGTTACATTTCAGGGCATCCAGTTCTGCAGCCGTCAGCACCAGACGTTCACATTTCGGGTTGGTACGCACCAGCATGGCGCGGAAGTTGGCGTAATTTTCGTTCGACACCAGACAGGCGGGCCAGTCACCCGGCGCGGGCTGACCTTCAGAGACCTCAACCAGACGGCTTTTACGGATCGCGCGCACGCGGTCGATATCGCACTCAAGCGTTGGGCCGCCGTCAAAGATGTCGACATAGTTCCGGTAGCGGAACCCTTCTTTTTCCAGCACCGCGCGGGCGGGCGCGGTCTGCGGATGGACTTCGCCAATCACCGCCTGCGCTTCCGGGCTGAGGAAATGGGTATAGATAGGATGCTTCGGCATCAGTTCGGCGATAAAGGCTTTCTGGCCGGTGCCGCAGAGATAGTCCGCCCGGCTGAACTCCATCGAGAAGAAGCGCTCGCCCAGGCTCTCCCAGAACGGCGAGTAGCCGGTGTCGTCGATCACGCCGCGCATCTCTGCGACCACTTTTTCGTTAAAGCGATCGCGGAAGGCGGCCATAAACATAAAGCGCGATTTGGAGAGCAGATAGCCGTTGCCCTCTTTGCGCCACGCCGGGTCGAGGAACAGCGTGCACAGCTCGCTGGCGCCCGTGTGGTCATTACAGAGGAACAGCGTGGGCAGCGCGTTATAGACGTTCAGCTCTTTCGAGGCGTGAACCATGGTGCCGACGCGGTAGTTGTACCACGGGTCGTTAAGCCCGACGGCCACTTCAATGGCGCAGATCCCGGCCACGGTCCCCGTGTCGGTGTCTTCCAGCACGAACACATACCCCTGTTCGCTTTTTGGCAACGTCCCCTGCCAGGTTTGCAGGGCGCGCTCAATGCGCGCCGACAGCGTTTTTTCATCGGCAGGAAGCGAGGTCAGCCCGCCTCCCGTCTTACCGGCAAGCTGCATGAGCCCGGCGAGATCGCCGCGCTCAACGGGACGGATGACCATCATGATGACACCCCGGATTTCACTTTTTCACACGCCAGCGCAAAACGGTCCAGACCGGTTTGCACCTCTTCCTCGCTGACGATCAGCGCCGGCGCAAAACGCACCACGTTGGCACCGGCAATCAGCACCATCACGCCCACTTTTGCCGCTTCCTGTGAAATAAGTTTAGCTTTTCCGGCAAACTCGGCGGTGAGCTCGCAGCCGATTAACAGCCCCAGACCGCGAATTTCTTTAAACAGCCCCGTTTTGCCGTTGATGGCATTCAGGCGCTCGACAAACCAGTCGTGACGCTGCTTAACGCCTTTCAGCACCTCAGGCGTGTTAATGATGTCCAGAACCTGCCCGGCGACGGCGGTTGCCAGCGGGTTGCCGCCGTAGGTGGTGCCATGGGTACCTACGGTCATTACGCTGGCGAATTTATCGGTGGTCAGCGTCGCGCCAATCGGGAAGCCGCCGCCCAGCGCTTTGGCGGTCGAAAGCACGTCCGGCGTTACGCCATAGTGCATATAGGCATACAGCTCGCCGGTGCGGCCCACGCCGGTCTGGACTTCGTCGAAAATCAGTACCGCGTTGTGGCGATCGCACAGCTCGCGCAGCCCCTGCAGGAAGGCTTTTTGCGCCGGAAGCACGCCGCCCTCGCCCTGCATCGGTTCGACGATCACCGCGCAGGTGGTGTCGTTAATCAGCTCGCTGGCGGACTGCAGATCGTTATAAACACCGTGACGGATATCCGGCGGCAGCGGTGCGAAATCCTGCGAGTAGGAAGGCTGGCCGCCCGCGCTGACGGTAAAGAGCGTGCGCCCGTGGAAGGCATTTTTAAACGCCACGATGCCGCTCTTGTGGGTACCAAATTTATCGTGCGCATATTTGCGCGCCAGCTTCAGCGCCGCTTCGTTGGCTTCCGCCCCCGAGTTACAGAAAAAGACCTTTTCGGCAAACGTCGCATCGATCAGTTTTTTGGCGAGGCGCAGCGCGGGCTCGTTAGTAAAGCCGTTGCCGGTATGCCAGAACTTCGCCGCCTGGTCATTCAGCGCCTGACGCAGCGCAGGGTGCGCGTGACCCAGCGCGTTGACCGCAATCCCGCCTGCAAAGTCGATATACTCTTTACCCTGCTGATCCCACAGGCGCGAGCCTTCCCCACGAACCGGAATAAAAGCCGCCGGAGCGTAAACCGGCATAATCCATTCATCGAAATTTTCACGCGTAATTGACAGAGACATAGCGACCTCATCCGGTAAATAAAAAGTTATTTGAATGTTAAATAATTGGGTGTTTGCACTGTGAATGTAGATTGCAGCCTTCGTGCCAGCCAGCGATAAAATTGCATAAACGGGTTGAGGCAACAGAATATCAACAAGTTACAATATGGAGTTATTCACTGTTAGTGCATAAAAAGTGAATATTTTTACGACAAGCGGCGCTTTGCCGCATGAAAATCAGAAAGAGTATGCAAGGGCCAAATATAATTCTGGAATTGTGATCGCTCGCGAAATTTATCGGTCATTTACGCCCTGTTTGAGGGCGATGCGCGTCAGAATGGTGCAAATATTGCACCACCGGCATTATCTGTCGCAGTTATTGGCCGAACCCGGTAACAGTTGACGCAAATTCTGCTACCATCCATGCACTATTCACCTTGCACTGGCAGCGACTATGAAATTTGTCTCTTTTAATATCAACGGCCTGCGCGCCCGCCCCCATCAGCTTGAAGCCATTGTTGAGCAACATCAGCCAGATGTGATCGGCCTGCAGGAGACCAAGGTTCACGACGACATGTTCCCCCTCGAAGAGGTGGCGAAGCTCGGCTACAACGTCTTCTATCATGGGCAGAAAGGCCATTACGGCGTTGCGCTGTTGACCAAAGAGACGCCAGTTTCAGTCCGCCGTGGGTTTCCCGGCGATGACGAAGAAGCACAGCGCCGCATCATCATGGCGGAACTGCCTTCCCCGCTGGGGAACATCACCGTGATTAATGGTTACTTTCCCCAGGGCGAGAGCCGCGACCATCCGACCAAATTCCCTGCTAAGGCCAAGTTTTATCAGGATCTGCAGAACTACCTGACAACCGAACTCAATAAAGACAATCCGGTGCTGATCATGGGTGATGTGAATATCAGCCCGACCGATCTGGATATTGGCATCGGTGAAGACAGCCGCAAACGCTGGCTGCGTACCGGCAAATGCTCCTTCCTGCCGGAAGAGCGCGAGTGGATGCAGCGCCTGCTGGACTGGGGGCTGGTGGATACCTTCCGTACCGCCAACCCGGACACGCAGGATCGCTTCTCGTGGTTTGACTACCGCTCAAAAGGCTTTGACGACAACCGCGGCCTGCGTATCGACCTGCTGCTCGCCAGTTCGCCGCTGGCAGAGCGCTGCATCGAAACCGGGATCGACTACGAGATCCGCAGCATGGAAAAACCGTCTGACCACGCGCCGGTGTGGGCTAAATTCAAGCTGTAATGACGCGTGAACATTCGAAAAACACTTTTCCTGTGCGCCCTTCTGGGCGCATTTATTCTGACGTTTGTCATGCTTCCTCCTGGCACGCTCTCCCTGGAAGGGATTAAAACCCACCAGCAGGCACTCATCTCCCATGTTGACCACGCGCCGCTGCGAAGCGCGCTGATCTTTTTTGCGCTCTACGTGGCGGTCTCCGCCCTGTCGATCCCCGGCGCGGCGATCCTCACCCTGCTGGGCGGAGCGTTATTTCCCCTGTGGGAAGGCACCGTTCTGGTCTCGTTTGCCTCCACGCTCGGGGCGACGCTTGCGATGCTCGCCAGCCGTTATCTGCTGCGCGACGGGGTCCAGCGGCGGTTTGCTCAGCAGATGAAAACGGTGAACGCAGGTATGGCGCATGACGGCGCGGGCTATCTTTTTGCCCTGCGCCTGATGCCGCTGTTCCCGTTTTTCCTGGTGAATTTGCTGATGGGGCTGACCCGCATTGGCGTATATCGCTACTGGTGGGTCAGCCAGGTCGCCATGTTGCCCGCGACGGTGGTCTTTCTGAACGCCGGGCGCGAGCTGGGGAAAGTGGCGTCCCTGCGCGATATTGTGTCGCCGGGCATGCTAATCGCCTTTACACTACTGGGGTTATTGCCGCTGGCGACGCGCCGGCTGTTTTCCCGTTATCTCCCGTCTGTTAAAAAGTGAGGCATTATGCGCCGTGTGCGTTTTTGCGCGTTCCTGACAGGTCTGCTGCTGGCAGCCCCCCTCTGTGCCGCCGAAAGCTGGCACGCTATCCAACAGCAGGCCAAAGGCCAGACCGTCTGGTTTAACGCCTGGGGCGGCGATCCGGCGGTCAACCGCTACCTTGAGTGGGTCAGCGGTGAGATGCAAACTCACTACGCCATTACCCTAAAAATTGTCCCGCTGGCGGACGCCGCCGATGCGGTAAAACGGATCCAGACGGAAGCCGCCGCGGGGCGTAAGGCCAACGGCTCGGTTGACCTGCTGTGGGTCAACGGCGAAAACTTCCGCACGTTAAAAGAGGCGAACCTGCTGCAAACCGGATGGGCGCAGACGTTGCCAGACTGGCGCTATGTCGATACCCGCAAACCCGTCACGGAAGATTTTGCGATTCCAACCGACGGGGCGGAATCCCCGTGGGGCGGCGCGCAGCTGACCTTTATCGCCCGCAAAGCCAGCATGCCGACGCCGCCGGTGGATCCCCAGGCGCTACTGGCGTACGCGCAGCAGCATCCGGGCAAAGTCAGCTATCCTCGCCCGCCCGATTTTACCGGCACGGCCTTTCTGGAGCAGCTGCTGCTGACGTTCACCGATCGCCCTGAGGCGTTACAAAAAGCGCCCGATGCAACGTTTGCTGAGGTTACGGCACCGCTCTGGGCCTACCTCGATAAGCTGCACCCGCTGCTGTGGCGCGAAGGAAAAGATTTCCCTCCCTCACCTGCCCGAATGGATGCCCTGCTTGCCAGCGGCAGTCTGAACCTGTCGCTGACCTTTAACCCGTCCCATGCGCAGCAGAAAGTGGCGAGCGGCGAACTGCCCGCCGACAGCTACAGCTTTGGTTTCGAGAGCGGGATGCTCGGCAACGTCCATTTTGTGGCTATCCCGGCCAATGCCAGCGCGAGCGCGGGTGCAAAGGTGGTCGCTAATTTCCTGCTGTCACCGCAGGCGCAAATCCGCAAGGCCGACCCGGCCATCTGGGGAGACCCGAGCGTCCTGGATGCGAAAGCGCTGCCCGAAGAGGAAGCGAAACAGCTGCTGGCCCATACGCCTCAGGGGCTGCCGCAGGTGCTTGCAGAGCCGCAGTCCGCCTGGGTGAACGCGCTGGAGCAGGAATGGCTGCGTCGTTACGGCACCCGCTGAGCGGGCTTGTCTGGCTGGCGATGGCGGTGATTTATCTGCCGATCCTGCCCGCCGGCGTCATGCTGCTCGCACCGGCGTTTTCTGCGACAAACTGGCAGCGGCTGCTGAACGATCCGCAGCTGCCGCAGGCGACCGTCGCCACGCTGGTCTCAACGCTCATCGCCACGCTGGGGGCGTTGCTGATTGCCCTTTTCTTCGTCTGCCTTTTGTGGCCCGGTCAACGCTGGCGACGCCTCACGACCCGCCTGCCGTGGCTACTGGCGATCCCCCATGTGGCGTTCGCCACCAGCGCGTTACTGCTGTTTGCCGAGGGCGGTCTGTTTTATCAGCTCTGCACCGTCTGTACGGCTCCGTTTGACCGCTACGGCGTCGGGCTGGGCGTGACGCTCGCGGTCAAAGAGAGCGCGTTCGTGCTGTGGGCCATTTACGCCGTGCTGCCGGAACAACGGCTCGCGCAGCAGAAGATCGTCCTGCAAACCTTTGGCTACGGGCGTTATCAGACGCTCAGCTGGCTGATCCTCCCGGCGATCGCGCCTGTCCTCGGCGCGGTGATGCTGGCGGTGCTGGCATGGTCGCTCTCGGTCGTGGACGTGGCGATCGTTCTCGGGCCCGGCAACCCGCCCACCCTGGCCGTGCTGGCCTGGCAGTGGCTAAGCCAGGGCGACGCGCAGCAGCAGGCAAAAGGAATGCTGCTGTGCCTGCTTCTCCTTGTGCTGTTGGCCGCGCTGGCCGCCCTCGGATACGGCCTCTGGAAAGCATGGCGTCGCACGATCCCGAATCTCGCGGGGACGCGCCCCCGTTCTCCACTCGTTCTGCCTGAGCGGGCATTCAGCGGGTTACTGCCCGCGTGCGGCATCCTGTGCACCGCGGTACTGCTGATGCAGGCGCAAGGGGGCGACGCGGGCCCCGTGGAGACCAGCCTTTCCTTCGGCCTGCTGTCGAGCCTGATCGCCCTCATCGTCATTTTTCTCTGGCTGGAATGGGGACCGCAGCGCGGCGCAGCGTGGGTGTGGTCACCGCTCGCCCTTCCGGCGCTGCCGCTCGTCACCGGGCAATACTTTATTGCATTGCGTCTGGGGCTCGACGGGCGCTATGCCGCCGTACTCTGGAGCCATCTGCTGTGGGTGTTACCCTGGATGCTGCTGGTTCTGCAGCCCGCCTGGCGGCGGATCGATCCCAGGCTTATCCTTACCGCCAGAACGCTCGGCTGGCGACCGGCAAAAATATTCTTACTGCTGAAATGCCCCCTGCTGGTGCGCCCGGCGCTGCTGGCCTTTGCCATTGGTTTTTCCGTCAGCATGGCGCAATACATGCCGACGCTCTGGCTTGGCGCGGGGCGTTTCGCCACGCTGACCACTGAAACCGTCGCGCTCAGCAGCGGGGGCAGCATCCCGATTCTCGCTAACCGGGCGCTGGGATTACTGCTGGTCACGGGCACGGTGTTCGGTCTTGCCGCCCTGTTATCCCGGCTCGTGGGCCGCTACCGTCAAGGATTACGTTAATGCTGAAGGTAAAAGATCTCACCATCGAACCGCTTTTCCGCGAGGTCAATTTTTGCGTTCCCCGCGGGGAGATCGTTACCCTGATGGGGCCGTCCGGCAGCGGTAAATCGACCCTTTTTGCGTGGATGATCGGCGCGCTGTCAGACGATTTCCAGGCGCGAGGCGAACTGTGGCTCGACGCGCGTCGCTGCGATAGCCTCCCTGTTGAAGCCCGCGGGCTGGGCATTCTCTTTCAGGATGCGCTGCTGTTTGAACAGTTCAGCGTCGGGCAAAATTTGCTGCTGGCCTTGCCTGAGCGGATCGTCGGGAGAACGCGTCGGGAAGCGGTCGAGCAGGCGCTGGATTCCGCCGGGCTGAGCGGTCATTACGCCAGCGATCCGGCCACCCTTTCCGGCGGGGAGCGTGCCCGGGTCAGCCTGCTGCGCGCCCTGCTCGCAGAGCCGCAGGCGCTGCTGCTGGACGAACCGTTCAGTCGTCTCGATAAAACGCTGCGCACAACGTTTCGGACATGGGTTTTTGACGCCGTCCGCGCGCGCAATATCCCGGTGGTGCTGGTCACGCACGATGAGGATGATATTCCGCCCGGCGGCGAGCTGATTGAGATTTCTCGCTGGCAATAATGTGCTAACTCAATGTTTTCCGTTTCGGGAGAGACGACAATGCCCCCCTCTTTTACTGACGTCAGGTTATTCGATGAAACGTGTTTCTCAACTGACCGCGCTGGCCCTGCTCTGCGGCCTCGCGTCCTTTTCCTCTCTGGCGGCTGATATGCCCAACGCGATGACGCTCTCCCAGCTTCAGGCGCAGCACGGCACGCCTGTCGACACCCGCCCCAGCGCGTTCTATAACGGCTGGCCGCAAACCCTCAGCGGCCCCTCAGGACATGAACCCGCCGCACTCAACCTGGCTGCCGCCTGGCTGGGCGCAATGAGCGACGAGCAGATTGCGCTTTGGGCAAAACAGCATCAGCTTACGCCCGCGACGGCCATCGCCCTCTACGGCGACGAGAACGATAACCTGGCGGTGAAATCCCGCCTGGAGAAAGCCGGATACCGCCACGTCTCGCTGCTCAGCGACGCTCTGCAGACGCCCGACCGCCTTCAGCGCCTGCCTCACTTTGAACAGCTGGTTTACCCGCAGTGGATCCACCGCCTCCAGCAGGGTAAACCCGTGACCGCCGCGCCGGCGGGTGACTGGAAAGTGATTGAAGCCGCCTGGGGCGCACCGAAGTTTTACCTGCTGAACCACATTCCCGGCGCGGGCTACATCGACACCAACGAGGTGGAGAGCGAGCCGCTGTGGAATAAAGTCTCCGACGACGCGCTGAAAGCAATGCTGGCGAAGCACGGGATCCGTCACGACACCACCGTCATTCTGTATGGCCGTGACGTTTACGCCGCCGCACGCGTGGCGCAGATCATGCTGTATGCGGGCGTGAAGGATGTGCGTATTCTCGACGGCGGCTGGAAGGCGTGGTCGGATGCAGGCCTCCCGGTTGAACGCGGCACGCCCGGCAAAGTGACGCCAGCACCCGATTTCGGCGCGCCGATCCCCGGCCAGCCGCAGCTGATGGTTGATATGGAACAGGCGCGGGGGATGCTGCACCGTCAGGATGCCTCCCTGGTCAGCATTCGTTCCTGGCCGGAGTTCATCGGCGAAACCAGCGGCTACAGCTACATCAAGCCAAAAGGTGAAATAGCCGGTGCCCGCTGGGGTCATGCGGGCAGCGACGCGACCCATATGGAAGATTTCCATAACCCGGATGGCACCATGCGCAGCGCGGACGATATCGCCGCCCAGTGGAAGCGCTGGAATATTCTGCCGGAACAGCACGTCGCGTTTTACTGCGGCACCGGGTGGCGCGCGTCAGAAACCTTTATGTACGCCCGGGCGATGGGCTGGAAGAATGTCGCCGTCTATGACGGCGGCTGGTACGAATGGAGCAGTCACCCGCAGAACCCGGTCACCACCGGAGAGCGCGGGCCCGAGAGTACTCTCTAACGGGTGAGTGACTTCAGCGTTACATAACCGCTCCAGACGCGCGTTGTGGTGGTCAGCCAGCACAGCGCGCCGAATACCCACGCGAACAGCGCAAAGTGCGCCGGGAAGAGGCAGCACAGCACGAACAGCGCGATGGTCTCCGTCCCTTCCGTTAACCCACCGATGTAATAAAACGACTTGTGCGCATAGCCGGGGTTGTCGATGTCGTGCTTCGCGGCCAGCGCCGCAAACGCCAGAAAACTGCTGCCGGTACCGATAAACGCAAACAGCAGCCAGGCGGCCGCGAGCGCATTCTCTGCGGGAGCCGCGAGTGCAAAGCCAAACGGCACCAGGGCGTAGAACAGAAAATCGAGCGCGATGTCGAGAAATCCCCCCGCATCGGTCAGCCCTCTCCGGCGCGCCAGCGCGCCGTCCAGACCATCCAGCAGGCGGTTAAGCACGATGGCGGCCAGCGCCGCCGGATACCAGCCGAGGGCCAGAAACGGCAGCGCCAGCACGCCGAAGACAAACCCGGTCAGGGTCAATCCGTCGGGCGTGATGCCCGGCCTATCCAGCACGGAAACCAGACGATTCAGAACGGGCTTTACCCGCGGATGAAGATGGCGGTCAAGCATGAGGAGTCTCGTTAAACGTGGCGCACAGCCCCTGCGCCGGAATATCCAGCGCGGCATTAAATCGGGCGGAGAGATTCTGAAACGCAATCAGCGCCGTCATCTCGGTGATGGCATCATCCGTGAAGTGGCATTTCAGCGCCGTTCTGACTGCCTCATCCGCCCGGGGCGGCGTGGCGGTCATCGCCTCGGCGTAGGCCAGCGCCACGCGCTCTTGCTCGGTAAACAAGGCGGAATCCTGCCAGTCGCTCACGGCCTGAACCTTATCCAGCGCGCCGCAGCGCTCGGCCAGCCGCAGGCTGTTGGCATCAATACAGAAAGCGCAGTGACAGAGCTGGGATACCCGCGTCATGAGCAGCGAACGCAGCGCGGGCGTCAGGCGCGCGTGACGGCGCTCCAGAAAGCCGACAAACAGCGCCACCAGCCAGAACAGACGCGGCATTCGCCCCCACCAGCGGGTGGGATTCAGCACCGCGCCAAAGTGCTTTTTCTGCATGGCGGCAATCGGTTTAAGGCTGGCGGGAAGGGATTCGAGGGGGGCAACCCAGGCGGTGGACTCTTTCACCTGATTCTCCTGTTTACTGGACTCTGAGAAAGGGCACGATAATATGTCTTTTTTCGCTATCAATTATTGACGACCATGCTGAAAACACTCGATGTCGTTGCCGCCATCATCGAAAAAGACGGCAACATTTTACTGGCGCAGCGCCCTGTCCACGCCGACCAGCCGGGAATGTGGGAATTTGCAGGCGGTAAAGTCGAGGCCGGAGAAACCCAGCCAGAAGCGCTTATCCGCGAGCTGCGTGAAGAGTTGGGCATTGACGCCCTGCCGGGGCAATACGTGGCAAGCCACCAGCGGGAAGTCTCCCAGCGGTTGATTAACCTGCATGCCTGGCACGTTCCTGCTTTTCGCGGCGAGCTCACGGCGCACTACCACAGCGCGCTCGCGTGGTGTACGCCGGAAGAGGCGTTTGGCTACGCCTTAGCCCCTGCGGATATTCCGCTGCTGGAAGCCTTTATTGTTTTACGCGACGCCAGACCAGCGGGTTCGTGCTGATGGCGCGCTCGTCGCGCTGGCACTGCAGCATAATGCCGTCCGCTTTCACAACGGCCCCTTCCGAGTAGTTCTGATTCTGATAGATACAGCACTGATTGCAGGGCTGCACCGTTTGATTCTGGCCGCTGGAGCTAAACACTTCCGGCGGCACATTCACTTCCACGTCCGGGAGAATGGGGTTGGCCTGCACGCCTGCGGTAAAGATCAGACATAACGTGGTGAGTAGATAACGTTTCATAGACACATCTTCCAGTAGTTCCTTGATAATGACTATAACGGTAAACCAGAGCGGAACCTTTAATTTATCTCTTCATCGCTTTTCGTTATGACGCCCGCCCTCTCATTAATTTCCCTTTCGTCATAAATTTCTGCTTGCCTCACAAAGCGGTACGGGTGGTATAGTCAAAAAAACAACACAAATCGCATAAGTAATACACATAAAATACGATAAGAGGTTCTTATATCTATGGATCAGACACGCTCTCTGGAAAGTTTCCTTGCCCATGTTCAGCAGCGCGACCCGCACCAAAGCGAGTTCGCGCAGGCCGTGCGTGAAGTTATGACCACCCTGTGGCCCTTCCTTGAACAAAACCCGCGTTATCGCCAGATGTCTCTGCTTGAACGCCTTGTCGAGCCAGAGCGCGTGATCCAGTTCCGCGTGACGTGGGTTGACGATCGCAACCAGGTACAGGTTAACCGCGCGTGGCGCGTTCAGTTTAACTCGGCCATTGGCCCGTTTAAGGGCGGCATGCGTTTTCATCCGTCCGTGAACCTGTCGATTCTGAAATTCCTCGGCTTCGAGCAGACCTTTAAAAACGCCCTCACCACGCTACCGATGGGCGGCGGGAAAGGCGGCAGCGATTTCGACCCGAAAGGCAAAAGCGAAGGCGAAGTCATGCGCTTCTGCCAGGCGCTGATGACCGAACTCTACCGTCACCTCGGCCCGGATACCGACGTTCCTGCCGGTGATATCGGCGTGGGCGGACGTGAAGTGGGCTTTATGGCCGGGATGATGAAAAAGCTCTCCAACAACAGCGCCTGCGTCTTTACCGGCAAGGGGCTGTCGTTTGGCGGGAGCCTGATCCGCCCGGAAGCGACGGGATACGGCCTGGTTTACTTCACCGAGGCGATGCTCAAGCGTCACGGTCTGGGCTTCGAAGGCATGCGCGTCGCGGTGTCCGGCTCCGGTAACGTGGCGCAGTACGCGATTGAGAAAGCGATGCAGCTTGGCGCTCGCGTGGTGACCGCCTCTGACTCCAGCGGCACGGTAGTGGATGAAGCGGGCTTTACGGCAGAGAAGCTGGCGCGCCTGTGTGAAATCAAAGCCAGCCGCGACGGTCGCGTGGCGGATTATGCCCGGGAGCTTGGCCTGACCTACCAGGAAGGGAAACAGCCGTGGGGCGTTCCGGTGGATATCGCCCTGCCGTGCGCAACGCAGAACGAGCTGGATGCGGACGCCGCACGTACCCTGATTAGCAACGGCGTAAAAGCGGTGGCCGAAGGGGCGAATATGCCGACCACCATCGACGCGACGGACCTGTTCCTCGAAGCGGGCGTGCTGTTTGCGCCGGGCAAGGCCGCTAACGCGGGCGGCGTGGCGACCTCCGGCCTCGAGATGGCGCAAAACGCCGCGCGTCTCGGCTGGAAGGCGGAAAAAGTGGATGCGCGCCTGCACCACATCATGCTGGATATTCACCATGCCTGCGTGGAGTACGGCGGCGAGGCGTCGCAAACCAACTACGTGCGCGGGGCGAATATCGCCGGGTTCGTGAAGGTGGCGGATGCGATGATTGGTCAGGGTGTGATTTAAGGTTTATCGCGTGCGGCCGGATGCCCTCACCCCGGCCCTCTCCCACTGGGAGAGGGAGAAAACCGGGCGTATCAGGCCGCAGAGCTGCTTTTCGCCGGGTAGCGGCTGCGCCTTACCCGACCTACGGTTTAAGAGGCTGCCGCGCTCTTTTTCTTCTTGAACGGTTTCTTCGCGCCGCCACCGGGCGCAACCATCCCTCTGAACGTTTTCACCGGCGTGCTGCGCGCCTGATCGATCAGCTGGTAAAGCGTCCCGACCAGCGGCTGCATAAAGTCCTGATAGCGGCACTGCTTCTCGCTGATCTGCGTCAGCACCGATTCCCAGTGCGCGGTCATGTCCGGCCTCGCGGCCAGCTCCGGCAGAGAATGAATCAGCGCCCGGCCCGGTTCCGTTGAGTGGATGTAGCGTCCCTTTTTCTCCAGGAAGCCACGCTTAAAGAGCAGCTCGATGATCCCCGCTCGCGTCGCTTCCGTCCCCAGACCGTCGGTGGCGCGCAGGATCTTCTTCAGATCTTTATCCTGCACAAACCGGGCGATCCCGGTCATCGCCGACAGCAGCGTCGCATCGGTAAAATGGCGCGGCGGCTGGGTCTGACGTTCAACCACTTCGCCCTTCTCGCACAGCAGTTCGTCATCTTTAGCGACCACCGGCAGCGGCGTGCCGTCGTTCTCTTCGTCGCGCTCTTTGTTACCAAGCAGCGTGCGCCAGCCTGCTTCCGCGAGGAAACGCGCTTTGGCGATAAACTTGCCTTTGGCAATCTCAAGCTCAATCACGCACTTACGGAATACCGCGTCCGGGCAGAACTGCATCAGGTACTGACGAGCGATCAGGTTATAGACCTTCGCTTCGTTCTCGGTCAGGTTGACGTTGCTGGCGCGGGCCGTCGGGATAATCGCGTGGTGGGCATCGACTTTTTTGTCGTCCCAGCAGCGATTATGGGTGTCCGGATTCACCGCCGGCTGCGGGAGCAGATCCGGCGCGTGCACGCTAATGGCGTTCATCACCGAGTGGCGTCCGGCAAAGTGTTCTTCCGGCAGATAGCGGCTGTCCGAACGCGGATAGGTGATGAGCTTGTGGGTTTCGTAGAGCTTCTGGCAGATGTCCAGCACGTTCTGTGCGCTTAAGCCAAACTTTTTGGCCGCCTCAATCTGAAGTGCGGAAAGCGAGAACGGCAGCGGCGCGGGTTCTGATTCCCGTTTATCGTTATAGCTGGTGACGATAGCCGGCTGGCCGGTAATGCGGTTAACCACGTGATCCGCCAGCGGACGATGGAGCAGTCGCCCCTCTTCATCCTGATACGATTCACAGGCATCGCTCGGCTGCCAGACGGCGGTAAAGCGCTCGTCCTTAGGCGTGACGATATGCGCTTTCACCTCAAAGAAATCTTTGGCGACGAAGTTCTCAATCTCTTCGTCACGACGCACGACCAGCCCCAGCACCGGCGTCTGCACGCGCCCCACGGAGAGCACGCCCTGATAGCCCGCATTACGCCCAAGAATGGTGTACGCGCGGGTCATATTGATGCCGTACAGCCAGTCGGCGCGGGCGCGGGCTAATGCCGAGACGCACAGCGGAATAAACTCGCTGTTGGCGCGCAGGCGCGAAATCGCCCGCTCGACGGCCTGCGGGTTGAGGTCGTTTATCAGGCAGCGCTGCACCTGCTGGCGCTTTTGCGGCGCCAGCTCAAGATAGTCCAGCACTTCATCCACCAGCAGCTGCCCTTCCCTGTCCGGGTCACCCGCGTGCACAATTTCAGCGGCGTCATGCAGGAAGCGCTTGATCACGTTGAGCTGTTTGGTGACCGAAGGACGGGGCTGCAGGCGCCATTTTTCCGGCACGATGGGCAGATCGTTCAGGTTCCAGCGGGCGTAGCGGCTGTCGTAGACGTCCGGCTGCGCCTGCTCAAGCAGGTGACCAATACACCAGGTGACCACCTGCCCGTTACCGCATTCGATAAAGCCGTCGCCCTTGCGATGCGGCTTAGGCAGCACGTCGGCGATGGCACGGGCCAGGCTCGGCTTTTCGGCAATAAACAACCGCATCGAATTAACGGATCTCAATCATCGGACGACCGCCGCGCGCGGTCACCAGCTCGCCGATCGCCGTCAGGGTGATGCCGAACTCGGCGGCAGTGGCCTGAACCTCGGCTTCGGATTCCGGCGTGACCGCCAGCAGCAGGCCGCCGGAGGTTTGCGGATCGCACAGCAGGTTGCGCCACTCCTCAGGCATTTCGCCCATCAGGTGACCGTAGCTGGCGAAGTTGCGCTGGGTACCGCCCGGGACCGCGCCCTGAGCAATATACTCCTCCACGCCCGGCAGCTTCGGCACGTCCTGATACCAGACCTGCGCCTGAACGCCCGCGCCCTGACACACTTCAGAGAGATGTCCCAGCAGACCAAAACCGGTGACGTCGGTCATCGCCTTCACGCCGTCGATATTGGCAAACGCCGCACCGGCAAGGTTCATCTGGCACATGACTTCCGTTGCCAGGCCTTTGTGCTCCGGTTTCAGCAGGGATTTTTTCTCGGCGGTGGTCAGCACGCCAATGCCCAGCGGCTTGGTGAGGAACAGTTTGCAGCCCGCCTGCGCGGTGCTGTTGCGCTTTACGCGTTCGGTCGGCACTACGCCGGTAACGGCCAGGCCAAAGATAGGCTCCGGCGCATCAATAGAGTGACCGCCGGCCAGGGCAATCCCCGCCTGCTGGCAGGCAAAACGTCCGCCATCAATCACCTCACGGGCCACTTCCGGCGGGATGGTGTTGATCGGCCAGCCCAGAATGGCAATCGCCATGATCGGCTTACCGCCCATCGCGAAGATATCGCTGATGGCGTTGGTGGCCGCAATGCGCCCGAAGTCGAACGGGTTATCGACAATCGGCATAAAGAAGTCGGTAGTACTGATAATGCTGGTGCCGTTACCTAAGTCATAAACTGCAGCATCGTCACGCGTTTCGTTGCCGACAAGCAGGTTCGGGTCGACAAACTTCGCCTGTTCACTGTGCAGGATGGTCTCCAGCACTTTCGGGGAAATTTTACAACCGCAACCGGCTCCGTGGCTGTACTGCGTTAAACGAATGGTTTGCTCGCTCATGGACGTCTCCTGTCATCTCAATCGCGCTATGGTAGCGCTCATTCCATAAAGAGGTAAGTATGACTGTCTGAATTCTGCGGCAGATGCTCAGAATCCAGACAGTTTAGGTGCGTTATCAGAAATGGCTGACGAAAGGCGTGGTGTCCGGAATGCTGATGGTGCTGGAGGCTTTAAGCTGCGGGGTGCCGAGATAGAGGAAGCCGACAATTTTGTCATGCTCACCGCAGCCAAAACCGTCACGGACCGCCGGGCTTTCGGTTAGCGCACCGGTACGCCAGATACCGTTAAAGCCCTGCGCGACGGCGGCCATTTGCATCGCCATCACCGCACAGCCTGCGGACATTTCCTGCTCCCAGACCGGCACCTTATGGCCGGCCTGGCATTTCGCCACGACGGCGATAATCATCGGGGCGCGGAACGGAGCATTGCGCGCCTTGTCGATACCTTTCTCATCCTGACCGGCGGCAACCGCGCCCTGCTCCAGCAGCTGACTGAAACGATCGCGGCCTTCGCCTTCAATCACAAAGAAGTGCCACGGCTGCAGCGTGCCGTGATCGGGGGCACGCATGCCGGCACGCAGAATGTTCTCCAGCTGCTCGCCTGCCGGTGCAGGTTCGGCCAGACGGGAAGCGCTACGGCGGTTAACAAGCAGTTCGAGTGCGTCCATTGGTTAACTCCTTTCTTGAAATTTACTCACAAAATTAACACGACGGCAGATTTTGTTACAGCCTGGCAGGCGATTCCTGCTGACAAGTGGCGGTTGGGTCATTACGATAACCCAACATTACCGTCCAGTGGCGACGGAAACAGTCATTTTCTGGTTAGGGAGAATACATGCGAACCCTTTGGCGAATCATTGCCGGTTTCTTTAAATGGACGTGGCGACTGCTCAACTTCGTCCGCAACCTGGTGATGAACATCTTCTTCATCCTGCTGGTTCTGGTTTGCGCGGGCATCTGGATGCATATCAGCAACGCGAATCAGGCGCAGCATTCGACTCGCGGGGCCCTGTTACTCGATATCACCGGCGTTATCGTTGATAAACCGTCCGCCAGCAACCGTCTGGGGGCAATCAGCCGCCAGCTGTTTGGCGCGACATCAGACCGTCTGCAGGAAAACTCCCTGTTCGATATCGTCGATACCATCCGCCAGGCCAAAGACGACCGGAACATCACCGGGATCGTGCTGGATCTGAAAGATTTTGCCGGAGGCGATCAGCCTTCAATGCAGTACATCGGTAAAGCGCTGCGCGAATTCCGCGACAGCGGCAAGCCGGTGATTGCCGTGGGCGACAGCTACAGCCAGGGGCAATATTATCTGGCGAGCTTCGCCAATAAAATCTGGCTCTCACCGCAGGGGACGGTGGATCTGCACGGTTTTGCCACCAACGGCCTGTACTACAAATCCCTGCTCGACAAGCTGAAGGTCACCACCCACGTCTTCCGCGTCGGCACGTACAAATCCGCCGTCGAGCCGTTTATCCGCGACGATATGTCCCCTGCCGCCCGCGAAGCGGACAGCCGCTGGATTGGCGAGCTGTGGCAGAACTATCTCGGCACCGTTGCCGCTAACCGTCAGATTACGCCTGAGCAGGCATTCCCTGGCGCACAGGGCGTGCTCGAAGGCCTGCGTAAAGTTGACGGTGATACCGCAAAATATGCGCTCGATAACAAACTGGTTGATGCCCTGGGCACCAGCGCCGAGATTGAAAAATCCCTGAGCAAGCAGTTTGGCTGGAGCAAAGAGGATAAAAGTTACAGCGCCATCAGCATGTATGATTACTCTACGAAAAAGCCGGATGACAGCGGTGACAGCGTAGCGGTGGTGTTTGCCAACGGCGCCATCATGGACGGCCAGGAGACTCCGGGGAACGTGGGCGGCGATACTACCGCGTCACAAATCCGCGATGCTCGTCTGGATCCGAAAGTTAAAGCGATTGTCCTGCGGGTGAACAGCCCTGGCGGCAGCGTCAGCGCCTCCGAGGTGATCCGCGCTGAACTTGCCGCGGCGCGTGCCGCCGGCAAGCCGGTGGTTGTATCAATGGGCGGAATGGCCGCCTCCGGGGGTTACTGGATCTCAACGCCAGCCAACTACATCGTGGCCAACCCAAGCACGCTGACCGGTTCGATTGGCATCTTCGGGGTGATCAACACCGTGGAAAACAGCCTGGATTCTCTTGGCGTGCATACCGATGGCGTGGCCACCTCTCCGCTGGCGGATGTGTCGGTGACCAAATCCCTGCCGCCGGAAGTCTCTGAGATGATGCAGCTCAGCATTGAGAACGGCTATAAGCGCTTTATCACCCTGGTGGCGGACTCGCGTAAAAAGACGCCTGAGCAGATCGACCAGATCGCACAGGGACACGTCTGGACCGGCCAGGATGCGAAGAGCAACGGTCTGGTGGACAGCCTGGGCGACTTCGATGACGCGGTGAAAAAAGCCGCCGAGCTGGCGAAGCTCAAGCAGTGGCATATCGAGTATTACCAGGACGAGCCGTCGTTCTTCGATATGGTCATGGACAGCATGTCCGGCTCGGTACGCGCCATGCTGCCGGAGGCGATGCAGGCTTACCTGCCTGCGCCGGTCGCCACGGCAGCGAAAGCGATGAAGGCGGAAAGAGACAAGCTTGCGGCCTTTAACGATCCACAGAGTCGTTACGCGTTTTGCCTGACCTGCGCTAACGTCCGTTAAAAACCGTCCCCTCTTCCCGCGAAGAGGGGATTTTTTTCTTTTGAAGAACAAGAACTCACTACCATGCAGAAGAAATCGATTTATGTAGCCTACACTGGCGGTACCATCGGTATGCAGCGCTCTGAAAACGGCTATATCCCTGTCTCCGGCCACCTTCAGCGTCAGCTTGCGCTGATGCCAGAATTCCACCGTCCGGAGATGCCTGACTTCACCATCCACGAATACGAGCCGCTGATGGACTCCTCCGACATGACGCCGGAAGACTGGCAGCATATCGCGGATGACATTAAAGCCCATTACGACCAGTACGACGGCTTTGTGATCCTGCACGGCACCGACACCATGGCGTTTACCGCCTCGGCGCTCTCCTTCATGCTGGAGAACCTGAGCAAGCCGGTTATCGTCACCGGGTCGCAAATCCCGCTGGCTGAGCTGCGCTCGGACGGGCAGATCAACCTGCTTAACTCCCTGTACGTGGCGGCGAATTACCCGATTAACGAAGTGTCGCTGTTCTTCAATAACCGTCTGTATCGCGGCAACCGTACCACCAAAGCCCATGCCGACGGTTTTGACGCCTTCGCCTCCCCTAACCTGCAGCCGCTGCTGGAGGCCGGGATTCATATCCGTCGTCTGGGCACGCCGCCTGCGCCGAACACCGCCGGCGAGCTGATCGTGCATCCGATAACTCCGCAACCGATTGGCGTGGTCACTATCTACCCGGGTATCTCCGCCGACGTGGTGCGTAACTTCCTGCGCCAGCCGGTGAAAGCGCTGATTTTGCGCTCCTATGGCGTCGGCAACGCGCCGCAGAACGGCGAATTCCTGAAAGAGCTTCAGGAAGCCAGCGAGCGCGGAATTGTGGTCGTGAACCTGACCCAGTGTATGTCCGGAAAGGTCAACATGGGCGGCTATGCCACCGGCAACGCGCTGGCACATGCGGGGGTTATCAGCGGCTTCGATATGACCGTTGAGGCAACGCTGACTAAACTTCACTATTTACTGAGTCAGGATCTGGACATTCAGTCCATTCGCAGCGCGATGATGCAAAACCTGCGCGGCGAGCTGACCCCGGACGAATAAGGAGTGCTCATGAAGCAACGCGCCCTGCTACTGGTCGATTTGCAAAATGATTTCTGCGCGGGCGGTGCGCTGGCCGTCGCCGAAGGTGACAGTACCGTTGACGTGGCAAACACGCTGATTGACTGGTGCAAAGCCCGCGGTGAAGCGGTTGTCGCAAGCCAGGACTGGCACCCGGCGAACCACGGCAGCTTTGCCAGCCAGCACGACGTCGAGCCTTTCACTCCGGGGGAACTCGACGGGCTGACGCAAACCTTCTGGCCGGATCACTGCGTACAGCAGACGGAAGGCGCGGAGCTGCATCCGCTCCTGAACCAGAAAGCCATCGACGCGGTGTTCCATAAAGGTGAAAACCCGGCTATCGACAGCTATAGCGCGTTTTTTGATAACGGGCATCGCCAGAAAACGGCGCTGGACGCGTGGTTACGCCACCATGAAATCACGGAACTGATCGTGCTGGGCCTGGCGACGGATTACTGCGTGAAGTTTACCGTGCTGGACGCGCTCCAGTTGGGGTATACCGTCAGCGTCATCACCGACGGCTGCCGCGGGGTAAACATTAACCCGCAGGACAGCGCTCAGGCGTTTATGGATATGGCTGCGGAAGGCGCAACGCTGTATACGCTCGAAGACTGGCTGGAAACGCAGGCGTAGTCTTTTACGCCCTCTCCCTGTGGGAGAGGGTATCAACCTGCACCGTTATTGCATTTTCATCGTCGCAATCGGCTTCGGCGTGATGCCAAAGTCTTCTTTCAGCTCGCGCTTGCTCTTCATGACCATCTGGCCTTTGGTGTCGATCGTCATGTGCTGCGCGTCGGTGTTATTGCGCGCCTGCCACAGCATCACCAGCTGAAGACTGTTCTCTTTTTGCTCCGGCGTCAGCGCAACGCCGTCGGGCCATTTTCCCAGTTCTACGGCGGTCACCAGACGCTGATAAATCTCCGGCGTCATGCCGCTAATCATGTCATCAATATTCACTCTCGCGCCCTTTCAAAGGAATAATTTGCTGAATCGTTTTTTCAACCCTTAATCTGGTCACCGTTTTCATCATCGGTGAAGCTCATTGAGGCCGAATTTACGCAGAAACGCTCGCCCGTAGGCTGGGGGCCATCCGGGAAGACGTGCCCAAGGTGCGCATCGCAGTTGCCGCAGCGAATTTCCGTACGCACCATACCGTGCGACGAGTCGGTCAGGTAGCGGATGGCCTCATCGCTCACCGGCTCGTAGAAACTCGGCCAGCCGCAGCCAGAATCAAATTTCGTTTGTGAATTGAACAGAGGCGCATCGCAGACCAGGCAGTGGTAGACGCCGTCTCGCTTGTTGTGCAGTAAACGCCCGGTGAACGGCGGTTCCGTTCCGTGATTCTGCGTCACGTAAAACTGCATTTCTGTGAGGTTTTTTTTCAAATCGTCAGGGTTACGTTGGTTCGACATATGCTTACATCTCGCTGTAGAAACAGACATCTTTCAACCCGGATTCTAACAAAACATTAACACCCTTGCGTGCACTTTTGATCTAAACTTATGTGTCGCGAATAAGCGGTCAGGCAATTGTGATCACGTTCACATTTTTATCCTGCGAGGACTTTAAAATCCCGGCTCAGCCCCCATATGGGTGCAAGCTCAAAGGGAAAGTGAGGCGAGTCAGTCGCACAAACGTTAGTCACAGGATTGATTTGTCGCAATGATTGACACGATTCCGCTTGACGCTGCGTAAGGTTTTTGTAATTTTACAGGCAACCTTTTATTCACTAACAAATAGCTGGTGGAATATATGACTATCAAAGTAGGTATCAACGGTTTTGGCCGTATCGGCCGTATTGTTTTCCGTGCTGCTCAGAAACGTTCTGACATCGAAATCGTTGGTATCAACGATCTCCTGGACGCTGAATACATGGCGTACATGCTGAAGTACGACTCAACTCACGGTCGTTTCGACGGCACCGTTGAAGTGAAAGACGGCCACCTGGTTGTTAATGGCAAAACCATCCGCGTTACTGCTGAAAAAGACCCAGCTAACCTGAAATGGAACGAAATCGGTGTTGACGTTGTTGCTGAAGCAACCGGTATCTTCCTGACCGACGAAACTGCGCGTAAACACATCACCGCTGGTGCGAAGAAAGTTGTTCTGACTGGTCCTTCCAAAGACAACACCCCAATGTTCGTTCGTGGTGCAAACTTCGAAACTTACGCTGGCCAGGATATCGTGTCTAACGCATCCTGCACCACCAACTGCCTGGCACCGCTGGCTAAAGTTATCAACGACAACTTCGGCATCATCGAAGGTCTGATGACTACCGTTCACGCGACTACCGCTACTCAGAAAACCGTTGATGGCCCGTCTCACAAAGACTGGCGCGGCGGCCGTGGCGCGGCTCAGAACATCATCCCATCCTCTACCGGTGCTGCTAAAGCTGTAGGTAAAGTACTGCCAGAACTGAATGGCAAACTGACTGGTATGGCGTTCCGCGTTCCAACTCCTAACGTATCCGTTGTTGACCTGACCGTTCGTCTGGAAAAAGCTGCTTCTTATGAAGAAATTAAGAAAGCGATCAAAGCTGCTTCCGAAGGCGCAATGAAAGGCGTTCTGGGCTACACCGAAGACGACGTTGTATCTACCGATTTCAACGGCGAAATCTGCACTTCAGTATTCGATGCTAAAGCAGGTATCGCACTGAACGACAACTTCGTGAAACTGGTTTCCTGGTACGACAACGAAACTGGCTACTCTAACAAAGTACTGGACCTGATCGCTCACATCTCCAAATAAGTTGAGATGAGTGTTTGATCCAAAAAGGCGACTTCGGTCGCCTTTTTTTATTTATAAGACAGAGGATTGCTTAATGACTAATAAAATTTTTGCACTTCCGGTAGTCGAACAACTTACCCCTGTGCTCTCCCGCCGTCAGATTGACGGTGCTGATGTCATCGTCGTTGACCACCCACGCGTTAAAGCCTCCGTAGCGCTCAACGGCGCCCACCTGCTCTCCTGGAAACCGGAAGGCGAAGCAGAAGGCTTATGGCTGAGCGATGCGACCTCCTTCAAAAAAGGGGCCGCAATCCGCGGTGGCGTACCGATCTGCTGGCCGTGGTTCGGCCCGTCCGCACAGCCGGGTTTGCCGTCTCACGGTTTTGCCCGTAACCAGCAGTGGACGCTGAAAGCGCATAACGAAGATGACAACGGCGCAGTGCTGACCTTTGAGCTGCAGGCTAATGATGAAACCCGCGCCCTCTGGCCGCACGATTTCACCCTGTATGCCCGCTTCAAGCTGGGTAGAACCTGTGAAATCGAACTGGAAGCTCACGGCGAGTTCGAAACCACCTCTGCCCTGCACACCTATTTCAACGTGGGTGATATCAGCGCCGTGAAGGTGAGCGGCCTGGGCGATACCTATATCGACAAAGTGGATAACGCGAAAGAAGGCAAACTGAGCGACGGCGTTCAGGCATTCCCTGACCGTACCGACCGCGTTTACCTGCACCCGGAAGCGTGCAGCGTGATCCACGACGGCGCCCTGAACCGCGGCATTGAAGTGGTCCATCATCATCACAGCGACGTGGTGGGCTGGAACCCGGGCCCTGCGCTGTCCGTCAGCATGGCCGACATGACGGATGATGGCTACAAAACGTTTGTCTGCGTGGAAACCGCTTGCGTGAGCAACCCGCAAAAAGCGAGTGAGGAAAAACCGTCTCGTTTAGGGCAGACGATTCGCATTGTTAAGCGATAAATTCACTGCACCACGCTAAAGCAAACGGGGCGCAAGCGCCCCGTTTTGATGCATAGATTGCACTAAATTAATGCACAATCAGAACTTGTAGCTCACACCCACAGAGAAGATGCCTGCCCAGGACTTATCGACCATCGGGCTATCCTTCACTTCGTCGCTCAGACGCTCATAGCGGCCGGTACCGTACACGCTCCAGTCGCCAAGGAAGTTGTAGCTCGCGGTCAGCTCCAGGTAAGGATCCCAGCCGTCATCTGCACTGTAGCTTTTCAGACCACTACGGCGGGACTCGTTTTTAGAGACGCCGTAGTAGTAGTCGTTGTAGTTCTCGCTGTTGTACTGCACACCGATACCCGGCGTCAGCGTGAGCCCACCGTTGGTGTAGCGGTACAACCACGCCAGATCCCAGATAAAGCCGTTGCTGTTATCCAGCGTGTCACCCGCCAGTGCCGTACGCAGGAAGCCATACTCGGTGTTATGTACATACGAGAGCCCGGCCATCATGGTGCTTTTACGCTTGTCGAGCTGGCGAAGCGCATGGCTGTCGCTGTCACCCGGCTTGAAGTGCGTTGGATCGTAGTAGGCCATGATGGAAAGCTTATCGGCCTTATCGTTCCAGAGATAGTAGCCGCCGCCGAGCCCGCGGAACCAGACGTTGTCGCCTTCATAGGTGATAACGGGAACAGGATAAACATCACGGTCATACTGTTTATACGGGCTGTTAATGACGCCAACACCCGCGCCAACCGTCCACTGACTTTCCGCCTGCGCGGTGTTCACTGCGGTTGCGGCAAGGATGCCTAATGCCAGAAGTTTGAGTTTGGTCACAATCCATTCTTTCCTGTAGTCAAATAATCAGCGGATGAAGTGTAACCGCCATTCCCGTACATCCCAAAATTTTTTGCCTGCTAATCAGTCTAATTAACCCGTTATTTTTAACTTTTCAGATGACAACACGCTTTCATTTATATGACCACTGAATGAAAAACGTGCATTTGTCTTATAACGACAGTGGAAATTTTTGGATGAGTTATTGATATGTCATTGAAAGTAGATTTTCTGGGCATGCAAGTTTTGCAAATGCCATCTACGCTTTAATTTAAGAAGAGTTTTCCTGAACACCCTGCGGTTCTTAGCGTCTGACCTGGCACACAGGTTGCTGCTCTGGCAGTGAGGTGCGAGAGATTCTCTTCCGGGAGCCTCCACTACTCATACGAACGGCTCTTATCCTGTGCTAAAAAACGAAAGGACGGCATGCCATGAATATATTCGATCACTATCGCCAGCGCTATGAAGCTGCCAAGGACGAAGAGTTCACACTGCAGGAGTTTCTTACCATCTGTCGGCAAGATCGCAGTGCCTATGCCAATGCGGCAGAACGGCTATTGATGGCTATTGGTGAGCCAAACATGGTTGACACTGCCCTGGAGCCTCGGCTTTCCCGTCTCTTTTCGAATCGGGTGGTCGCCCGATACCCGGCGTTTGAAGAGTTCTATGGTATGGAAGATGCCATTGAACAGATTGTCTCCTATCTGAAGCATGCCGCTCAGGGTCTGGAAGAGAAGAAACAGATCCTCTATTTACTCGGCCCGGTGGGTGGCGGTAAATCCTCGCTGGCTGAACGCCTGAAGTCGCTGATGCAGCGCGTTCCTATTTATGTGCTGAGCGCCAACGGTGAACGCAGCCCGGTGAACGACCATCCGCTGTGCCTGTTCAATCCGCAGGAAGACGCGCAGATTCTGGATAAAGAGTATGGCATCCCGCGTCGCTACCTCGGCACCATCATGTCGCCGTGGGCGGCAAAACGCCTGCACGAGTTTGGTGGCGACATCACCAAATTCCGCGTGGTGAAGGTCTGGCCGTCTATCCTTGAGCAGATCGCCATCGCCAAAACAGAACCCGGTGATGAGAACAACCAGGATATCTCGGCGCTGGTAGGTAAAGTCGATATCCGTAAGCTGGAAAACTTCGCGCAAAACGATCCGGATGCCTACGGTTACTCAGGCGCGCTGTGCCGTGCGAACCAGGGGATTATGGAATTCGTCGAGATGTTTAAAGCACCGATTAAAGTGCTGCATCCTCTGCTGACGGCTACCCAGGAAGGCAACTACAACGGGACGGAAGGTATCTCCGCCCTGCCGTTCAACGGGATTATTCTCGCCCACTCGAACGAATCTGAATGGGTGACCTTCCGTAATAACAAAAACAATGAGGCCTTCCTTGACCGCGTGTACATCGTCAAGGTGCCTTATTGCCTGCGGATCTCCGAAGAGATCAAAATTTACGAGAAACTGCTTAACCACAGCGAGCTGGTGCACGCTCCCTGCGCGCCCGGCACGCTGGAAACGCTGTCGCGCTTCTCCATCCTTTCGCGTCTGAAAGAGCCGGAAAACTCCAGCATCTATTCGAAAATGCGCGTCTATGACGGTGAAAGCCTGAAAGATACCGACCCGAAAGCGAAGTCGTATCAGGAATACCGCGACTATGCCGGGGTTGATGAGGGGATGAACGGTCTGTCCACGCGTTTCGCGTTTAAGATCCTCTCCCGCGTCTTTAACTTCGACCATGCGGAAGTGGCGGCCAACCCGGTTCATCTGTTCTACGTGCTGGAGCAGCAAATCGAACGCGAGCAGTTCCCGCAGGAGCAGGCTGAACGCTACCTTGAGTTCCTCAAAGGTTACCTGATCCCGAAATACGCCGAGTTCATTGGCAAAGAGATCCAGACGGCCTACCTGGAATCCTATTCAGAATACGGGCAGAACATTTTCGACCGTTATGTCACCTATGCTGACTTCTGGATCCAGGATCAGGAGTACCGGGACCCGGATACCGGCCAGCTGTTTGACCGTGAATCCCTGAACGCGGAGCTGGAAAAAATCGAGAAGCCTGCCGGGATCAGCAACCCGAAAGACTTCCGTAACGAGATTGTGAACTTCGTCCTGCGCGCCAGAGCGCATAACAACGGGCGCAATCCGAACTGGACCAGCTACGAGAAACTGCGCACGGTCATTGAGAAGAAAATGTTCTCCAATACCGAAGAGCTGCTGCCGGTGATCTCGTTTAACGCCAAAACCTCAACCGATGAGCAGAAAAAACACGACGACTTTGTCGACCGTATGATGGAAAAAGGCTACACCCGCAAGCAGGTCCGTCTGCTCTGCGAATGGTATCTGCGCGTGCGTAAATCGTCTTAAAAACAAGTGCCCGGTGGCGGTTAGCGCTGACCGGGCCTACAAAATGCAAGTTGGCAAATGCAGTACGGGGGGTATATGACCTGGTTTATTGACCGGCGTCTTAACGGCAAAAACAAGAGCACGGTGAACCGCCAGCGCTTCTTGCGTCGTTATAAAGCGCAAATTAAACAGTCTATCTCCGAGGCCATCAACAAACGCTCGGTGACCGACGTCGACAGCGGCGAGTCTGTCTCCATCCCCACCGATGACATCAGCGAACCGATGTTTCATCAGGGGCGAGGCGGCCTGCGCCATCGCGTACACCCAGGTAATGACCACTTCGTTCAGAACGACAGAATTGAGCGTCCTCAGGGCGGCGGCGGTGGTTCAGGAAGCGGTCAGGGACAGGCCAGCCAGGACGGTGAAGGTCAGGACGAATTTGTCTTCCAGATTTCGAAAGACGAATATCTCGACCTGCTGTTTGAAGACCTGGCGCTGCCGAATCTGAAAAAGAATCAGCATCGTCAGCTTAATGAATACAAAACCCATCGCGCGGGCTATACCGCCAACGGCGTGCCCGCCAATATCAGCGTCGTGCGTTCGTTGCAGAATTCGCTGGCGCGACGAACGGCCATGACGGCGGGCAAACGGCGCGAACTGCGCGAGCTGGAGAGCAGCCTGAAGGTCGTGGAAAACACGGAACCGGCGCAACTGCTGGAAGAGGAGCGTCTGCGTAAAGAGATTGCGGAACTAAGAGCGAAGATCGAACGGGTACCGTTTATAGACACCTTCGACCTGCGCTACAAGAATTACGAAAAACGCCCTGAGCCCTCCAGCCAGGCGGTAATGTTCTGTCTGATGGACGTTTCCGGCTCGATGGACCAGGCCACGAAGGATATGGCGAAGCGTTTTTATATTCTGCTCTACCTGTTCCTGAGCAGAACCTATAAGAACGTGGAGGTGGTTTATATTCGTCACCACACTCAGGCGAAAGAGGTGGATGAACATGAGTTCTTCTACTCGCAGGAGACCGGCGGGACCATCGTATCAAGCGCCCTGAAGCTGATGGATGAAGTGGTGAAAGAGCGTTACGACCCGGCGCAGTGGAACATTTATGCCGCGCAGGCGTCCGATGGCGACAACTGGGCCGATGACTCACCGCTGTGTCACGAGATTCTGGCGAAGAAAATTCTGCCGGTGGTGCGTTACTACAGCTATATCGAAATTACCCGTCGCGCGCACCAGACCCTGTGGCGGGAGTATGAACATCTGCAAGCAATGTTCGATAATTTTGCCATGCAGCATATCCGTGACCAGGATGATATTTATCCGGTGTTCAGGGAGCTGTTCCACAAGCAATCTGCTACCAGCAACGCATAATCCAACAGCCAGCGAACCCGCTGGCTGTTTTCTTTCGACCTCGTTCATCCCGTGCTAATGTAGAACCCTGCAAAATGGATTATCACCGGGAAATCGTTATGACTGACGACGTTATTGGGGCAGGAACCCACCAGCAGCTGATTACCTTACTCACCGAACAGGGCGCGCGGTTTCGCGTTATGGAGCATGCGGCGGTCGGGAAATGTGAAGCGGTAAGTGAAATTCGCGGAACCGATCTGCGGCAAGGCGCCAAAGCCCTGGTCTGCAAGGTGAAGGGCAACGGCGTAAAAAAACACGTTCTGGCGATCCTCGCCGCCGATCTGCAGGCCGACCTGGGCCAGCTTGCCAGCCATTTTGGCGGGCTGAAGGCCTCCCTCGCCAGCCCGGCCGAGGTCGATACCCTGACCGCCTGCGTTTTCGGCGCTATCCCGCCCTTTAGCTTCCATCCTGATTTGGCACTGGTTGCCGACCCGCTGCTGTTCGAGCGCTTTGACGAAATCGCCTTTAACGCCGGCCTGCTGGAGAAATCCGTGATTATGGATACCCAGGATTACCTGCGCATCGCCCGTCCTGAGCTGGTGACCTTCCACAAAGCGTAACCGCGATGGCTGACGCCCCTGTCAGCCTTTTCTTTCCAGAAACAGCACGGAGGCGACGAGAATAATGGCAATAGCGAAAAACGATGAGGAGATAATCAGCGTTTCAACAAACATGTGATCGTTCATGATGGCGACCCCTTTTGCGATATCTGCCTTCGTTTTAATCCGCGTAAATGACAAGGTTATGACAGCAATAAAATCTTTTTAAAACTGTCCTCCGCCGCGTTTGCGCGTAAAGTAAGCAAGTTGATTATTTTGGCAAGGATTCCCTATGTTTGACACTACTCTGCTCATTCTTCTGGCACTCGCCGCGCTCGGCTTTGTCAGCCATAACACCACGGTCGCCATCTCGATTCTGGTGCTGATTATTGTTCGCGTGACCCCGTTAAATACCTTCTTCCCGTGGATAGAAAAACAAGGCCTTACCATCGGGATCATTATTTTAACCATCGGGGTAATGGCGCCTATCGCCAGCGGCACGCTTCCCGCTTCAACCCTGCTGCACTCGTTTGTAAACTGGAAATCGCTGGTGGCGATCGCGGTGGGGATTTTTGTTTCGTGGCTGGGCGGGCGCGGCGTTACGCTGATGAGCAGCCAGCCCTCTCTGGTGGCGGGCCTGCTGGTGGGCACCGTGCTTGGCGTGGCGCTCTTTCGCGGCGTTCCGGTGGGGCCGCTGATTGCGGCAGGCCTTGTCTCTCTGTTTATTGGGAAGTCGTAGTCAGGCTGGCCATATAACGCGCCGGCGTCTGGCCCAGTCCCTTTCTGAACATGGTGATAAACGCGGTGGTAGAGTCATAGCCGAGTGTCTGTGCCACCTGCTGTACCGATTTCCCACCGATCAAATGCTGTAACGCCACGATCAGCTGCAGCTGGTGACGCCAGCGGCGAAAGCTTAAGCCGGTCTCTTTCACCACCAGCCGCGCCAGGTTGCGTTCGCTCATGGCAAAGTGGCTCGCCCACTGCGTCAGCGTCTGCCAGGCGGCGGGCTCTTCCGCCATTTTCTCGCTCATCAGCCGAATTTTAGGATGGGGCGAGACGGGCAGCTGCAGATGCTCCTGACGCTGGAGCGGCAGCTCGTCAAACAGAACGTCTACCAGGCGCGACGTGGCCGCAAGAGAGAGTTGTTCACGCGATTTTTCCGCCAGGGATAAAATCAGCTCCCGCACCAGAGGGGAGATTTTCAGGGTGCAGCAGCGGTCGGGCAAGCTTGCCGCCCCCGGTTCAATGAACAAAAAGCAGAGCTGCGCGCCCGGGGTGGCCCTGTTGCTGTGCGGCATCTGGCCGGGGATCCAGACGGCGTACTGGGGCGGAACCATCAGCATGGCATTTTCCACTTCGCAGGTGATCGCGCCGCCGAGGGCCAGAATCAGCTGCCCCTTACGGTGATGATGCCGGGGAATATACTGTTCCTCAGCCACCACGCGGATGCGAAATGCGACGGCCGCGTCGTGCTGGCTATCGGGATCATAGCCGTCCAGTCCCAGACCAATCATCAGTTTGTCCGATTTTAGCGATAAACTGTCATTTTAGCCTGATTTCAACCGCCGGGAAAATCGGTATTGTGTGCGCTCGCTTGAACGTATGAGAACATAATGACTACTGCTATTCGCACCTCAGGAAAACACGGCGCGCTGTTGATTGCAGGCATCCTGATGATTGCCACTACGCTTCGCGTCACCTTTACCGGCGCAGCTCCGCTGCTCGACACTATTCGTCTTGATTATGGCTTAAGCACGGCGCAAACCGGTCTGCTGACTACCCTGCCCCTGCTGGCTTTCGCCCTTGTCTCGCCGCTCGCCGCAGGCGTTGCCCGACGTATCGGCATGGAGCGCAGCCTGTTTGTCGCCCTGCTGCTGATTTGCGCCGGAATTGCACTTCGCTCGCTGCCTTCCGCCGCGCTGCTTTTCATCGGAACCGCGGTCATCGGCTGCGGAATTGCGCTCGGGAACGTGCTGTTACCCGGATTAATTAAGCGTGACTTCCCGGGCCTGGTAGCCCGACTCACCGGGGCCTATTCTCTGACGATGGGCGTCTCGGCGGCGTTTGGCTCAGCGATGATTGTTCCCCTGGCGCAGGGTAGCGCGGGCTGGCATGGCGCGCTGCTGATGCTGATGGCGTTTCCGCTGGTCGCGCTGCTGCTCTGGCTGCCGCAGTGGCGCCAGAAACACGTTGCGACGGTAACGGGCGCTGGCGCGCTGCATAATCGCGCCATCTGGCGTTCGGCCCTCGCCTGGCAGGTGACGCTCTTTTTGGGGATTAACTCGCTGATTTACTACGTCATCATCGGCTGGCTGCCGGCGATATTGCTCAGCCACGGCTACAGCGAAGCGCAGGCCGGCTCGGTGCACGGGCTGTTGCAGCTGGCCACGGCCGTGCCGGGGCTTGCCGTTCCGCTGGTTCTTCACCGTCTGAAAGATCAGCGGGGGATCGCCGGCGCGGTGGCGCTGATGTGCGCGGTAAGCGCGGCAGGGCTATGGTTTATGCCTGACATGGCGGTGATGTGGACGCTGGTGTTTGGCTTTGGCTCCGGAGCAACGATGACCCTCGGCCTGACGTTCATCGGTCTGCGCGCCAGCTCCGCGCACCAGGCTGCGGCGCTGTCCGGCATGGCGCAGTCGATTGGCTATCTGCTCGCCGCCTGCGGCCCTCCGCTGATGGGGAAAATTCACGATAGCGCGGGAAATTGGCAAATCCCGCTTCTGGGCTGCGCTCTGGCCGCCGTGATAATGGCGCTCTGCGGCGTGCTTGCCGGGCGAGACCGCGAGATCGCGCCCCGTTAAAGACTCTGGCAGACCATCGGGTCTGCCTTTTCCTACCCGCGAGCCGCGCGCAGCATCGCCTGCACCAGCACGACCGGACGGCCTTCCAGCGCGGCACGCTCATGCTGGAATAAGGTGATCACGAAGAACGGGTGCGTAACCAGTTCTGCGGCGCGAATTTCCCCCTGTTCGTCCCAGCCCGTAACGTGCATGTCACCGCTTTCCAGCGCCTGTGCAAACGCCGGCGACACGCCATAGTTACAGTGATAACCCTCTTCTATTTCCGGCTTGCCGTACGCTTTCGCGATCAGCGTATTTTTGCGCAGCTCAATGGCATCGGTTTTTTCCACCAGCGAGCAGGTCAGCGGCGCAATCACCATGGTGCCTTCGGTATCCGTCTCGGCATGTGCCGCATCGGCCCAGCCCAACACATTACGGGCATACTCAATCAGCGCGTGCTGGAATCCACCGCAGGTGCCCAGGAACGGTACGCCGTTTTCACGCGCGTAGCGCGCGGCGATAAAGGCCGCCTCGGTGTTTTTATAGGGGCTGGCAGGCACCAGCCAGATGGCATCGTAGCCCACCAGATCTTCAGGGCTCGTCAGCTCCGTGGTGGCAAGCCAGTCGTAATCGGCGGTGAGGTCAAGGACTGCGGCGGCGTCGTCAATCGCCAGCGGGATCGCCTGATGCGCAATAACACTGGGATTGTAATCGCCAACCAGCGCAATGCGCAGCGTCGTTTTAACCGGGAGGTGTTCCATGAAAGGTTCCTTATGCCAGAGTATTATCAGATAACATAAGGAACCTCAGACTACCGATCTTCTGCAATTATCACAATACCTTAAATTGGGAGGGTGGAATTATGATTCAATGCAAACGCGTATACGAGCAGGCTGGTCCGGACGACGGCTATCGGGTGCTGGTAGACAAGCTGTGGCCGCGCGGGGTTAAAAAAACGGACCTCGTCTATGATGAATGGTGCAAAGTGCTCACGCCCTCGAATGAATTACGCAAGGCCTTTCATAGCGAAACCATTGATTTCGCCGCCTTCAGCAAAGCCTATCGGGAAGAGCTGGCGCAGCATGCTGACGAGGGAATGCGTCTGGCGACGCTGGCGAACAGGCAGACCGTCACCCTGCTCTTTGCTGCCAAAGACACGAAGCAAAATCACGCCCTGGTATTAGCCGACTGGCTGCGCCATCTCTGATCAGCCGATCGCCAGCTCGTCATGCATTTGCGGCGCTTCATCGGGGGTGAGCGGCATCAGATGTTCGGCGCGGACAAAGGCAAAGCCGTGCTGATTGTCAAAGGCGTAAACATCACCTGTCACCAGCCAAAGCGCGCGATCGGCGGTAGAGGGTAATTGCGTCATCACGCCGTTGACCGGGTTAACGAAACGCAGGCCGGGCTGACACAGGCCAAACAGCTCAACAGATTTACCAATATTGCGACGGCCTGACGCCGTGCGGGCACCGATGATCATCGCCATGCTGCCCGGTTTAAGCTGAAACATACTTCTCTCACGGTAACGATAGCCAGGGACTGGCTAAGAATAATCCTAAAGAGAAGTGTATCGCAGGCAATATAGGTCTGTCACCTGGTGGGTTGCGGACGATCGCGACGGTAGAGCGTCCATTCATCAATCACTTCGCCCCCCGGTAGTTTGCACTCCGTGCGTACGCCCTGCGGGCTTTGAACCGGGATCTGTTCCCCACCTTTCTCCAGGCAGTACACGGAGGCCGGGTTCGCCATACCGATAGCGTGCGGTGGTTTCGGGGCATCGGGTGGGGTTGTTTTCGCGGTGCAGGCAGCCAGGGGAAGCGCCAGCGCCAGAAGCAGAAATCTCATCTCATTGATCCTTGTGACATCATGACAATCTAAGGTTAACGGGTCATCGCCCCTTTCTCCATGATTTCTCCATTTTAACTGCACTTTTCAACACTATAGTGTGGCATGTTCTCGATATGACCAGAGAACATCATTCCGTAATCAAGATGTCTTTGCCCCGGTCTCAACAACGGGGCCTTTTTTTCTCTGCTGCTGCCCTCTCCCTGCATATATTAAATTTTTTATATTCATGTTTTACTATGCCTGAAGTCTAAAAATTCAGCATAACATGCAGATGCAGACGTCTTCTGCCTGGGAGTCATTCTACGTCATGTCGGATATTATCCTTGCCCGTGTTTCAGAAACCCTCGCCACTGAACAATCCCTTGAAGGTCTCGTTCGCCAGCTGCTGGAGATGCTGGAGATTGTGACTGACATGGAGTCGACTTACCTCACCAAGGTAGATATCGAAGCCCGACTGCAGCATATCCTCTACGCCCGCAACAGCAAGCAGATGACAATTCCTGAGGGGCTGAGCGTCCCATGGGATGAAACACTGTGCAAGCGCGCGCTGGATAGCGACACCGTATTCAGCAACGACGTTCCCGAACGCTGGCCGGAATGCGAGGCGGCGAAAGCGCTCGGCATTACGACCTACATGAGTATTCCTGTCCATCTTGCGGATGGTTCACTCTACGGAACGCTTTGTGCCACCAGCACGGCCAGAAAGCCGCTTAGCGAGCGCGGTGAACAGGTCCTGAAGTTATTCGCCGGTCTGATTGCCCAGTCCATTCAGAAAGAGTCGCTGGTAACCCAGCTTCGCGAAGCCAACGCGGCCCTCATCGCGCACTCTTACACGGATGCCCTTACCGGTTTACCCAACCGTCGCGCCATTTTTGAAGATCTGACCACGCTGTTTTCCCTGGCGCGTCACCTTAAACGTAACACCGTCATCGCGTTCATCGATCTGGATGATTTCAAGCTGATTAACGATCGCTACGGCCACGAGGCTGGCGACCAGTTCCTGATTGAAGTGGGCAAGCGTCTGACGGAAGAAAAACAGCAGGACGATATCATTGGCAGGCTGGGCGGCGATGAGTTTCTGGTGGCGTCGTTGAGCACATCCCACAGCGAAGGAGATAACGCGCAGGTCACGCTGCTCAAAACGCGCCTCAGCGCCTGTATTGCCGGTGAATACTGGCTGGGTAGCGTCAACCTCATTTACCCCGGAGCCAGCGTCGGCGTTATCGAAGTGGACCCTCGGGTAACCGATCCGGACGGCGCATTACGCGATGCGGATGTCGCGATGTATCAGGATAAGAAAGGAAAAAGCAAAACACGCTTTCTCACTATGGATTAACCCCGTACACTCTACGGCGTTACAAAAACCGAAACAGGTGATGATATGAGAATAGGGATCCTCTTCCCGGTCGTTATTTTTATAACGGCGGTGATTTTTTTAGCATGGTTTTTTGTCGGTGGTTACGCGGCGCCTGGGGCATAAATGAGAAAAACGACCCTCGTTATGCTGATCGTTGCCATCGCGGCGTTTGCCGGCACGCAGCTTGGCTGGTGGTAAACGCCACTACGTAAAAAGGCCGCCATCTGGCAGCCTTTTTTCACGCTTGTAAGCCTTAGCTTTTGATTTTTCTGTAGATAAACAGAACAACCAGCGCACCGATGACCGCGACGGCAAAGCTGCCGAAGTTAAAGCCATCGACTTTGCCAAAACCGAACAGCGTACTGATCCAGCCGCCGACTACCGCGCCGATAATACCCAGTATTACGGTGACGATAAACCCACCGCCATCTTTGCCCGGCATGATCCACTTCGCCAGAATACCCGCAATAAGCCCAAAGATAATCCAGGATAAAATTCCCATAACTTTCCTCTCTGTATGGTTTTTGTCATTAAATCAACGACACAAAAAAGAATAGCACAGGATTTCAGAAAGGAAATTTGTGATAAGCATCACAATGAGAGAGTGCGCAATTATTCATCAACAAAAGGGTTCAGCCGCATAAACTGTGGGGTTGCATCTTTTGTTGAGAAAGATTATCTTTCTCAACACTGAATAGCTGAGCGTAACACTCAGGTATTCAGTACGACATTGCTCACATTGCTTCCAGTATTTCTTGCCCACTCCTGAGTGGGCTTTTTTTCTGTTCATACCCCAACAAACGCGTACCGGTTACGTCCTGCGCGTTTTGCCTGGTAGAGCGCCTGGTCAGCGGCAATAATGATATTCTGCTGGCTGCCCGCGATGTCGACCGCACGCGCGGTGGAAATCCCGACGCTTACCGTCACCCGTCCGAAGGGGCTAAAATCATGCGTGATTTGCAGGGAGAACACGTTGCGAATAATCGTCTGCGCCAGTCGAAGCGCCTCCTGAATATCCGTATCAGGCAATATCAGCGCAAACTCCTCTCCGCCGTAGCGCGCCACAATCTGATTATCACGGGTAAGGCTCTCCCTGAGACTGTTTCCCAGCAGCGTCAGACACCGGTCCCCTTCCGGATGGCCGTAGTTATCGTTGTATTTTTTGAAGTAGTCCACGTCCACAATCAGTATCGAAATTGCTGCGTCATGCGCGGCACAAGTCGCGATTTCCGAGAGGATTCTTTCATCAAAAATGCGACGGTTATACAGCCCGGTCAACGCATCCTCGGAAGCGATAATCTTCAGCGCCTTATTATCTCTGGTTTTTCTGGATAAGTCGGAATACAGGAAGTATGACGCGACGATAAGTATCGCAGTGAAAACGAAAATGAGCAGCGCCAGCTGAATGGCCTGCTTGCGCCACGGTGCGAGGGCTTCATCAATGCTGACGGCCACGGTGGTCACCAGCCCGTAGCGTCGGTTTTTCTCATAGGCGTAAATGCGTTCGATTTTATCAAACCGCGAAACGGAACTGGCTATCCCGGTATTTTGTACCTTTAGGTATTTCCTGAAGAGGGGTGAATCAGAAAAAATCGTGCCGACGTAGGTATTTTTAAAGGGGTGACGGACCAGCAGCACGCCGGATTGTGTCGTTAAGCCAATGACGCCCAGGTGACCAATATTAATCTGCCCGTAAAGCGCGAGAAAATTCTCGATACCCAGCGTCACCACCACGACACCGTTAAATGCCCCGGTGTGGGTTTCAAGGCGACGACTAATGGTAATGACCCATTTGCCATTGGTTCTGCTTACCACGGGCTCACCAATAAAAATCTGCTGATTTTTATTTTCCTTGTGATAGATAAAAAATGACCTGTCCGATCCTTTGCGTGGGCCTGTAAAAGTTTCGTGCAACGCGGTAAAGATATCGCCCTGAGCGTCGTAAACAACCACATTATTAATCTGGGTAAGAAGATTATCCTGATTATTTATCATCCGCTGAATATTGGTCGCCTGTTGCGGCGTCATGCCATAAATTTCGATTATGTCGGAAACGGTAGTAATTAACATTTCGCTTTGGCGCATGATCCCCTCGGTGTAGACATCAAGGGTATGGCTCAGGTTAGCAACGCTGGTATTAATTTGCTGAATTGACTGCTGTCTGGACGTGGCAATTTGGACGGCAAGCGACAGCGAGATGATCAATGAGACAATGATGACGGTAATGGTTGTTGTGTAAAAAGTATTTTTCACATGCACGAGCTTTTCCACCTTATCACGCCTGACATCCCTGGCTGACAACTCTTGTCACTGTAACAAAGCTGGGGATAAGAGGAAAATGAATTGCACTTAAGCATACAACAGAAGCTCGTCTTTATTTCGTTTTACAAACTAACGGTCTCCCGGGGTTTAGATAAAATGACTTTAATAAAATCGATATAGGAGACGGGTTTACCAAAATAATATCCCTGTAACAGGGTTATCTCATTACGGTTGAGATACTCCAGTTGCTCTTTTGTTTCTACACCTTCAGCGACAATGCGCAAAGAGAGTTTTTTCGCCAGGTCAATGACGCAGTCCAGCAGGATCGTTGAGTCCTTTTCCTCTGAAACCCGGTTCACAAAGCTTTTATCAATTTTAATATAATCAATGGCAAGCGCATTAAGGCATGACAGCCCGGAATAACCCGTACCAAAATCATCCAGGGCAATAACAAAGCCGGCGTTATGCAGCATGTTAAGGTTCTCCACGAGGTGAGGATTATCGACCAGCGGTTCACGCTCGGTCACCTCGAGAACCAGTTTGACCTCTTTACCCTGAAACCCCTTCCCGAAAACGCGACAGTCACCGATAAATGAAGGCGCATTAATATGCCTGGCGCTGATGTTCACCCCAATATGAAACCCGTCCGGTAGCTTAGGCAAAAGCGGCTTAAGCTGGGTCACCACTTTCGCCATCAATCCTTTGGTCAGCGGAATAATCAACCCGCTACGTTCAGCAATCGGAATAAAGACATCCGGCGGGATAAAGCCTGACTTTGGATGCTTCCATCTTGCCAGGACCTCAACGCCGTACAGCCCGCCGGTATCGCCGTTCACGATCGGCTGGTAATAAGGCTCGATCTCCCCCTGCAAAATCGCTTTACGCAAATCGTCTTCAAATGAGGTACTTTTCCCCTTGTATCGGCGGATCAAAATACCCACCGCCACCGATAGCGCGAGAATAAGCAGTATCAGGCTCCATCCCTGTTGCAAAAGCCGCGTCAGGCTGAAAAAGGCAGGAGGTTGCCAGGCAAGGCTAAAGGGAAATTGCGTTGATGCCTTAAGCGACCCCGTCCAGGAGGCCGCTTTCCAGCCCCTCACATCGCCGTTGCGAACAAGCATGCTTTCGCCGACAACCAGCCCCAGATCCACGCTGTTCGATGCGCTTGCAATGACGTCCTGCAAATGCGCGTCACTGATGCTGACGATGACGCGCCCTCCCGCGATGGGCATCTGGAAGATAAGCACCGGAATGCCGTTCACCAGTCGATTGCCGGGTAACAGCATCAATTTTTCGGCAGGTAACGTCTCAGGATGAATAATCAACACGCCATTCCCGGGAAGGGAAGTACAGATGATTTTCCCCTGCAGCTCGATCATGATGGCGCGCAGATGCGGTTTTAGCGCTGCCTCTGTCCCCAGCGCCAGCTGTCCGCTACTGGTACACCCTTGAGCCGCAACGCGCTTTGCCGTGCTGGCCGCACTGACGGCTTCAGCCAGAATCTTTTCTATTTTTTGGGTGCTGGCCGTGGCGGTATGACTATTACTCAGCTTCGCCATCTGCCATAGCTGCCAGTTAATAATCAAAATGCCGCTCAGAAAAAGAAACAGAGCGCTAAGAATAGGGATCATCACGTTGCGCACGATGTTTTCCTTAATAGAAAAAACAAGTATGGATGTTCTGGTAGAAGAGCCTGTGCTAACCCGGTATTGCTTATAACAATGAAAATAGCTTAGCTGAGAATTGTCTTAAAAAACTGATACTTTCGTATGAGTTCACCTGCCGGCATTTACTCACATGACGTGACTATCAGGCTTGTTCCCTGCCCTGGCTGTGTTAAGATTTGTGAAATCAGGGAGCGGACTGGATAACTGGAAAATGAAAAAGCTCATTGCCGTTGCTATTGTTTCATCGCTTCTGGTCTTCCTGTCTCTTTATGCGGTCAATGCTGTAATCATTGGTCAGCAGAAGAGCAAACAGCGTGAAATATCCCGTACCCTTTTACATTATTCAGAAGACGTGTCCCAAAGCGTGGCGCTGGGTCTCAAAAGCATCACGACGCAGGGATGCGATAAAACCAGCCTCGATCGCTACAGACAAATTAAGCTTAATAATCTTTATTTTGCCGATATCGGCTTTATTGAGAAGGGAAAAATAGTCTGTACCGCTTTTTGGGGGAAACTCGCGACGCCCGTTGCACTTCCTGCAGAACTGCATAAAACGCCGAGGGGCTTTCTCCTGGCCCAGTTTTCGAGAAAAGACTTTTTCACGGGCAATGCGGCAATTTATAATAATATTATTATCTTCACCTCCCGCTATGCTTACGATAAATTCACCCCGGTTACCGCAAGCTATTCGCTCAGTGCTACCACCAAAGACTTCGGCAGAGTCTTTTTTTCGGCCGCCACGGAGCTAAATCAGCAGAGCTGGCTGCATTCGACGTTGTTTACCCTGACCCTGACACAGTGCAGCGCCTTCTGGGACCTGTGCGTCATCGTGAAGCATCACGACGCCGGGCTCGCCTCGTTGCCTCCGTTTATCTTTGCGCTTCTCGCGGTCATTCTCTGTTTTATCTGGATTGCGATAACGTTATTTATCTTCCGTATCTATGAAGACCGTTTTTCTCTGGAACGTACGCTGATAAAAGCCGTCCTCACGAATACCATCAGTGTTAACTATCAGCCCATTATTCGCATTCACGATCAAAAAATCGTGGGTGTAGAAGTTCTGTCGAGATGGCGTGACCAAAAGCACGGGGACGTCTCTCCGGAGCTGTTTATCCCATTAATTAAGAAGATCGGTCTGTATAAAAAATATTACAGTAACATTATCGAAAAATCCCTTTCCGAAATTGCCCCTCTGGCGATAAAACACCAGCTGATAGTCTCAATAAACGTTGGGCACAAGGAAATTGAAGATGGACAGTTCATTACCATTTTGCGTCGTGCGTGTTTTGCCAATCACCTTCCCCTTTCCCTGATGAAGGTCGAACTTTCTGAGAAAGCCGTTTCCACGGCAGATATCCTCGAGGGATTCTGTCAGGAGCTGAAATCGCTCGGCGTTAAAATATCAATAGATGATTTTGGCGTGCAAAACTCCAATCTCGCCCGCCTGTCGCTGCTTGAATATGATGAAATCAAAATTGATAAGTCGCTGGTGGACGGCATCAGCGAGCATTATAAGCAAAACATCTTTGCAATCTTCTGCGATGCCCTTGCAAGATTGAATAAAACGCTTGTTTTCGAGGGCGTGGAAAATGAAATTCAATATCGCTTTATTGCAAGCAGATATCCCGATGCGCTGATTCAGGGATGGTATTTTTCAAAAGCACTCACCCGGAGCGAGCTGGCGAAGCGACTCACCGGGGTCGCACCGTAACCCGAAGCCTTGCGCGTCCGTTTTTTTCCAGTCGGGCATTTCTATTTTTTACGCAAAAACATATAGTCGTCACATTCAGACGGTAGATTACCCTGAAGCACACTCATATTTTGGTTAAAACGTGAAATTATCCTTACTATTCCCAGTGGTACTCTTTTGTCTGACCGTTATTTTCGCGCTGTTTATCGACGCCCCCGCTTCGCATATTCTGCGGAAAAAATGCATGTGGTCCGATAGCGTGATGCTGAGCTGTATCGCAAAGCATCAGCATAACGGTTTTTGAAGCAGACTATTCATTTCCCCACTGATTGAGGAAGTTCGCAATATCATCAACGCGACCCGCACGGATCCCGGCCTCAGTGGCCATCTCCTGCTGGGCTTCCTCACTAATCTCCTCATTATTCGATAAACGGGTGAGCAGCAGCTGGAAATAATGTGCCAGCGCGTCACGCTCTGACTCAGCGACCTGTTCAGCGGCTTCCGTCGCGTACTCATCGGCAATGTCATAATATTTCAGTGGGATATCGTTGTTCATAACTGTCTCGTCGCTAATTTTTACGGGTAAAGCCATCAGTATATCGGACGCCTAATCTCAACCAAAGCATTGCTTCAGATGAGTAACGCAAGCAGCGCTGCGAGAGCGGGCGCGGCCTGTACATACAAAATTTTTCGGCTGGCGGTGGCTGCGCCAAAGAGTCCGGCGATCAGCACGCAGGTAAGGAAGAAGATGGCCACCTGAATCCCCTTTTCCCCGAGCCAGAGGCTCCAGAGCAGACCGGCCGCCAGAAAACCGTTATACAGCCCCTGATTCGCGGCCAGCACGCGGGTCTCGCGCGCAAAATCAGGACGCAGATTAAAGGCCTTGTGTCCTGTTTTGGTATTCCACAGGAACATTTCCAGCACAAGAATGTAGAGATGAATGAAAGCAACGACAGCGATAAGGACGGTGGCTAACATCGTGTTGTCTCCCGCAGGCAGAGGCAAAAAAAACGGGAACCCTCAGGCCCCCGCTCTTGTTTAACCCAGAATCTGGATTACATGTTCGCGATAATCGCGTCGCCAAACTCTGAGCATTTCAGCAGCTTAGCGCCTTCCATCAGACGTTCGAAGTCATAGGTTACGGTTTTCGCGTTGATCGCGCCTTCCATACCTTTAACAATCAGGTCTGCGGCTTCGAACCATTCCATATGACGCAGCATCATCTCTGCGGACAGGATGATAGAGCCTGGGTTCACTTTGTCCTGACCCGCGTATTTAGGTGCAGTACCGTGGGTTGCTTCGAACAGGGCGCACTCGTCACCGATGTTCGCGCCAGGGGCGATACCGATACCGCCAACCTGTGCTGCCAGGGCGTCAGAGATGTAGTCACCGTTCAGGTTCATACAGGCAATTACGTCGTATTCTGCAGGACGCAGCAGGATCTGCTGCAGGAACGCATCGGCGATCACATCTTTAATGATGATCTCTTTGCCGGTGTTCGGGTTCTTAATCTTCTGCCATGGGCCACCGTCGATCAGCTCACCGCCGAACTCTTCTTTCGCCAACTGGTAGCCCCAGTCTTTGAACGCGCCTTCGGTGAACTTCATGATGTTGCCTTTGTGAACCAGAGTCACAGAGTCACGGTCGTTGGTGATCGCGTATTCGATGGCCGCACGCACGAGACGTTTAGTACCGTCTTCAGAGCATGGCTTGATGCCGATACCGCAATGCTCTGGGAAGCGAATCTTCTTCACGCCCATCTCTTCGCGCAGGAATTTAATCACTTTTTCTGCGTCAGCAGAGTCCGCTTTCCATTCGATACCCGCGTAGATGTCTTCTGAGTTTTCGCGGAAGATAACCATATCGGTCAGTTCAGGGTGCTTAACCGGGCTTGGGGTGCCCTGATAGTAACGAACCGGACGCAGACACACGTACAGGTCCAGCTCCTGACGCAGTGCCACGTTCAGGGAACGGATACCGCCGCCAACTGGCGTCGTCAGTGGGCCTTTAATAGCAACGCGGTAGTCGCGGATCAGGTCCAGCGTTTCTGCTGGCAGCCAGACGTCCTGGCCATAAACTTGAGTAGATTTCTCACCGGTGTAAATTTCCATCCAGGAAATTTTACGCTCGCCTTTGTAGGCTTTCTCAACAGCGGCATCAACCACTTTCAGCATCGCCGGGGTAACGTCTACACCGATACCGTCACCTTCGATGAACGGGATAATCGGATTGTGAGGAACGTTAATCTTGCCGTTTTGCAGGGTGATCTTTTTACCTTCCGCCGGAACAACTACTTTGCTTTCCATTAACCTCTCCTTCGAGCGCTTCTGGTTGTTACTGATCTTATGTTAATAAATTGTAATGAGCCCTTCGATAGTACCTGATTGTCCTGCGCCATGAAAGGTCTTCGTTATTAGGCTATAATGCGGCAATTGATAACGCCTGAAAATACCATGAAGAAAACTTCTTTTACAAAACACCGGGTTGAGCGATTCAGCTCGCGACAAGCCGCCAGAAGACCGCAGGAAACCCAGCCGAAGCGGGTTATTTTGTTCAATAAACCCTACGATGTTTTGCCGCAGTTTACCGATGAAGCCGGGCGCAGCACGCTGAAGGACTACATTCCCGTTCAGGGCGTCTACGCGGCCGGGCGCCTGGACCGCGACAGCGAAGGCCTTCTGGTCTTAACCAACGACGGCGCGTTGCAGGCGAAGCTCACGCAGCCGGGCAAACGCACCGGCAAAATTTACTTCGTCCAGGTGGAAGGCGAGCCGGATGACGCGACGCTGGCAGCACTACGCAGCGGCGTGACGTTGAACGACGGCCCAACCCTGCCCGCAGGTATTGAACGCGTGAATGAGCCGGAGTGGCTGTGGCCGCGCAACCCGCCGATTCGCGAACGCAAATCCATCCCGACAAGCTGGCTCAAAATCACCCTTTATGAAGGCCGCAACCGCCAGGTTCGGCGCATGACCGCACACGTCGGCTTCCCTACCCTGCGTCTGATTCGCTACGCCATGGGCAGCTACACTCTGGAAACGCTGGCAAACGGCGAATGGCGCGACGTCACCCCTTAAGGAGTCACTATGTTTAAACCTCATGTCACGGTTGCCTGCGTGGTCCACGCCAGGGGTAAATTCCTTGTTGTTGAAGAGAGCATTAACGGCAAAGCGCTGTGGAACCAGCCTGCCGGACACCTTGAAGCCAATGAAACCCTGCTGCAGGCAGCAAAACGCGAGCTGTGGGAAGAGACCGGCATTCACGCTGAGCCCCAGCACTTCATCCGTATGCACCAGTGGATCGCGCCGGATCACACCCCGTTTCTGCGCTTTTTATTCGCCGTTGAGCTTAGCGAAACGTGCGCCACAGAGCCGCAGGATGACGATATCGATCGCTGTCTCTGGGTCACCGCCGACGAGATCCTGAACGCGCCAAACCTGCGCTCGCCGCTGGTTGCGGAAAGCATTCGCTGCTGGCAGTCTGCTGGCCGCTTACCGCTGGATGTCATCGGCGCATTTAACTGGCCGTTTACAGAGGGTGTCAATGGTGGGGGGGCGTGATAGAATACGCCGCCTTGAAGTTCAATGTCGTGAGTATTCCATGTCAGATAACAGCCAGAAAAAAGTGATCGTCGGCATGTCCGGCGGTGTCGATTCCTCCGTTTCCGCCTACCTGTTACAGCAACAGGGCTATAAGGTGGAGGGCCTGTTCATGAAGAACTGGGAGGAAGATGATGGCGAGGAATACTGCACCGCCGCAGCGGATCTCGCCGACGCGCAGGCCGTATGCGATAAGCTCGGCATTGAACTGCACACCGTTAACTTTGCCGCAGAATACTGGGACAACGTTTTTGAACTGTTCCTGGAAGAGTACAAAGCGGGCCGCACGCCGAACCCGGATATTCTGTGCAACAAAGAGATCAAATTTAAGGCCTTCCTGGAATTCGCCGCGGAAGATCTGGGCGCTGACTACATCGCGACCGGTCACTACGTGCGTCGCGCAGACGTGAATGGCAAAAGCCAGCTGCTGCGCGGTCTGGACGGCAACAAAGATCAAAGCTATTTCCTCTATACGCTGAGCCACGAGCAAATCGCCCAGAGCCTGTTCCCGGTCGGCGAGCTGGAAAAGCCGCAGGTGCGTAAAATCGCCGAAGAGTTGGACCTGATCACCGCGAAGAAAAAAGACTCTACCGGCATTTGCTTCATCGGCGAGCGCAAATTCCGCGATTTCCTGGGACGTTACCTGCCTGCTCAGCCGGGTAAAATTGTCACCGTCGACGGGGAAGAGATTGGCCAGCATCAGGGGCTGATGTACCACACGCTCGGCCAGCGTAAAGGGCTGGGTATTGGCGGGACCAAAGAAGGTAGCGAAGATCCATGGTATGTTGTCGACAAAGACGTCGAAAACAATATTCTGGTTGTTGCCCAGGGTCACGATCATCCGCGTCTGATGTCCGTTGGCCTTATCGCGCAGCAGCTTCACTGGGTCGATCGTGAGCCGCTGAAAGGCACCCTGCGCTGCACGGTGAAAACACGCTACCGTCAGACCGATATTCCTTGCACCATTACCGCGCTCGATGACGATCGCATTGACGTGCGTTTCGACGAGCCGGTCGCGGCCGTCACCCCGGGTCAGTCTGCTGTCTTCTACAGCGGCGAAATCTGCCTGGGCGGCGGGATCATTGAACAGCGCCTGCCGCTGCCTGCTGTTTAATACGATTGCACACATAAAGGAGACCGTGTGGCGAAGAACTACTATGACATCACCCTGGCGCTGGCGGGAATTTGCCAGTCAGCCCGTCTGGTGCAACAGCTGGCGCATCAGGGTCATTGCGACGCAGATGCCCTGCACGTTTCACTGAACAGCGTTATCGATCTCAACCCCGGCTCGACCCTGGGCGTGTTCGGCGGCAGTGAAACCAATCTTCGTCTCGGTCTTGAAACCCTGCTCGGCGTGCTTAACGCCAGCAGCCGTCAGGGATTAAACGCGGAGCTGACCCGCTACACGCTGAGCCTGATGGTGCTGGAGCGTAAGCTGAGCGCTGCAAAAGGCGCAATGAATACCCTGGGCGATCGTATTGCCGGGTTACAGCGCCAGCTTGACCATTTTGACCTGCAGTCCGAAACGCTGCTGAGCGCTATGGCCGGTATTTATGTTGACGTCATCAGCCCGCTGGGCCCGCGTATTCAGGTCACCGGATCCCCTGCCGTGCTGCAAAGTCCGCAGGTACAGGCAAAAGTGCGCGCGTCCCTGCTGGCAGGTATCCGCGCCGCCGTGCTGTGGCACCAGGTGGGCGGTGGCCGCCTGCAGTTAATGTTTTCTCGTAATCGCCTGACCACTCAGGCAAAACAAATTCTTGCTCATTGTTAACCTCCCGGAGTTGCGAATTATGGAATTATCCTCACTGACCGCCGTATCCCCTGTCGATGGACGCTACGGCGATAAAGTCAGCGCGCTGCGCGGGATCTTCAGCGAATATGGTTTGCTGAAGTTCCGTGTTCAGGTTGAAGTACGCTGGCTGCAAAAGCTGGCCGCCCAGGCAGCAATCAAGGAAGTTCCTGCTTTTGACGAAAAGGCAAACGATTACCTTGATAAAATCGTTGCCGAGTTTAGCGAACAAGACGCCGCGCGCATTAAAACCATCGAACGCACCACCAACCACGACGTGAAAGCGGTTGAGTACTTCCTGAAAGAGAAAGTGGAAAGCGTCCCTGCGCTGCATGCCGTGTCTGAGTTCATTCACTTCGCCTGTACCTCTGAAGACATCAACAACCTGTCTCACGCGCTGATGCTCTCCACCGCGCGTAAAGAGGTGGTGCTGCCTTACTGGCGTAAAATCATCGACGCGGTAAAAGCGCTGTCCGTGGAATACCGCGACATTCCGCTGCTCTCCCGTACCCACGGCCAGCCGGCCACCCCATCCACGATGGGTAAAGAGATGGCGAACGTCGCGTACCGTATGGAGCGCCAGTACCGTCAGCTGGAGCAGGTTGAAATCCTCGGCAAAATCAACGGCGCGGTCGGTAACTATAACGCCCACATCGCCGCTTACCCGGAAGTGGACTGGCACCAGTTCAGCGAAGAGTTCGTGACCTCTCTGGGCATTCAGTGGAACCCGTACACCACGCAGATTGAGCCGCACGACTATATCGCCGAACTGTTTGACTGCATCGCGCGCTTCAACACCATCCTGATCGACTTCGATCGTGACGTGTGGGGCTACATCGCCCTGAACCACTTCAAGCAGAAAACCATCGCCGGTGAAATCGGCTCTTCCACCATGCCGCACAAAGTGAACCCAATCGACTTCGAAAACTCCGAAGGCAACCTGGGCCTGGCGAACGCCGTGCTGCAGCATATGGCAAGCAAACTGCCGGTATCCCGCTGGCAGCGCGACCTGACCGACTCCACCGTACTGCGTAACCTGGGCGTGGGCATTGGCTACGCGCTGATCGCGTACCAGTCCACCCTGAAAGGCGTGAGCAAACTGGAAGTGAACCGTGACCGTCTGCTGGACGAGCTGGATCACAACTGGGAAGTGCTGGCGGAGCCAATCCAGACCGTGATGCGCCGTTACGGTATCGAAAAACCGTACGAGAAGCTGAAAGAGCTGACCCGCGGCAAACGCGTTGACGCCGAAGGCATGAAGCAGTTTATCGACGGTCTGGCGCTGCCGGAAGAAGAGAAAACGCGCCTGAAGGCGATGACCCCGGCGAACTACATTGGCCGCGCCATCACCATGGTCGACGAGCTGAAGTAACGCCCCTCTCCCCCTTTTCGCCCGAAAAGGGGGATGCTTTTCCCCGGTTTACTCAATGTTTATCCCCACAACAACATAATCAGCGTTAAACTATTCATACCAATTATTTAGGGAGAAGAGATGATGCGCGTACTGGTTGTTGAGGATAACGCATTGCTACGCCATCACCTGAAGGTTCAGCTTCAGGAGATGGGACATCAGGTGGACGATGCTGAAGATGCAAAAGAAGCCGATTATTATCTCAATGAACACCTGCCGGATATCGCCATTGTCGATTTAGGGTTGCCTGACGAAGACGGTCTGTCGTTAATTCGCCGCTGGCGCAGCCACGATGTCTCCCTGCCGGTTCTGGTTCTGACCGCCCGTGAAGGCTGGCAGGATAAGGTCGAAGTGCTCAGCGCGGGTGCAGACGATTACGTCACCAAGCCGTTTCATATTGAAGAGGTGGCGGCGCGCATGCAGGCGCTGTTACGCCGCAACAGCGGGCTGGCTTCACAGGTTATTTCCATCCCGCCATTCCAGGTCGATCTCTCCCGCCGGGAATTAGCGATCAATGAGGAAGTGATTAAGCTCACCGCCTTCGAATACACCATCATGGAAACGCTGATCCGTAACAATGGCAAAGTGGTGAGCAAAGATTCCTTAATGCTCCAGCTTTATCCTGATGCTGAACTGCGCGAGAGCCATACCATTGACGTGCTGATGGGACGTTTACGTAAGAAAATTCAGGCGCAGTATCCGCAGGATGTGATTACCACCGTCCGTGGCCAGGGCTACCTGTTCGAATTACGCTAAATGAGAGGGATTTTACGCCACATTCTGCCCCTCTCGCTGCGGGTTCGTTTCTTACTGGCAACAGCCGCCGTCGTGCTGGTGCTGTCGCTCTCCTACGGCATGGTCGCCCTGGTGGGCTACAGCGTCAGCTTTGATAAAACAACCTTTCGGCTGTTGCGCGGCGAAAGCAATCTGTTTTATACCCTGGCGAAGTGGGAAAACAACCGAATCACCGTCGAAATGCCGGAAAACCTTAACCAGCAGAGCCCAACGCTGGCCCTGATTTATAACGAAAAAGGGAAATTACTGTGGGCGCAGCGTGATATCCCCTGGCTGGTTAAAAGCATTCGTCCGGACTGGCTCAAAACCAACGGGTTTCATGAAATTGAAGCCGATCTCAACACCACCAGCTCGCTGATCCGTGAAGATCGTTCCCTGCAGCAAAAGCTGAACGAGATCCGCGCCGACAACGCCGAAACGGAGATGACGCACTCCGTCGCGATTAACCTCTATCCGGCGACGCTGAACATGCCGCAGCTGACCATCGTGGTGATCGACACCATTCCGGTCGAGCTGAAGCGTTCTTATATGGTCTGGAGCTGGTTCATCTACGTTCTGGCTGCGAATCTCCTGCTGGTGATCCCGCTGCTGTGGGTGGCGGCGTGGTGGAGCTTGCGCCCCATTGAGTCACTGGCGAAAGAGGTTCGTGAGCTGGAAGAACATCATCGCGAGAAGCTGAACCCGGAGACCACCCGAGAGCTCACCAGCCTGGTGCGTAACCTCAACCGCCTGCTGAAAAGTGAACGTGAACGCTACGATAAATACCGTACCACCCTTACCGACCTGACCCACAGCCTGAAAACTCCGCTGGCCGTCATGCAAAGTACCCTGCGTTCAATGCGCAGTTCGAAGCTGAGCGTCGATGATGCCGAGCCGGTGATGCTGGAGCAGATCAGCCGTATTTCCCAGCAAATTGGCTATTACCTGCACCGCGCCAGCATGCGTTCCGGCAGCGCGCTTCTGAGCCGCGAGCTGCACCCGGTAGCCCCGCTTCTGGATAACCTCACGTCCGCCCTCAACAAGGTGTATCAGCGTAAAGGGGTGAACATCAGCCTCGATATTTCGCCAGAGATAAGCTTTGTGGGTGAAAAAAATGACTTCATGGAAGTGATGGGTAACCTGCTGGATAACGCCTGCAAATACTGTCTGGAGTTCGTGGAAGTGTCTGCGCGTCAGACGGAAACCGAACTGCATATTATCGTTGAGGATGATGGCCCGGGGATCCCGCGAAATAAACGCGACGTGGTGTTCGATCGCGGTCAGCGCGCCGATACGCTACGTCCTGGCCAGGGCGTAGGATTGGCCGTCGCCCGTGAGATCGTCGACCAGTACGACGGAAAAATCGAAACCAGCGAAAGTCTGCTGGGCGGCGCCAGAATGGAGGTTATTTTTGGCCGCCAGCAGCCCACATTGAACGATAGTTAACCCGTTATGTGAAAAATGCGAGGATCTCGCAGCCGAGGGGCTGAGCTTCCGTTATAATCCGAGTCAGTAAGAGCCTGCGGAATAAAAAAATATGGATTATCACTTAACGCTTAACTGGCCCGAGTTTATTGAACGTTACTGGCAAAAACGCCCGGTGGTTCTGAAACGCGGATTCAGCAATTTTGTCGACCCTATCTCGCCTGACGAGCTGGCAGGTCTGGCCATGGAAAACGAAGTCGACAGCCGTCTGGTCAGCCACCAGGACGGGAAATGGCAGGTTAGCCACGGTCCTTTCGAAAGCTACGATCACCTCGGTGAAAACAACTGGTCGCTGCTGGTGCAGGCGGTCAACCACTGGCACGAGCCCACTGCCGCCTTAATGCGCCCGTTCCGCGCCCTGCCCGACTGGCGCATGGACGATCTGATGATCTCCTTCTCCGTGCCGGGCGGCGGCGTAGGTCCGCATCTTGACCAGTACGACGTGTTCATCATTCAGGGTACGGGCCGCCGCCGCTGGCGCGTGGGCGAAAAAGTGCCGATGAAGCAGCACTGCCCGCATCCTGACCTGCTTCAGGTTGACCCGTTTGAAGGGATTATCGACGAAGAGCTGGAGCCGGGTGATATTCTCTACATTCCGCCGGGATTCCCTCACGAAGGCTACTCCCTGGAAAACTCACTCAACTACTCCGTGGGGTTCCGCGCGCCGAGCGGCCGCGAGATGATCAGCGGATTTGCCGACTACGTTCTGCAACGCGAGCTGGGCAGCTATCGTTACAGCGACCCTGATGTGCCTGCACGCGAGCATCCGGCGGATATTCTGCCAGAAGAACTCGATAAGCTGCGCGGCATGATGCTGGATTTGATCAACGAGCCGGAACATTTCAAACAGTGGTTTGGTGAGTTTATCAGCCAGTCTCGTCATGAGCTGGACGTTGCGCCGCCGGAGCCACCTTATCAGGCTGACGAGATTTATGATGCGCTTCAGCAGGGCGACAAGCTGACGCGTCTGGGCGGGTTGCGCGTGCTGCGCATTGGTGAAGAGGTGTTCGTTAACGGCGAGAAGCTGGACTCTCCGCACCGTCCGGCGCTGGAAGCCATTGCCAGCCATCTGGTGCTGACTGCCGACACCTTTGGCGATGCGCTGGAAGATCCTTCCTTCCTCGCGATGCTCGCCGCACTGGTCAACAGCGGGTACTGGTTCTTTGAGGACTAAGTCGTGATATTTGCCGGGTGGCGGCTTCGCCTTACCCGGCCTACAAAAGCACGATCCCGTAGGCCCGGTAAGCGTAGCGCCACCGGGCTTTTTCTTACCGCTTCGCGGTCAACTCCGCTATCCGCACTATCACCTTCACCGCTTTTTCCATTCCTTCGAGCGTCACAAACTCATGCTTGCCATGGTAGTTGTAGCCACCGGTAAACAGGTTCGGGCACGGCAGCCCCATAAACGACAGCTGAGAACCGTCGGTGCCGCCGCGAATCGGCTTCAGCTGCGGTTCAATATCGCAGTCGCGCATCGCCTGCTGGGCGATATCGAGAATATGCGGATGCGCCATCACCTTCTCGCGCATGTTGTAGTAGCTGTCTTCAATGATCAGCTCAATATAGCAATCAGGGTGTAAACCTTTACCGACCTTCTTCGCGATCTCCATCATCTTGCGCTTGCGCGCCTCAAAGGCTTTTCGGTCGAAATCGCGGATGATGTAGTGCATCTGCGCGCTGTCCACGGTGCCTTTGATGCTGGTCAGGTGATAGAAACCTTCATACCCTTCGGTCTGTTCAGGGCTCTCTTCCGCCGGGACTTCTGCATGAATTCTGGACGCCAGCGACAGCGCGTTCACCATGACGCCTTTCGCCGAGCCGGGGTGAACGTTGTTGCCGACAATTTTGATCGTGACGGACGCGGCATTGAAGTTTTCATACTCCAGTTCACCGACGCCGCCGCCGTCGACGGTATAGGCCCACTGCGCGTTAAAAGCTTCCACGTCGAAGTGCTTCGCGCCCTTGCCGACCTCTTCATCCGGCGTAAAGGCCACGCGGATATCGCCGTGCGGGATGTTTTTGCCCTTCAGCACCGCCAGCGCCGTCATAATTTCCGCGATACCCGCCTTGTCATCCGCCCCCAGCAGCGTTTTACCGTCGGTGGTGATCAGCGTCTGGCCCAGCAGCTGGTGCAGCACGGGGAACATCACCGGCGAGAGCACCTCGTCGCCAATGCCCAGCGCAATATCGCCGCCGCGGTAATTTTCCACAATCTGCGGGTTCACATGTTTACCGCTAAAATCCGGAGAGGTGTCGACATGGGAGATAAAGCCAATTGCCGGAATATCACCCTGGACATTCGCCGGCAGCTTTGCCATCACAGTGCCTTTTTCGCTTAACGTGACGTTGACCAGCCCCATGTCGTCAAGCTGCTCTTTAAGCAGGTTTAATAACTTCCACTGGCCTTCAGTGCTCGGCACCTGGCGAACACCCGGCTTAGATTGGGTATCCAGCGAAACGTACTGTAAAAAACGCTCAAGTAATTTATCCATGCAGTCACCCTCACTTTTCGTGACAACATTATCAATAAGCATCAAAACGCAAATATTGCGTCAGGTCACTTTTATCCCGCAAACGAGAATATTTTCCGTTTATATGGTTATGCGTTAGTAAATGTAGCTTATGAATCAGTGACAAGGTTTGGCGTTCGCAGGGGATTGCCGTAGAATGTCCGCCCTCATTACGAGTCACCAAGGTGGTTACACACAAACCCCGCTTCAGTCTGCTGCCTGAGGCGTCTATATGGGACAGCGCAAAAATTGAATACACAATCCCGTTCACGTTCACCGCTGGTGCAACTGGAACGAATTCGTAAAAGTTTTGATGGTAAAGACGTTATTTCCGACCTCACTCTGACCATCAATGACGGTGAGTTTCTGACGCTGCTTGGCCCCTCGGGCTGCGGCAAAACAACCGTACTGCGCCTTATCGCCGGGCTGGAAAGCGTCGATAACGGCCATATCCATCTTGAAAACCAGGACATCACCCAAGTTCCTGCCGAAGATCGCCACGTCAATACCGTCTTTCAGAGCTACGCCCTGTTCCCGCACATGACCGTGTTTGAAAACGTGGCGTTTGGCCTGCGGATGCAAAAAACGCCGGCGAATGAGATCGAACCGCGCGTCACCGACGCCCTGCGCATGGTGCAGCTTGAGACGTTTGCCCAGCGTAAACCCCATCAGCTTTCCGGCGGCCAGCAGCAGCGCGTGGCCATCGCCCGCGCAGTGGTCAATAAGCCGCGCCTGCTCCTGCTGGATGAATCCCTCTCCGCGCTGGATTACAAGCTGCGCAAGCAGATGCAGAACGAGCTTAAAGCCCTGCAGCGCAAGCTCGGCATTACCTTTGTCTTCGTCACCCACGATCAGGAAGAGGCCCTGACCATGTCCGACCGCATCGTGGTAATGCGCGACGGCAAAATCGAGCAGGACGGCACGCCGCGCGAAATCTACGAAGAGCCGAAGAATCTGTTTGTCGCCAGCTTCATTGGCGAGATCAATATCTTCGACGCTACGGTGATTGAGCGTCTGGACGACCAGCGCGTGCGCGCCAGCGTCGAAGGACGCGAGTGTAATATCACGGTGAATTTCCCCGTCGAAAAGGGACAAAAACTCAACGTTCTGCTGCGCCCGGAAGATCTGCGCGTCGATGAAATTCACGGCAATACCGAGGCCGAAGGGTTAATCGGCTATATCCGCGAGCGCAACTACAAAGGGATGACGCTGGAGTCCGTTGTCGAGCTGGAGAACGGCAAGATGGTGATGGTCAGCGAATTCTTTAACGAAGACGATCCTGACTTCGACCACTCTCTCGACCAGAAAATGGTTATCAACTGGGTAGAAAGCTGGGAGGTTGTGCTGGCTGATGAAGAACACAAGTAAATTCCAGAATGTGGTGATCGCCACGATCGTCGGTTGGCTTGTGCTGTTTGTCTTTTTACCCAACCTGATGATCGTTGCCACCAGCTTTCTGACCCGCGACGACGCTAGCTTCGTTTCGCTGGTCTTTACGCTGGACAACTACGCGCGCCTGCTCGATCCGCTCTATTTTGACGTGCTGCTGCACTCGCTCAACATGGCGCTGATTGCCACCCTTGCCTGTCTGGTGCTGGGGTATCCTTTCGCATGGTTCCTCGCGGGCCTGCCGCAAAAGGTGCGGCCCCTGCTGCTGTTTTTACTGATTGTTCCCTTCTGGACCAACTCGTTAATCCGCATCTACGGGCTGAAAATCTTCCTTAGCACTAAAGGCTATCTCAACGAGTTTCTGCTGTGGCTGGGAGTGATTGATACGCCGATCCGCATCATGTTTACCCCGAGCGCGGTGATTGTCGGCCTGGTCTATATCCTGCTGCCGTTTATGGTGATGCCGCTCTACTCCAGCATCGAGAAGCTGGATAAACCGCTGCTGGAGGCGGCAAAAGATCTGGGCGCTAACAAGCTGCAGACCTTCATCCGCATTATTATCCCGCTGACCATGCCCGGCATTATCGCGGGCTGTCTGCTGGTAATGCTCCCGGCGATGGGCTTGTTCTACGTGTCGGATCTGATGGGCGGCGCGAAAAACCTGCTGATCGGTAACGTAATCAAGAGCCAGTTCCTGAACATCCGCGACTGGCCGTTCGGCTCCGCGACCAGCATTACGCTGACGGTGATCATGGGCCTGATGCTGCTGGTCTACTGGCGCGCCTCACGCTTGCTGAATAAAAAGGTGGAACTCGAATGATCGGTCGACTGCTTCGCGGCGGTTTTATGACCGCCATTTATGCCTATCTCTATATCCCGATCGTTATTTTGATCGTGAACTCGTTTAACAGCTCACGCTTCGGGATTAACTGGCAGGGTTTTACCACCAGCTGGTACAGCCTGCTGATGAACAACGATAGCCTCCTGCAGGCCGCTCAGCACTCGCTGACGATGGCGATCTTCTCCGCCACCTTCGCGACGCTGATTGGCTCGCTCACCGCCGTGGCGCTCTACCGCTATCGCTTTCGCGGCAAACCGTTTGTCAGCGGCATGCTGTTTGTGGTGATGATGTCGCCGGACATCGTGATGGCCATTTCGCTGCTGGTGCTGTTTATGCTGCTGGGCGTACAGCTTGGCTTCTGGTCGCTGCTGTTCTCACACATCACCTTCTGCCTGCCGTTTGTGGTGGTGACTGTTTTCGCGCGCCTGAAAGGGTTCGACGTGCGCATGCTGGAGGCGGCGAAGGATCTGGGCGCCAGCGAGATGACCATCCTGCGCAAAATCATCCTGCCGCTGGCGATGCCCGCCGTGGCGGCCGGATGGCTACTTAGCTTCACCCTGTCGATGGATGACGTGGTCGTGTCCTCCTTCGTCACCGGTCCGAGCTATGAAATTCTGCCGTTGAAGATCTATTCAATGGTGAAAGTCGGCGTCTCACCGGAGGTGAACGCGCTGGCGACCATTCTGCTGGTGTTTTCGCTGGTGCTGGTGATCGCCAGCCAGGTTATTGCTCGTGATAAAACAAAATCTCAGGGGACAATGAAATGAAAAAAATGCTCGCCGCTGCGGCGCTGGTGCTTGGCATGGGTGCCGCGCACGCTGATGACAGCAAAACGCTCTACTTCTACAACTGGACCGAGTACGTGCCGCCGGGCCTGCTGGAACAGTTCACGAAGGAGACGGGCATCAAGGTTATCTACTCGACCTACGAGTCGAATGAAACCATGTACGCCAAGCTGAAAACCTACAAAGACGGCGCGTACGATCTGGTCGTGCCTTCCACCTACTTTGTCGACAAAATGCGCAAAGAGGGCATGATCCAGAAGATCGACAAAACGAAGCTAACCCATTTTTCAAACCTCGATCCAGAGATGCTCAACAAGCCGTTCGACCCCAATAACGACTACTCCATTCCGTACATCTGGGGGGCAACCGCGATTGGCGTGAATAGCGATGCCGTCGATCCGAAAACAGTGACAAGCTGGGCCGACCTGTGGAAACCGGAATACAAGGGTAGCCTGCTGTTAACCGACGACGCGCGTGAAGTGTTCCAGGTCGCGCTGCGCACGCTGGGCTACTCGGGCAACACGACGGATCCTAAAGAGATTGAAGCGGCGTATAACGAGCTGAAAAAGCTGATGCCTAACGTGGCGGCGTTCAACTCTGATAACCCGGCAAACCCGTATATGGAAGGCGAAGTGAACCTGGGGATGGTGTGGAACGGCTCCGCGTATGTCGCCCGCCAGGCCGGTACGCCGCTTGAGGTGGTCTGGCCGAAAGAAGGGGGGATCTTCTGGATGGACAGCCTTGCGATCCCCGCCAACGCGAAAAACGTTGAAGGGGCGCACAAGCTGATTAACTTCCTGCTGCGCCCGGACGTGGCGAAACAGGTTGCCGAGACGATTGGCTACCCCACGCCAAACCTCGCCGCACGCAGGCTGCTGAAGCCTGAAGTGGCTAACGATAAATCGCTCTATCCGGATGCCGAAACCATCAGCAAAGGTGAATGGCAGAACGATGTCGGTGACGCCAGCCGCCTCTACGAAGAGTATTACCAGAAATTAAAAGCGGGCCGATAAACGGTATCGCGTTCTTCCTCACGCCGTACGTGCGGCGTGAGGAGGATTAACTGACCGCGTTCTCCCCAGCCCAGATCGTCGCCTTTCTCATCGCCTCAACCACATCCTCATCCGACAGACCCAGCGCCTGACGAACCCGGGTCGCCTCGTCCCAGTGCTGCTGTTCATAGTATCGGCACAGGCTCACCATATCGGCTAACCGTCCCTCCTGATGGCACAAGGCATTGCTCACGCTCTGCGGGACCGCAATTTGCTTCATCAACTCGGCCATCGGCTGTTCGAGGAGTGTATCGAGCAGAGAAAACAGGCCGCACATGAAGGCATTTTCAGCCAGCGTCGGTTCGTTCATCGTCTCTGCGATCAGTTCACAGAACTTACCGCGCATCATGCTCAACGGGTAAAGCTCGCTGACGGTGTCATTGCCCGCGCTCGCCAGGACCACGACGGCAACAAACCGTCTCAGCTGATTTTCCCCGAGATATCTGAGGACTTCGCTCAGGGTTAACTTGCTGAAATTACAGGCACCGATATGTTTAAATGCGGTGTGCTTCATGTAGCGCATGATTTTCCAGGACAGCGTGAGATCGGTTTTAATCAACGACTCGACGATCCGAAAATCAGGCTTATTGCGCCCAACCTCCATTTGCAGCCGAAAAATTGCCAGCTGATTTTGCGATAGCCGTTTATATTTAATGACCTCCGGACGGCAGAAAAAATAGCCCTGAAACAGCGAGAATCCCTCTTCCCTGTATTGGCTGAATTCCTCTTTAGTCTCAATTTTTTCAGCGAGATATTTAATATGCCCGGTTAAATGTTTACGCTCTTTCAGATACTGTTTAATTTGCGCTAAGGTATAATTTCTGACGTCAAATTTCAGTATTGAAATATAGGGTAAAAAAGCATCCCATTCTGGAGCAAGGGTGAAATCATCAAGCGCAAACTGATAACCATCCGCACTCATCTCCCTGACGGCCTGCAACAGCTCCGCTCCCGGCACAGCATCTTCCAGGATCTCAATGACCACGCTCTCTTTATCCAGCGCTTCTCCACTGCGGTCTATGACCATCCGCGAAGGGAAATTAATAAACGACGTATGTGCCCCGGCGATGCGCTGGGACGGCACGCATAAAAACTGATCTGATATCATCCTGGAGGTGGCATATTCCGCCGACACGTCCGGAAAACGGTTTGTCATCCCATCTCTGAAGAGCAGTTCATAGGCCACCGTCTTCATCTCAGGGTTAAAAATGGGTTGTCGCGCAATAAATCCGTACATATCCCATCCTCCTCTACAACTTTATATTTATTAGCATCCTCTTTCTACACGACGATAACGAGCTTTATCGAGCACTATTTTGATTGAATGCACAAAATAAAAGCATCCACACTAATTAACCGGATTTACAAATCAAAATTTAAATTAAATATCCCTGGCGCTCTACAGAAAGAGGAGAAAATATCCGATAAGGAATATGTGCCTGCCCGACATGCACGATATTACGGGAGATGAGAATGAAAGACGCCGTGGTCCAAAGAAAAAAAATAAGAGTCAAGACGTTGATGCTATTGTCCATTTTCCTCACCGTAACGGTGGGCTTTACGGCAACGATCGGGTTTATGATGTGGCAGTGGATGGCACAGCAGGAGGTTCTGGCCAAAAAGCATATCCGCCAGATTGCCGAGGTGCAAGCGTTGCAGGTCAGTAAACAGCTGGATTCTGCCCTGACTGCCGCCCGGGATATGGGCAACAGCGCCCTGGCGCTGCGCGAGGCGGGCGTGACCGATCGCCAGAGCCTGAACCAGCTGCTCATCCACTACCTTTCGGCTCACCCACAGTTTCTCTCCATGTCGATGGCCTTTGAGCCCAACGCGTTCGACGATAAAGATGCCGTCTGGGCCGGTCAAAGCGGTGAAGATCCTGCCGGGCGCTACGCCCGCTACGTTGACCGGGACGCCACCGGCAAACCGGCATTACACCTGCTGACGGATATCGAAACGCCCGGCAGCGGCGATTATTATCTGCTGCCGAAACAACGCCATAAAGATGTGATCATCGAACCCTATATCTATCCCTACAACGGCGTGGACGTGATGCTCACCTCGATTGCCGCCCCCATCATGCGTGACGGTCAGTTTCTGGGCTCGGTCACCTCTGACTTCTCCCTCGCCACGCTGCAATCGACGATCGGCGCGATTAAACCGTGGAACGGCACGGGCTATGCCCTGCTCCTCTCCGCAGGTCATAACGTGGTGTCCAGCCCGGACAAGCGCGCGGCGGGCAAGCCTTACGCCGGTCAGATTGCCGGTCATGACGTCACCCGCATTAACGATCCGCTGCTGAAGGAGGACGTGTTTATCACCTGGCAGGACATCGCCGTCGGTAACAGCCAGACGCCGTGGAAACTTGCCATTATCACGCCGGTCAGCGAAGTGATGGCCGAAGCGCGCGCATTTTTACTGAAAGCCATCATCATGATGGTGCTAAGCATCGTGGCGGTTAGCCTGGTCATGGCACAGATCTTCACCCGCAAAGTTGACCGTCCGGTTGGGGGAGAACCTTCGGAGGCGGCCGGGATCGCCCTGGCCGTTGCCCGGGGAGACCTGAACAACACCATCCCGGTGCGTTCCGGAGATACCCACAGCATTTTTTATGCCCTGCACACCATGCAGATGCAGCTCAAGCGCATCGTCGACAATATCAGCGAAGCCAGCCACTCCGTACACGGCGGCACCAGCGAAATTTCGGCGGGCAACCTTGACCTCGCCTCGCGAACCGAGGAACAGGCGGCTGCGATTGTTGAAACGGCAGCCAGCATGGAAGAGATTTCGGTCACGGTGAAGAATAACGCCGACAACGCCCACAAGGCGACCACGCTGACCGATCGCGCCGCGAGCCTCGCCGGGCATGGCGAAACGCTGGTGAACGACGTGGTCGTGGTGATTGGGGAGATTGATGAGAGCGCGCGTAAGATCGGCGAGATTAACAGCATTGTCGATGGCATCGCCTTCCAGACCAATATCCTGGCGCTGAATGCTGCCGTTGAAGCGGCACGGGCAGGCGAACAGGGGCGCGGCTTCGCGGTCGTCGCAGGGGAAGTGCGCAATCTTGCCCAGCGAAGCGCTAACGCGGCAAAAGAGATCTCTCAGCTGATTGCCGAGTCCTCAGGGCGCGTGAGCAAAGGCGTTGAGCTGGTCAATGAAACCGGCGTGATGATGAAACAGGTGATTGAAGCGGTGTCGCATGTGCATCTGGTCATCAACGATATCGTTCAGGCGCTGGACGAGCAAAATCGCGGGATTAGCCAGGTCAGCACCGCCGTTAACCAGATGGACAGCACGACCCAGCAGAACGCCTCTCTGGTTCAGCAGATCTCTGCGGCGGCGCTCTCGCTGGATGAGCAGGCTAAATCGCTCGAGAAGACGCTGGCGTTCTTCCATTCATAAATAAAAAGGCACCCGCTGGACGGGTGCCTTTTAGGCGATTGCCGTTACAGCCCTTTCAGCAGCTTGTCGACAAACTCCGGGACGACCGTGCTTGCCAGACCGTAGTGTTTCTCTTCAAACTCGCTGCCCACCTGGCTTGGCTCAAGGTTGAGTTCTACCGTATGCGCACCGTGCAGGCGCGCTTCGTGGACAAACCCCGCCGCCGGGTAAACATGACCGGATGTGCCGATGGCGATAAATACGTCGGCCATCGCCAGCGCGCTGTAGATATCATCCATTCCCAGCGGCATTTCACCGAACCAGACCACGTGCGGACGCAGGCGCGACGGGAACTGGCAGCAGTGGCACTTATCCTCAGGCAGCACGTCCTCTTGCCAGTCCAGCACCTGACCGCTCCAGGCGCAGCGAACCTTGAGCAGCTCGCCGTGCATATGGATGATGTTCTTGTTACCGGCCCGCTCGTGCAGGTTGTCGATATTCTGCGTCACCAGCAGAAAACGATCGCCCAGCGCCTCTTCCAGCTTCGCCAGCGCCAGATGCGCCGCATTCGGCGCGACGTCAGGCTGCTGAAGCTGACGGCGGCGAGCGTTGTAAAACGCCTGCACGAGATCCGGATCGCGGGCAAAGCCTTCCGGCGTGGCCACATCCTCCACGCGGTGCTCTTCCCACAGCCCGTCCGCCGCGCGGAAGGTTCGAATTCCTGACTCGGCGGAGATCCCCGCCCCGGTCAGCACCACCACTCTGGGTTTATCCATCGCTTCTGGCATCATTCTGTCTCTGAAAAAGATCCGCTGGCGCAAGCGCTCACGCAAGCGGCGTTTGTTTTTGCGAAAACGGCTGAGTCGACCCTGGCGACGCGACAGCATAGAAACCTCGTAAACTAATCGGTGAGATGAAGGAATGCGGCTCCGCGCATGCCTCCTGCGTCCCCGTGTCGCGCGCGTTCAATACGCGGCACGCGGGCAACCGGCAATAAATGTCGGGGCAAACGCCCGGACAACCGTTCCGTAATCGCGGTAAAGTTTGACAGCCCTCCCCCGATCACCAGCAGATCCGGGTCGACGATGGTGAGAATATTTCCCAGACACACCGCCAGCAGATCCAGATAACGCTCGACGTGCTCACGCGCCTGCGCATCCCCTTGCTCCCACAGGGTAATGATTTGAGGGGCCTCAAGTTTCTGATGATAGAAGTGTTCGTAAAGCCATGCAAACCCGCGGCCGGAGAGGGTGTTCTCAATACAGCCGTACTGGCCGCAGCCGCAGCGAGTCAGCGGGAAATCGCGCCCCACTACCTCCAGGGCATCCACCGGGAGACGGATATGACCAAACTCGCCGGTGATGTAGCTGCGCCCGGTGATTGGCTTCCCGTTGATCACAATTCCCCCGCCGACGCCGGTACCGAGGATCAGCCCCATCACCAGCGGATACTGACGGAACTCATCGTCCCAGGCTTCGGAGAGCGCAAAGCAGTTAGCATCATTGTCTAAACGCACGTCGCGTTCAAGGAGGGCAGAGAGATCGGCGCGGAGCGGTTTACCGCTGGCGGCAGGCACGTTGGCGGCATACAGCGTGCCGTCGTCGGTTTCGGGCATACCCGGAATGCCGATGCCGACGCTGCCTTTCACGCCAAAGCGTTCATCGGCCTGAGCCACCAGCGCGGCAATCGCGGTTAAAAATTCGTCATAGCTTTCGCGCGGCGTGGGAACGCGGGTTTCCCACTGCAGCCTGAGGTCTTTATCAAACACGCCTAGCGCAATCTTGGTGCCGCCAATATCAAATCCGTAATACATAACGCATTCCTCTTTTAACCTGGCGGCCAGAAAGCCGCTAGATCATGACGTAATTACTGGCCACTTAATACCCTCGCCGGATCAATTCGGCTTGCGCGACGCGCCGGATACCAGCTTGCCAGCAGACTCAGTAAAAGTGCTGTAACCAGCACATAAAAAACGTCCAGCCAGTGCAGTTCAGACGGCAGGAAGTCAATAAAGTAGATATCACCCGACAGGAACTGGTGACCAATAAGCTTTTCGATCCCGTTGATAATGGGGGTCAGCTGCAGGGAAACCACCACGCCAATCACCACGCCGCACAGGCTGCCGAACAGCCCCGCCAGCAAACCGTACCAGACGAAGATGGCGCGAATAAGACCATCTTTCGCCCCCAGCGTACGCAGCACGGCGATGTCGCCGCTCTTGTCCTTGACCGCCATCACCAGCGTCGAGACGATATTAAAGCACGCCACACCAATCACCAGCACCATCGCCAGATACATGATGGCGCGGATCATCTGGATATCACGGTACATATAGCCGTAAGTGCCGATCCAGCTTTTGATGTAGACATAGTTATTGGTCACGCTGCCCGCGTCGCGAACCAGCTTGTTGACGTTAAAGACGTCGTTCACCTTGATGGCAATGCCCGTCACGCTGTCGGCCATGTCGAGATACTGGCGCGCATCCTCCATCGGCACCATCGCAAAGCTATGGTCAAGCTGACCGCTCAGCTGAAGAATACCGGTGACGTGCAGGCGCACGCGCTTAGGCTGCTGCAGCTTGTGGTCGGCGCTGGCGTTCGGGATCATGATCGACACCCAGTCGCCCTGCTTCACCTTCAGGGCATCGGCCACGCCTTTACCCATGATGATCTGCTGCTCGCCGGCCTTAAAGTTGGCCCATGCGCCGTTCTGCACATAGTTTGGCAGCGCGCTGAGACGCGCTTCCTGGGCGGGGTTAACCCCCTTTACCTGAATGGCGCGCAGGTTTACCCCGCTCTCCACCAGCCCGGTAAAGTTAATGTAGGGCGCGGCCGCGGCAATGCCCGGCACCTTTTCGACTTTGGCGAGCGCATCGCTCCAGTTCGTCCACGGCTGGTTAACCGGCTCGATCTCCCCGTGCGGCACTACCGCCAGAATGCGGTTATTCAGCTCGCGCTCAAAACCGTTCATGGCGCTTAAGCCCACAATCAGCACCGCCACACCGAGCGCAATACCGATGGTCGAGATGACGGAGATCAGCGACACCATGCCGCCGCGACGGCGGCCGCGGCTAAAACGTAAACCGATGAGTAACGATAACGGTGACGCCATTACTCTGCTCCCATCAGGGTCAGTTCCGCGTTCAGATGGCCGTCGCGCATCTCAAGCTGACGCCCCATGCGTTTTGCCAGCTGCAGATCGTGGGTTACGACCAGAAACGCGGTGCCCTGCGAGGCGTTCAGCTCGCCCAGAAGCTGGAAAATACTGTCCGCATTGCGGGCATCCAGGTTACCGGTAGGCTCATCCGCCAGCACCAGACGCGGGTTGTTGACCAGCGCACGGGCAATCGCCACGCGCTGGCGCTCGCCGCCGGAAAGCTCAGAGGGACGATGGTTACCGCGATGGCCCAGCCCTACCGCTTTCAGCATGTCGCTGGCGCGAGCGTTAATTTCTGCCGGTTTCTTTTTGCCAATCAGCAGCGGCATCGCCACGTTTTCCAGCGCCGTGAAATCCGGCAGCAGGTGGTGGAACTGGTAGATAAAGCCCAGCTCGCGGTTGCGCAGCTCGGCCTTCGCCGCGGAGGACATTTTGCTCATCGGCTGGCCGGAGAAAATCACGTCGCCGTTAGTTGGCGTATCCAGCCCGCCCAGCAGGTGCAGCAGCGTACTTTTACCCGAGCCGGAGCTGCCGACAATCGCCATCATCTCGCCTTCGCCCACGCTGAAGCTCACATTGTGCAGCACGTCGGTTTGCACAGTGCCTTCCTGATAGCGTTTGGACAGGTTGTCGCATTGCAACAGGATCTTATTCATAACGTAAAGCCTCAGCGGGTTGAGTGGCGGCAGCGCGCCAGGAAGGATAAAGCGTAGAAAGCAGCGCAATGGCCATCGCGGCCAGCGCAATACCGACCACCTGCAGCGGCTCGATAGCCACCGGCAGCGCCGCGCCGTCGAGAAGAGCGCCGATGATCGGCATTAAGTTATTAAGCTGGCTGGCAAGCAAGGCCCCCAGCACGGCGCCGAGCAGCGCGCCGATGATGCCTGCGCTGGCTCCCTGCACCATAAACACCGCCATAATCTGGCGCGGCGTGAGCCCCTGGGTTTGCAGAATGGCGACTTCGCCCTGCTTCTCCATCACCATCAGGCCCAGCGAGGTAATGATGTTAAATGCGGCCACGGCCACGATCAGGCTCAGCAGCAGCCCCATCATGTTTTTTTCCATCCGCACGGCCTGGAACAGTTCGCCTTTACGCTCGCGCCAGTCCTGCCATTTGGTGCCGTCCGGCAGTTTTTGCTGGCTGAGGGTATCGACCTTCAGCGGCGCATCGAGCCACAGGCGCCAGCCGGTGATGTTCCCTGCCGGGTAGCGCATCAGGCGTGAAGCGTCCTGAATGTTAACCAGCATCTGGTAACCATCGACTTCGCTATTGGCGGCAAAGGTACCAATCACGTTAAACAGGCGCTGGCTTGGCAGGCGCCCCATCGGCGTAAACTGGCTGGCAGAAGGCACCATCACGCGCAGCTGATCGCCACGGTTGACGCCAAGCTGTCCGGCAAGCTGTTCACCCAGAATCACGTTGTATTTCCCGGCTTCCAGATCGGTCTGCTTCACATTAACCAGATACGGCGTCAGCGGATCGTTTTGCGCCGGGTCAATACCCAGCATCACGCCGACCGCCACGCTGCGGGCGCTTTGCAGCACCACGTCGCCGGTCGTCAACGGCGCGACGCGCGTGACGCCCTGTAACTTCGCCGCGCTTTCCGGCAGCTGTTGCGGGTTAACCGAACCGTTGGATGATGAAAGAACGGCCTGCGGCATCAGCCCCAGGATGTTGTTTTGCAGCTCGCGCTCAAAGCCATTCATGACGGAAAGTACCGTCACCAGTGCCATCACGCCAAGCGTAATGCCAATAGTCGAAAGCCAGGAGACAAAGCGACCGAAGCGGTCCGCGGCGCGCCCACGCATGTAACGTAAGCCTATGAAGAGTGCGACAGGTTGATACATGAAATCCGTCTGTTTGCTGATAGCAGACCCACGAGTATATAAGCGAATCCGTTAAGCGTAAATGACTGAAACAGTAAGCTTTGGTAATCATTCTTCCGAAAAATTCAGATAAATCAGGGTACTATTGTCTGAATACCCACCTCGCAACCTCCACCTTTTCCGAAAAACCGCCGGATACAGACTGTTACCCATTACATCCCGGCTTCGTTTTACAACAATTGCTCGTTCGTTTATGGCAATAAGGTAGTGGCGAACAATGAAGCAAAAAGCATTATGGATTAACCAGATAAAAGGGCTGTGTATCTGCCTGGTGGTTATCTATCATTCGGTTATCACGTTTTATCCGCATCTGATCGGGCTGCAGCACCCGCTCTCCGGCCTTCTCGCCAAATGCTGGGTCTATTTTAACCTCTATCTCGCACCGTTTCGTATGCCGGTCTTCTTCTTTATCTCCGGCTATCTGATCCGTCGTTATATTGACGAAGTGGACTGGCGAACCAGTCTCGATAAACGGATCTGGAGCATTGTCTGGGTCCTGGCGCTGTGGGGCGTTCTGCAATGGCAGGCGTTGACCCACCTGAACGCCTGGCTGGCGCCCGAGCGTGAGCTTGCCACCGCGTCGAACGCGGCCTACGCCGACTCGCTCTCAGGATTTGTACGGGGTATGCTCACCGCCAGCACCAGCCTGTGGTATCTGTATGCCCTGGTGGTCTACTTCACGCTGTGTAAACTGCTGAGCCGCTGGAAGCTGCCGGTTCTGGGACTGCTGGCGCTGGCGAGCATCGCGATTAACTTCCTGCCGCTGCCGTGGTGGGGAATGAACAGCGTGGTCCGCAACATGATCTACTACAGCCTCGGGGCGTGGTATGGCGCAGCGCTGATGACGTGGATGAAAAGCGTCAACCTGCGCCGCATCTGGCTGGCAACCGGCGCTTTCGCCGCCGTCTCCGTGGTGCTGTGGTTTGCTAACGTTCCGCTGCTCCTCTCATTGCTGTCGATTGTGTTGATCATGAAGCTGTTCTACAGCCTTGAGCAGCGCTACGCCGTTAACCCGAACAATCTGCTGAACGTGATTGGCTCCAATACCATTGCGATTTATACCACCCACCGCATCCTGATTGAGGCCTTTAGCCTGTTCCTGATTGGCGAAATGAATGCCGCCTCGTGGCCGGTCTGGGCAGAGCTCACCCTGGTGCTGGTCTACCCGTTTGCCAGCCTGCTTATCTGTACCCTTGCCGGGCTCGGAGTGCGTAAAATCTCCACCGCGCTGTTTGGGGACGTTTTCTTCTCTCCTCCGTCTACGCTAACCCTGTCACCTTCAACGCGTTAATGCCCTCTCCGCCCCCGTTTCGGGGGCGTTTAGCCCCGCCGTGCGGTTACGATTTGCTTATGTAAAACGATCGAGGATAATAAAGACATTGCGTATCAGTGATATGCCCCAATACTGTTGGTATATCCATAAGAGACTCTGACATAGCCATGCCTGAACACTATCGTTATTCCTTGCCTGTCAAAGCGGGCGACCAGCGCCAGCTGGGTGAACTCACGGGCGCGGCGTGCGCCACGCTGGTGGCGGAAATCGCCGAGCGTCATCCAGGCCCGGTGATTCTGGTTGCCCCGGATATGCAAAACGCCCTGCGCCTGCACGACGAAATTCGCCAGTTCACCGATAGCCTGGTGTTCAGCCTGGCCGACTGGGAGACGCTGCCGTATGACAGCTTCTCTCCGCATCAGGAGATCATCTCCTCGCGCCTGTCGACGCTCTATCAGCTGCCGACCATGCAGCGCGGCGTGCTGATTGTGCCGGTGAACACCCTGATGCAGCGCGTCTGTCCGCACAGCTATCTGCACGGTCACGCGCTGGTGATGAAAAAAGGCCAGCGCCTCTCCCGAGATGCCCTCCGCGCGCAGCTTGACGGTGCCGGCTATCGCCACGTCGACCAGGTGATGGAGCACGGGGAATACGCGACCCGCGGCGCGCTGCTCGACCTTTACCCGATGGGCAGCGACCAGCCGTATCGTCTGGATTTCTTTGATGATGAAATCGACAGCCTGCGCGTATTCGACGCCGACACGCAGCGCACGCTGGAGGAAGTCGAGTCGATCAATTTACTGCCCGCGCATGAGTTCCCCACGGACAAAACCGCTATCGAGCTGTTCCGCAGCCAGTGGCGCGATAAGTTCGAGGTGAAGCGCGACGCGGAACATATTTATCAGCAGGTCAGTAAAGGCACGCTTCCTGCCGGGATCGAATACTGGCAGCCGCTGTTCTTCAACGAGCCGCTGCCTGCCCTGTTCAGCTACTTCCCGGCGAATACGCTGATTGTCAACACCGGGGATATCGACGCCAGCGCCAGCCGCTTTGAAAGCGAAACCCGCGCCCGCTTTGAAAACCGTGGCGTTGACCCAATGCGTCCGCTGCTGCCACCGGAAGCGCTGTGGCTGCGCACCGACGAGCTCAACGCCGAGCTGAAGCGCTGGCCGCGCATACAGCTGAAAACCGATTCGCTTGCCGACAAGGCCGCCAATACCAACCTCGCCTTCCGGACGCTGCCGGACCTGGCCGTTCAGGCGCAGCAGAAATCCCCGCTGGATAATCTGCGCAAGTTCCTGGAGTCCTTCACCGGCCCGGTGGTGTTCTCCGTTGAGAGTGAAGGCCGCCGCGAAGCGTTAGGTGAGCTGCTGGGACGCATTAAGGTGGCGCCGAAGCGCATCCTGCGTCTGAGCGAAGCGACCGAAAACGGTCGTTATCTGATGATTGGCGCCGCCGAGCACGGGTTCATCGACACGCTCAACAACCTGGCGCTGATTTGCGAAAGCGACCTGCTGGGCGAGCGCGTCGCGCGCCGCCGTCAGGACAACCGTCGGACCATCAACCCGGACACGCTGATCCGTAACCTGGCCGAGCTGCACCCGGGCCAGCCGATTGTTCACCTGGAACACGGCGTTGGGCGCTATCAGGGGATGACCACGCTGGAAGCGGGCGGGATCAAAGGTGAATACCTGATGCTCACCTACGCCAACGACGCCAAACTGTATGTCCCGGTCTCCTCCCTGCATCTGATCAGCCGCTACGCGGGCGGCGCCGAAGAAAATGCGCCGCTGCACAAGCTGGGCGGCGATGCCTGGGCGCGCGCGCGCCAGAAGGCGGCGGAAAAAGTGCGCGACGTGGCGGCCGAGCTGCTGGATATCTACGCCCAGCGCGCGGCCAAACAGGGCTTCGCCTTTAAGCACGATAAAGAACAGTACCAGCTGTTCTGCGACAGCTTCCCGTTTGAAACCACGCCGGATCAGGCCCAGGCCATCAACGCCGTGCTGAGCGACATGTGCCAGCCGCTGGCCATGGACCGCTTAGTCTGCGGCGACGTCGGCTTCGGCAAAACCGAAGTGGCGATGCGCGCCGCCTTCCTTGCGGTGGAAAACAACAAGCAGGTGGCGGTGCTGGTGCCGACCACCCTGCTCGCTCAGCAGCACTTCGATAACTTCCGCGACCGTTTCGCCAACTGGCCGGTACGTATCGAGATGCTCTCGCGTTTTCGCAGCACTAAAGAGCAGACGCAGATCCTCGAACAGGCCAGCGAAGGCAAAATCGATATTCTGATCGGCACCCACAAGCTGCTGCAAAGCGACGTGAAGTGGAAAGATCTGGGGCTGCTGATCGTCGACGAAGAGCACCGCTTCGGGGTGCGTCATAAAGAGCGAATCAAAGCGATGCGCGCCGACGTCGATATCCTCACCCTGACCGCAACGCCAATCCCGCGAACCCTGAACATGGCGATGAGCGGCATGCGCGATCTGTCGATTATCGCCACGCCGCCGGCGCGCCGTCTGGCGGTGAAAACCTTTGTTCGCGAGTACGATAATCTGGTGGTGCGTGAGGCCATTCTGCGTGAAGTGCTGCGCGGAGGTCAGGTCTACTATCTCTACAATGACGTGGAAAACATCCAGAAAGCCGCGGACAGGCTGGCGGAGCTGGTGCCGGAAGCGCGCATAGCTATCGGTCACGGGCAGATGCGCGAGCGCGAGCTGGAGCGGGTGATGAACGACTTTCACCACCAGCGCTTTAACGTGCTGGTGTGCACCACCATCATTGAGACCGGGATCGACATTCCGACGGCAAACACCATCATCATTGAGCGTGCGGATCACTTTGGCCTGGCGCAGCTTCACCAGCTGCGCGGCCGCGTCGGGCGTTCGCACCATCAGGCCTATGCCTGGCTGCTGACGCCGCATCCGAAAGCGATGACCACCGACGCGCAAAAGCGTCTGGAAGCCATCGCCTCGCTGGAAGACCTCGGCGCAGGCTTTGCGCTGGCCACGCACGATCTCGAGATCCGCGGTGCCGGCGAGCTGCTGGGTGAAGACCAGAGCGGCTCCATGGAAACCATCGGCTTCTCGCTCTATATGGAGCTGCTGGAAAACGCGGTTGATGCCCTGAAGGACGGACGCGAGCCGTCGCTGGAAGATCTCACCAGCCAGCAGACCGAGGTCGAGCTGCGTATGCCTTCCCTGCTGCCGGACGATTTCATTCCGGACGTGAATACCCGACTGTCGTTCTACAAGCGCATCGCCAGCGCGAAGAAGGAGAACGAGCTGGAAGAGATTAAGGTGGAGCTGATTGACCGCTTTGGTCTGCTGCCCGATCCGGCGAGAAATTTGCTGGATATCGCGAGGCTGCGCCAGCAGGCGCAAAAGTTGGGGATCCGCAAGCTTGAAGGCAATGAAAAAGGCGGCGTGATTGAATTCGCCGAGAAGAATCACGTCAACCCGATGTGGCTGATCGGCCTGCTGCAAAAACAGCCGCAGCATTTCCGTCTGGATGGTCCAACCCGTCTGAAATTTACCCAGGAGCTGACGGAGCGCAAAACCCGTATGGACTGGGTGCGTAACTTTATGCGCCAGCTGGAAGAGAACGCGATCGCATAACCTCCCTTCCCCCTGTTAGCTGAGGAGTTTCATGTAGTTTATTAACCGGAAGCGATGAAAGTTGCTTCCGGGAATGAACAGCTTACAGCGACACCCTGGTCCGGCTGTAAATCGCTGAGGCGTTTCCTGTAGGCCGGGGCGAGGCGCAGGGATGCGCCGAGAGGGCGGGCTTTACATGGACGTTGCCTCCGCCCGTCCCCGATAAGCCGGAAGGAATAAGCCGAGGGCACCGCGAAGCGGCGATTTACCGCCGGGAGCCTGGGTCGCCAGGGTGGTGGCGATTGAGCCCCCTGGCACGTTCACCGGTTATGTCGTTAAAGAGTAGCAAGGAACATGAAGTGAACGGAATGACCACCAGAGCCGTATGTTCCCCCTCACCCCAACCCTCTCCCTCAAGGGAGAGGGGGTCGTCCGTTCAGGCATTATTTTATGGGGATCCCTTCCCCCTGTTAGCCCGGCGCTACGGGGGGACAATTTACAAACTCTTTGCACTTCACCCGATCTTCCCGACATACCCATTCGCCATAATTATGTTTAACGTCTTATAAAACAATAACCTTATCATTTGCATGGATTATGGTGATGATGACCTCTTCGCGTTTTACTCGCTGGATGACCCTGTTGGCGCTGGCAGCCACCGTCGCGGTGGCGCTTCCCGCCCGGGCAAACACCTGGCCCCTTCCCCCTCCCGGCAGCAAGGTGGTGGGGGAAAACCGCTTTCATGTGGTTGAAAACAATGGTGGTTCACTGGAAGCGATTGCCAAAAAATATAACGTCGGTTTTCTGGCCCTGCTGCAGGCGAACCCCGGCGTCGACCCGTATGTCCCGCGCGCGGGCAGCGTACTGACCATCCCGTTACAGACTATCCTGCCGGATGCCCCGCGCGAGGGGATGGTGATAAACCTGGCCGAGCTGCGTCTGTACTATTACCCGCCGGGTAAAAATGAAGTCACCGTCTACCCTATCGGTATTGGTCAGCTGGGCGGCGACACGCTGACGCCGACGATGGTCACCACCGTCTCGGATAAACGCGCGAATCCAACCTGGACCCCAACGGCGAACATTCGTGCCCGCTATAAGGCCCAGGGGATCGATCTTCCTGCCGTGGTGCCGGCTGGTCCGGATAACCCGATGGGGCACCACGCGATACGCCTCGCGGCATACGGCGGCGTCTACCTGCTGCACGGAACGAATGCGGACTTTGGCATCGGCATGCGCGTCAGCTCCGGCTGTATTCGTCTGCGCGATGACGATATCAAAACGCTGTTTAACGTCGTTACGCCGGGAACCAAAGTGAATATTATCAATACGCCGATTAAAGTTTCAGAGGAGCCCGGCGGCGTGCGGCTGGTTGAGATCCATCAGCCGTTATCGAAAAATATCGGCGACGATCCGCAGACGCTGCCCATCAACCTGAATGCCGCGATGGTAAGCTTCAAAACGAATGCGAATACCAACAGCGTGGTGATGGAGCGTGCGATGGAAGCCCGGTCAGGCATGCCGACCGATGTCACCCGGCATCACGATGTCGTCCCGCAGTCGATGTAAATCGGAAATAAAAAACGCCCTGCTCAGCAGGGCGTTTTTTATTGCAGCGGCATAAATGAGGGTTTATGCCCGGCTTATTTGTAGATGACCGCAGTGCCGTGCAGAGTGTTAGGACCGGTCACTGAGGTGATGCGGTAAGATTTTGCACCCATCTCTTGCGCTTTTTGCGCCAGCTGATCTTCCAGGGAACCCAGGTTAGTACCTGCAGACGCAGAGATTGTCCCGACTTTATGCTGGTCGGCTGGGGTGGATTGCACCTGTACAGCAGCAAAGCTTGCGAAAGAGAGTGAACTCAGGACAGCGGCAGCGATGAGAGTTTTTACGTTTTTCATGATGTTTACCTTTAGCAGATGAATTTGGAGGTCGTTAATCATTTAGTTAACGATCGATAGGTAAATCATAAATGTGATCCATGTCACGCGTCAACATAATTTTATAACGATCGTTAACTTAATTTTAAAATTGTTATTTTTCATACATATATGATTAATTTATTTTTAAGCATTCTGCACTGGTGGTGGGTTGCGTTTATTTTTATAATGGTCATTCACCAAACCAATAGAGGACCAACGGCAAATGACAACCGATGTCACGAGTTGTGCGAAGAAAAGCCGTGGCCGACCAAAAGTGTTTGACAGGGATGCAGCGCTTGATAAGGCCATGACTCTCTTCTGGCAACATGGGTATGAAGCAACCTCGCTTTCCGATCTGGTAGAAGCCACCGGAGCCAAAGCGCCGACGCTGTATGCCGAATTTACCAATAAAGAGGGGCTGTTCAGGGCGGTGCTGGACAGATACATTTCGCGCTTTGCGGCGAAACACGAAGCCCAGCTGTTCTGCGAAGAGAAAAGCGTTGAACAGGCGCTCCGGGACTATTTCACCGCCGTCGCGACCTGCTTTACCAGTAAAGAGACGCCTGCGGGCTGCTTTATGATTAACACCTCTGCCACCCTTGCGGCGTCCTCTAAAGAGATTGCCAATACGGTGAAATCACGGCATGCCATGCAGGAAGAGACCCTCAGCGCATTTCTGGCTCAGCGCCAGCAGCGCGGTGAAATCCCGGCGCAATGCAACCCTCAGCTGCTGGCGCAATACCTGAGCTGTATTTTGCAGGGGATGTCGATCAGCGCCCGTGAAGGAGCCACGCTGGAAAAACTGCAGCATATTAGCGAAACCACGCTGCGGCTGTGGCCTGAGCTACTGAAAATCTGAAGCAAAAAAAAAGCTCCTCAGCCTGAGCGCATGAGGAGCTAAATTCAGAGAACATCTTTTTTACACTTTGTTATTCAGAACCAGCTGGCCGTTTCCATCCAGTGGAATTTGCGTGCCCGGGTCTTTATCCATGCGGATTTTGCCCTGCTGATCGCCAATTTTGTACGTCACGTCATAGCCCAGCATTTTTTCCGACTTGTCATAGACGGTTTTGCAGCGTTGCTGAGTCGTGGTGTAGGTATCATTATCCTGCATCGCGCCCTGCACCTGGTTACCGGCATAGCCGCCACCCAGCGCGCCGACCACGGTCGCCACGTCTTTACCCCGGCCGCCGCCAAACTGGTGACCAATAACGCCACCCGCTACTGCCCCCAGAACAGAACCGGCAATGCGGTTTTCATCCTGCACCGGACGACGGTGCGTCACGGAGACGTTACGGCACTCCTGACGAGGCGTTTTTACGGTTTCTTTAATCGGTGTAGCAGAAACCACCTGTGCATACTGCGGGCCGCGATCTAATACGTTGAGACTGGCAACGGCAGCCACACCTAACGCAGCCGCGACGCCAATCCCTATACCCGCCAACATTGATTTATTCACGGGACTTCCTCCTTTGTTGCTATTGGTAACAATTTTGCAATGGAGGCACGGCTTCGCCAATAAGATAAAGGATCAAAAAAGGGGCGTTGAGAGGAGATATATTGTATTTAGGAGAACTCTTAAGCAGTCAAACTGTGATCTACAGCATGAAATGCTAAAAACTCCCTCCGGAGGGCCCGGAGGGAGTGAAAGATTAGTGCAGCTTCAGACGCGGACGGATCACGCGGTTGATTCTGCCCACCAGCATCATCAGCCCGGTTTTGAAGTAGCCGTGCAGCGCAATCTGGTGCATGCGGTACAGGGAGATATACACGAAGCGGGCAATGCGCCCTTCTACCATCATTGAGCCGCGCATCAGGTTGCCCATCAGGCTGCCGACGGTAGAGAAGTTTGACAATGACACCAGTGAACCGTGGTCTTTGTAGACATAGGCTTTCATTGGCTTGCCTTTGTACTGCGCCAGAATATTGTGCAGCACCAGGCTTGCCATCTGGTGAGCGGCCTGCGCGCGCGGCGGCACGAATCCACCTTCAGGACGCGCGCAGGAGGCACAGTCACCGATGGCAAAGATTTCAGGATCGCGCGTGGTTTGCAGCGTTGGCTCGGTTACCAGCTGGTTAATGCGGTTGGTTTCCAGACCGCCGATCTCTTTCATAAAGTCAGGCGCTTTGATACCAGCCGCCCAGACCATCAGATCCGCTTTGATATACTCGCCGTCTTTGGTGTGCAGGCCGCCTTCGTCGGCGCTGGTCACCATGGTTTGCGTCAGCACCCGCACGCCCAGCTTGGTGAGCTCATTGTGCGCCGCACCGGAAATACGCGGAGGCAGCGCAGGCAGGATCCGTTCACCGGCTTCAACCAGCGTCACGTTCAGCGCTTCGTTAGTTAGCCCTTTGTAGCCGTAGCTGTGCAGCTGCTTCACCGCATTGTGCAGCTCCGCTGACAGCTCAACGCCCGTCGCGCCGCCGCCGACAATAGCGATATTCACCTTACCGTTCGCACCCATATTGCTGGTGTACTTCAGGAACAGGTTCAGCATTTCCTGATGGAAACGACGCGCCTGGTGCGGGTTATCGAGGAAGATGCAGTGCTCTTTCACGCCCGGCGTGTTGAAGTCGTTGGAGGTACTGCCCAGCGCCATGACCAGCGTGTCGTACGCCAGTTTACGCTCGGGAACCAGCAGCTCCCCTTTTTCATCGCGCAGCTCTGCCAGGGTGATGGTTTTGCTTTCACGGTTGATGTCCACCACCGAGCCCAGCTGGAACTGGAAATGATGGTTGCGCGCGTGCGCCAGATAGCTGAGCGCGTCCACGCCCTCATCCAGAGAACCGGTCGCCACTTCGTGCAGCAGCGGTTTCCACAGGTGGCTGTGGTTACGATCCACCAGCGTAATTTTGGCTTTTTTACCGCGACCCAGCTTCTTGCCCAGCTGTGTAGCCAGCTCCAGCCCGCCAGCACCACCGCCTACAATCACTATCTTTTTCAATGGCGTAGTCAACGTGACCCCCTCAAATTATTAACCAATTGTTAATTAAAAGTTATAAAAATAACCCTTAATTAACAACAGGTTACAGCACTGAAACCATTCAGGTGCATTGAGAATACCACGTCAGGCGCATTGGTCATACCAAAATTGATATGCATCAAGTTTTGATGGCTTAAAAGTAGACAATTCTGGTCAAAAAGAAAGCCCGGCACGCTTTCGCGGCCGGGCTTTGATGCATGCGGGAAATTGATTAACCCAGCGTTTTAAACGCTTTGATACGCTGCAGATGCGGGGAGATGTTTTTGAACTTGTGGGTCTGTTCTTCGTCCCAGACGATCTCATAGTAATGATGCAGGAGCTCTGCTGCCCGATGGCTGTTGAGCGCTTCATCATTACGGGAAAGGATCACCAGGCAGCGGTCGCGGTTTTTCTCACGGAAGTTGCTCACGCACTTGGTCGCAATATCGACATACTCTTCCGGACGGTCAATTTTGCCTTCCATGTTCTCGTTCGGGAACAGGTTAGGATTGAACACCACCTGGCGAATGTCGCACAGGAAGCCAATCCGCTCCGCCCAGTAGCCGCCCAGCCCTACGCCGCAAATCAACGGGCGATCGTCGACGTTGAGCTGCAACATCTTGTCCACCTCTTTGAGCAGATGCTGCATATCATGCTTCGGATGACGCGTGCTGTAGCTGATCAACCGTACATCCGGATCGATAAACTGCAGCTGCAGCACCTTCTCATGATTACCAGGACTGTTTGAGTCAAAACCGTGTAAATAGATGATCATCGTCTTCTCACCACGCTACGCCTTCCGGGAGGGTTTACAGGCTGGCTTTATGTGCCTGCCAGCGCTCATTCAGGTCTTCAAGCCGGGCGTTGACCGTCTTCCAGCGCGCCGAATCCATCAGCTCCTGACGGCTAAATGAACCTTTATGATACAATTGCGTAACACGCTCTGCATTGATCGGCGACAGGTTATCCAGCACGCTAACGGCACCTTTACGATTATTGCAGACCAGGATCATATCGCAACCCGCATCCAGCGATGCCTGACCGCGTTCAGCGTAGCTGCCCATGATCGCGGCCCCTTCCATCGACAAATCGTCAGAGAAAATCACGCCGTTGAAGCCCAGCTCCTGGCGCAGAACGGTTTTCAGCCAGTGCGGAGAGCCGCTGGCAGGACGCGGATCGACGTCGCTGTAAATCACGTGCGCGGGCATAATGGCATCCAGCTTGTTATCGGTGATAAGCGACTGGAAAACCGACATATCTTTGGCGCGAATCTCCGCTTCCGGGCGCGGATCGCGCGGGGTCTCTTTGTGAGAATCCGCCGTCACCGCCCCGTGACCCGGGAAGTGTTTCCCGGTGGTTTTCATGCCTGCGTCGTGCATGCCGTCGATGAACCGGGTCGCCATTGCCAGCGCAATACGCGGGTCTTCATGGTATGAGCGCTCGCCAATGGCAGCGCTGATATGCCCTACATCCAGCACCGGTGCAAAGCTGATGTCGATATCCATAGCAATCATTTCGCTGGCCATCAGCCAGCCGGCCTCCTGCGCCAGTTTTCCACCCTCTTCCGTGCCGAGCAGCGCGGCGAATGACTGGGCTGCCGGGAGACGGGTAAAACCGTCGCGAAAACGCTGCACGCGCCCGCCTTCCTGATCGACGGCTACCACCAGATGGTTACGCGACGCGGCGCGGATCTGACGCACCAGCTCGCGCAGCTGCGCCGGATCGTGATAGTTGCGGGTAAACAGGATCAGGCCACCCACCAGCGGATGCGCCAGAATTTCACGCTCCTCCGCATCCAGCTCAAACCCTTCAACATCCAACATGACTGGACCCACATCCACCTCTCTTATCCTTTCGTTTGTAACTGACGCCAGGCATCGTCCGCCAGCGCAATAAATTGTTTGTCTCTGGACTGCCGATAGCGCATTTCAAACCAGCCAGCCATTAACATGATGACCCAGGGTCGCCAGCGCCTGACCTGACGCCTCAGCGCGTCGGGGTCAATATGTGCCACCCGGGCGTATTCCCTGATGAGCATCTGCCGCGCGGCTTCACTCTCCGTCCAGACGGCCGCCAGCTCCAGCGCCACATCGCCATCTCCGGCATACTCCCAGTCGATAAGCCTGATCCCCGCTGGCGTATGAACAATATTCCCGGCATGAACATCCATATGCAGCGGCGTGAGCCGAATCGGCTGCGGCTCGCCCGTTTTACGCAACCGCCTGAGAAGTGCCAGCCACACTGGAGTACGCCTGTCAGGCAGGGCTTGCTGCCAGTAATGTTCCAGCAGTGGGAATAACGTAATTCGCCATCCCAGACGTGGCTGCCGGTGCAGATGATACAGCACCGCCGCAAGCTCCGGCGTGTCCGGCAGCGCGCTTTTAACTTCACCTTCCAGATAGTCGACGGCCATCCAGCCCTGTCTGAAAAAACGAGGGGCAGGTACGAGATCCGCCGGAAGACGTCTCAGGGCACGAAACTGACGACGGAAATGGGAGGCAGGCGCGTCGGGGTCGTGATTTTGCCGCAAGACCAGACGTCGTTCGCCCTGTTCTATAATGCAACTCGCGCCGCCAAGCCCGGAATGGGCCTGCGGCGCGATAAGGCGGTACTGAGGAAAATAGCGCGTCAGAATCTCTTCACGCGTGCCGTCATTGTTGCGTAACCGCACCTTTACCTGACCAGATAATTTCGCCTGTCTGAACCAGCATCAGCTGCATCTGCAGGGCTGGGGTATTCACGTTACCGGTGGCGTTAGAGTAAAGCACATACTGCGCGCCAACGTTACGTGCAATGCCGATCGCCTTGCTGCGGGTACCGAGGCTATCCTGCGGCGACAGGCCCAGCTGCTGTTTGGCGACGGCGAGCTGCTGAGCCGAGACCAGCGTAAACTTGCCGTTGTTAGCCAGAGCATTACGCAGGGTTTCCGTGGCTTCACCCGCGTTCAGCGAACCGTTGGTACGGTTGTTCACGCTGTCGACCAGCAATACGCTGCCCGCCGTCACGCCCTGCGCCTGCAGCATTTTGCCTACCATCGGCTGCATCGCCCCGTTCCAGTCGTAATGGCGCACGCGCGGCGTGGGCTGTGACGTCTGGTCCGGATGTTCAATCGGGCCTGGCTGCGCCGGAATAGACGGTACAGACGGCACGGTTGGCTGCTGCTGCGTTGGCGGTGTCGGCTGTTCAGTACCCGGTTTAGCCTCTTCCACAGGCGCAGGCTGTTCAGTTCGGGTCACACACCCTGCAAGAAACAGAGCGAAAGCTGTCACGAGCGCATAGCGGCTCAAATTTTTAATCAAGGTTCACCCCTCAGAGATAAAGATAAAGTCTCACCTTATGCGCACCCAGATAGTTGGCGCTGCCATAGAGCGTTACCGACGACCTGGCCGGAATGGTGACGCTGCGCGGCGCCTCCAGCGGATGCATTTCAAGACCTCTTACGTCATACCAGAAAAAACGGTAGTGGACCGTCACCGGTTCATGTCTTTCATTAAAGAGCGTAGAGGAGGCAGATGAGTTGATTTCACTGATGGTCAACGCGGGCTGTTGCGCCGTGATGCCCGCGGCAAGCACGGAGGACTCCATGACCAGCGTCTGTTCATCATTCACGGGGATCGCCGGACGCGAGCTGCACCCCACAATCATCATCGCCATTACCAGCGCTGCAATACGCCCTTTCAGCATGTCAAAGACCTTTATGTGCCAGCATCGGCCCCAGAGGACGTCCACCCAGCAGATGCATGTGAATATGATAAACTTCCTGGCCACCATGACGGTTGCAGTTCATGATCAGACGGTAACCGTCTTCTGCAATCCCTTCCTGTTCAGCGATTCTGGCAGCCACCGTCAGCATACGACCTAACGCCACTTCATGCTCGGTTTTTACGTCGTTTACAGTCGGAATCAGAATATTGGGAATGATAAGGATATGCGTCGGAGCCTGAGGGGAAATGTCCCGGAAAGCCGTCACCAGTTCATCCTGATAGACGATATCTGACGGAATTTCGCGGCGGATAATTTTACTGAAAATCGTTTCTTCAGCCATGACCTTTTCCTTTTTTGTTTAATCTGGCGCAATGCGTCCGCTGTAAACACACTCCCGGGATCGGTGTGTGACACAATCCAAGAGTATGAGCGAGTTTCTCCTGTCCTTTCAACCTCCTCCCTCGATTTCTTTCCTGAATGTTCATCAGCTGACTGAAGAGTGACCGCTCTCGCGTCTCAGTGGCGTTTTTTAAGACACAAATAAAAAAGGCAGCCATTCGGCTGCCTTAGTCTCCCCATGTCACAACTTAGTTGCTGCGGATGTACTCATCCATTTCGGTTTTCAGGTTATCGGATTTGGTACCGAAGATTGCCTGTACACCAGAACCTGCAACAACTACGCCCGCTGCGCCCAGTTTTTTCAGACCCGGCTGGTCTACTTTCGCCACGTCGGCAACGCTCACACGCAGACGAGTGATGCACGCGTCCAGGTTAGTGATGTTCTCTTTACCGCCGAACGCTGCGACCAGTGCCGGAGCCATTTCGCTGGTAGCGCCAGCTTTGCTGTCTTCTGTCGCATCTTCACGACCCGGAGTTTTCAGGTCCAGTGCTTTAATCAGCACGCGGAAGATGGTGTAGTAAGCAACCGCATAGCACGCACCCACGATTGGGAACAGCCACAGTTTGCTGCTGTTACCGGACAGAACGATGAAGTCGATCAGACCGTGAGAGAAGGACGTACCGTCACGCATACCCAGCAGGATACAGATTGGGAACGCCAGGCCCGCCAGAATCGCGTGGATAACGTACAGGATCGGCGCAACGAACATGAAGGAGAACTCGATCGGCTCGGTGATACCGGTCAGGAACGAGGTCAGCGCTGCGGAGATCATGATACCGCCCACTTTTGCACGGTTCTCTGGCTTAGCAGAGTGCCAGATAGCAATCGCAGCTGCTGGCAGACCGTACATTTTGAACAGGAAGCCACCAGACAGTTTACCTGCAGTTGGGTCGCCCGCCATGTAACGTGGGATATCGCCGTGGAATACCTGACCTGCTGCGTTGGTGAATTCACCAATCTGCATCTGGAATGGAACGTTCCAGATGTGGTGCAGACCGAATGGTACCAGGCAACGCTCGATGAAGCCGTAGATACCAAACGCCACAACCGGGTTCTGGTAAGCAGCCCACTGAGAGAAGGTCTGGATAGCAGAGCCGATTGGTGGCCAGATGAAGGACAGGATCACGCCAGTGAAAATCGCTGCCAGACCAGAGATGATCGGAACGAAACGCTTGCCCGCGAAGAAGCCCAGATACTCAGGCAGCTTGATGCGATAGAAGCGGTTAAACATATACGCTGCAATCGCACCGGAGATGATACCGCCCAGAACACCGGTGTCCGCCAGGTGTTTCGCGGCGATCTCTTCTGCCGGTAAATGCAGAACCAGCGGCGCAACCACAGCCATGGTTTTCACCATGATGCCGTAGGCAACCACTGCAGCCAGCGCAGAAACGCCGTCGTTATTGGTGAAGCCCAGAGCCACACCGATCGCGAAGATCAGTGGCATGTTAGCAAAGACAGAACCGCCTGCTTCGGCCATCACGTGGGACACTACGGCTGGCAGCCAGCTGAAGTTAGCAGAACCGACACCCAGCAGGATACCTGCGATAGGCAGTACGGATACTGGCAGCATCAGCGATTTACCGACCTTTTGCAGGTTAGCAAATGCATTCTTAAACATAATTGAGAGTGCTCCTGAGTATTTGTGCTTTTTTTACGCTTTCACGCATTGGCCCGGGGGGAGTACCGTGCCGTGGACAGGACATCTAAGCGCCCTTTATTTATTACACAGAGTAAAATAATTCCCTCTGAGTTTGTTTGACGGCTATCACGTTTCAGCTTAAGGCGGTCGAAAAACTTTCAGTTATTTACAAAAAGCATGTCCGGATGTGTCTAAATACACACTCACCGCCCCAAATGAGGCGGTGAACTTTACTCGCTTTACTTATTAATTACGAGCCTAAAAAAAACAGGTGTATCAAACAGATTGCAGGCGGGCGGGGTCGATATGGAACAGCGTGGAGAAGTTTTCCGTCGTCACGCGGGCCAGCTCATCGATGCTGACGCCCTTCAGTACGGCCATGTACTCAGCCACATCTCTCGTCATAGCGGGCTGGTTCTCTTTACCGCGATGCGGCACCGGTGCGAGATACGGAGAATCCGTCTCCACCAGAATGCGATCGAGCGGAACATATCGTGCAGCATCACGCAGCTGCTCAGCGTTACGGAACGTCACGATCCCCGAAAACGAGATATAAAACCCCAAATCAAGCAGCTTCCCCGCCGTTTCTCTGTCTTCTGTGAAACAGTGTAGTACGCCACCGCAATCCGTCACGTTTTCTTCCCGGAGGATAGCCAGAGTATCCGCACGCGCATCGCGGGTGTGGACGATAACCGGCTTATTCAGTTCCCGACCAATGCGAATATGGTTGCGGAAGGACTCCTGCTGGCGCGGTTTGGTTTCCGGCGTGTAAAAATAGTCCAGCCCGGTCTCGCCCATCGCTACCACGCCCTCTTCTGCTGCCAGTCGGCGCAGATCCTCAACATCGTAGGCCTCGTCCTGATTCAGCGGGTGCACGCCGCAGGAGAACACCACGTTATCGCGAACGCCCACCAGCTCACGCATGGAGCGATAGCCCGGCAGCGTCGTCGCCACCGCAAGACAGAATTTCACATCGCGGGCAGCGGCTTTTGCCAGCACGTCATCCACGTTTTTATGCAGGGATTGATAATCCAGGCCATCAAGATGGCAGTGTGAGTCGACTAAAAACATAATGTCTCTCTCAGAGATGGGAAACTGGCGGTGTGACGCCGGGTTGCAGGTAATGTTCGATACGCAGTAACTGGTCGGTCAGTAAAAGCTCGCGATTAAGACCCGTTACGGTTAAAAGCTGTTCACGGCTCTGGCAGATGTCATGGAGCATCGCGTGAAGAACCGTCCCTGAGAGCCGGTTCGCCAGCGTATTCACCAGCGGCAACGCGTCCGGGTTAGTCAGAAGCGTTGCACCTTGCTGGATTTTGAGCGCATCCAGCAGTAGGGAGGCCAGCCAGTGCAGACGATCAACGGCCCGATCGCTGTTAAGCGCAGGCAGTAAACTTAGCCAGTCCTGACTGTTCAGTGAGACATCCAGGGCCCGGCAGAGCGTTTCTCGCTCTGACCAGACGTCAGGCTGCAGTAGTGCCAGCGCCGCCGCGGGCGCGCCGCTGCTCAGGCGCAAGGCGGACAGAGCACTCTCAGGTGACGTTGTCACCTCTCGTTCAAGCCAGCTCAGCGCCCACGATTCCTGAGGTACTGCCAGGTGATGAAGACGACAACGGCTGCGCAACGTCGCCAGCAATCGTCCCGGGTCACGGCATGAGAGGAAAAACCACGTTTTAACCGGCGGCTCTTCCAGGGTTTTAAGCAGGGCGTTAGCTGCCGCCTCGGTAAGCAAGGTGGCGTCTTTAAGCCAGACCACTTTAGCGCCGCCCAGTCGCGCGTGTTCATACAATTTTTCACTGACTTCACGCACGGCATCGATACCGAGCGCGCTTTTGCCCTTCTCAGGCTCAAGGGTGTAGTAGTCAGGATGCGTGCCTGCCTGCATCAGCTGGCAGCCACGGCATTTACCACAGCTCTTGTGCCCTTCCGGCTGCTGACACATCAGAAAACGGGTGATGGCATAAATCAACGCATCATCACCCATTCCTGGCAACGCCTGAATCAGTAACGCATGATGCCCCCGACCCGCCTGATAGCTGCCGATCAGCTGTTCAAAGTGTGGGCGCAACCATGGATACCATTTCATGCCTGCTGCTCCTGCACCCACTGCGTAATGGTGTGCTGAATGTCGCGCGTAACGTCGTCCAGAGACTGCGTCGCATCGATGGTACAAATTGAGCTGTCCTGTGCGGCCAGTTCAAGATAGCGCGCACGGGTGCGGTTAAAGAAATCAAACGACTCTTGTTCAATGCGGTCCAGCTCGCCGCGCGCGCGGGCACGTTTGAGACCCACTTCCGGGGTCACATCCAGATAGAGCGTCAGGTCGGGGCGAAAATCACCCAGTACGGCATTACGCAGCGTGGCAAGCATTGTCTGGTCGATGCCGCGTCCTCCGCCCTGATACGCCTGAGTCGACAGATCGTGACGGTCGCCGATCACCCACTTGCCCTCGGCCAGCGCGGGTTTGATCACCGTCTCAACCAGCTGAACGCGCGCCGCGTAGAACATCAGCACTTCGGCTTTGTCAGTGATAACTTCGTCGCCGACGGATTTGATATCCAGTACCAGGCTGCGCAACTTTTCAGCCAGCTGCGTGCCGCCCGGCTCGCGGGTAAATACCATGTCCGCCACGCCAAGCGCTTTGAGCGTATCCACCACCACGTTGCGGGCGGTGGTTTTACCCGCCCCTTCGAGTCCCTCAATGACAATGTATTTACTGCGCATTTTTTTCCTTAAGTGCCTTCAGATAGTCCTGAACAGAGCGATTGTGGCTGGCAAGGTTGGTGTTAAAGGTATGCCCCCCTTTTCCATCAGCCACAAAATAGAGATACGGTGTTTTAGCCGGATGCGCGGCGGCTTTGAGCGACGCCTCGCTCGGCGTGGCAATCGGGCCCGGCGGTAAACCGCTAATCACGTAGGTATTATACGCCGTTGGCGTCTCCAGATCTTTTCTTGAGATCTTGCCGGTATAGCTCTCACCCATGCCGTAGATTACGGTAGGGTCGGTTTGCAGACGCATGCCGATGCGCAGACGGTTGATAAATACTGACGCCACCCGATCGCGCTCAGCAGCGACGGCCGTCTCTTTCTCGATGATCGAGGCCATGGTGACGAACTGGTTCGGATCGCTGTAAGGCAATCCTTCCATCCGCCCTTCCCAGGCGGCATCTACGGCGGCAACCATTTTTTTGTGCGCCCGCTTCAGGATAGCCACATCGGTCGTGCCTGCCGTGTACATCCAGGTGTCTGGCCAGAACCAGCCTTCCACCCATTCCGGATGTTCAAGCTTCAGCGCTTCTGCCACCGTCTGATAGCTATCGTCTTTTAACGTATGTTTGATATACGGCGCGTCACGCAGCTGTTTGAGGTAATCACTCAGGCGCATCCCTTCCACAAACCGCAGGGGGAACTGGGCTTCTTTACCGCTTTCCAGCAGCTGCAGCATCTCTCTGACGGTCATTCCCGACGTAAAGCGATAGGTACCGGCTTTGAAATGTGACAGCTCAGGTTCCACGCGCAATAGCCACTGGAATACGCGTGGACGATTGATAATCTTGTCGCCATAGAGCTGTTCCCCAAGCGCCTGACGGCCGGTTCCCGCTTTCAGGGTAAAGATCGTTTCGTCTTTAACCAGGATCTTGCTGTTCGCCAGCTGGCGAACTTTCCATACGCCTGCTCCGCCGGCGACGCCCAGCGCGACGATGAGGATAAGGACAAAGCGCAACATTTTTTTCATGACTATCTGGTTTGCTCACATATCGGGGCTAAAAACTGAAACAGCTCGCGCGAAGACCAGCGTTGTTGGCCATACGCACGGACGGGTACAACAGGCATCAGCGCATTGCAGATGATGACTTCATCGGCGGTCTGTAGCGCCGCTTCTCCTGCGCTAACTTCGACAACGCGAAAGTCAGAGCGTGCCAGCTGTTGCAGACAAAACTGACGCATTAACCCATTTACGCCAGCGTGTTCCAGCGACGGAGTGAACACCTCTTCCCCCTGCCGCCAGAGTAAATTAGCCGCACAGCATTCCGTAATGAACCCTTCGCTGTCAAGAACCAGCGCCTCATCGGCGTCCGTCTGTTCAAGATGAGTACGAATGAGCACCTGCTCGAGGCGGTTGAGATGCTTAAGCCCGGCCAGCATCGGGTTTCGTCCCAGTCGTAATGGGCTCAGCGTCAGCGTGATGCCGTCTTCTCGCCAGCGAGTGTAATGCGCGGGATAAGCAGAAACGGAGAGAATACGCGTAGGGTTGATACACGATGCGGCGCTGTAACCCCGGCCTCCACTGCCGCGGCTGATGATGACTTTGAGTACGCCGCTGTCCTTACCGCTTGCCAACTGGCACATTTCCTGTCGCAACGTGTCCCAGTGCGTAAAGGGGATCATGAGCTTTTCACAGCCATGCTGCAGGCGTCGAATGTGCGCCTCCAGCAGGCAGACATCGCCGTCCAGAATGCGCGCCGTCGTAAAGCAACCATCACCGAACTGTATCGCCCTGTCGTTGGCAGGCAGCGTGTCCTGCTCAAGGCCATTGATTAAAAACATGGTGGCTCCTTATGCGTGGGCATTTAGTCTGGCAGGATGTCATGCAGCCGACAAGAAGATTAGGCTTAATAAAAAAGGCCCGGCAAGCGGACCTTTTTAAAAGCTATCGGGACGTCAGGATCAGATCTTTTTGAAGATCAGAGAACCGTTGGTGCCGCCGAAGCCGAAGGAGTTACACAGGGTGTACTCCATACCGCTAACCTGACGCGCTTCGTGAGGAACGAAGTCCAGATCGCAACCTTCATCCGGGTTATCCAGGTTGATGGTTGGCGGAACAGCCTGATCGCGCAGCGCAAGGATGGAGTAGATTGACTCTACTGCACCCGCCGCACCCAACAGGTGACCGGTCATGGACTTGGTGGAGCTCACCATTACGCGGCTGGCAGATTCGCCGAAGATAGACTTAACCGCCTGAGCTTCAGCTTTATCACCTGCAGGTGTAGAAGTACCGTGCGCGTTCACGTAGCCAATTTGTGCTGGAGTAATACCCGCATCACGAATCGCGTTTTCCATCGCCAGCGCAGCACCCGCGCCGTTCTCAGGAGGAGACGTCATGTGGTAAGCATCGCTGCTCATGCCGAAACCAACGATTTCAGCATAAATTTTCGCGCCGCGTTTTTTCGCGTGCTCGTACTCTTCCAGTACGATCATGCCCGCCCCGTCGCCCAGCACGAAGCCGTCACGGTCTTTATCCCACGGACGGCTCGCCGCCTGCGGGTTATCATTGCGGGTAGACAGCGCACGCGCCGCACCAAAACCGCCCACACCCAGTGGGGTACTGGCTTTTTCAGCACCGCCCGCAACCATAGCATCTGCATCGCCGTACGCAATAATGCGCGCGGCCTGGCCGATGTTATGTACGCCAGACGTACAGGCAGTCGCGATAGAAATGCTTGGCCCACGCAGGCCGAACATGATGGTCAGGTGACCCGCCACCATGTTAACAATCGTGGACGGAACGAAGAACGGGCTGATCTTACGCGGGCCGCCATTCATCAGAGATGTATGGTTTTCCTCGATCAGGCCAAGACCGCCAATCCCGGAGCCGATAGCGGCGCCAATACGGGTTGCGTTCTCTTCCGTAATCACAAGGCCAGAATCCTGCATGGCCTGAACGCCAGCGACAATTCCATATTGAATGAAGGCATCCATCTTGCGCTGTTCTTTGCGCGAGATGATCTCTTCACAGTTAAAATCCTTTACTAAGCCAGCAAATTTCGTTGCATAGGCGCTAGTATCGAAATGGTCGATTAGGCTGATGCCGCTCTGACCGGCAAGGAGAGCTTTCCAGGTGGACTCTACGGTATTGCCGACAGGAGACAACATGCCAAGTCCGGTCACAACTACACGACGCTTAGACACGTTTGTCCTCCAGGGAGGGATAAAAAAAGAGATTCGTGGGACTAAAAAAGATAAAACTCAGGCGGTCGAATGACCGCCTGGAGATGTTCACTTACGCCTGGTGACCGTTGATGTAATCAATGGCAGCCTGAACGGTGGTGATCTTCTCAGCTTCTTCGTCCGGAATCTCAGTATCAAACTCTTCTTCCAGAGCCATTACCAGCTCAACGGTGTCAAGAGAATCTGCGCCCAGGTCTTCAACGAAGGAAGCGGAGTTCACAACTTCTTCCTGCTTAACGCCCAGCTGTTCGCCGATAATTTTCTTAACGCGTTCTTCGATAGTGCTCATACTCTTAAATTTCCTATCAAAACTCGCTTTCGCGATGGTTTTCGTAGTGTATAAAATGTTGAAAAATTTGCAACTAAATCCCGGCAGTTCGTACCACGATTTTACGTTATTTTGAGGCCATTTGCCCTAATAACGCAAATATTTTTCTACACGTCATCATCCAGGCTGCCTCTGCGTTGGCTGCGCCCTCTAATCCCGGTCACATAGTAATCTATGCTCCCAGGCTTCTCGGTCTTGCCGCCTTGATCCAACCAGAATGATTTAGTGTATCTCGTGGTTAAACCATATACATCCCGCCGTTGACGTGGAGGGTCTCACCAGTGATGTAACCCGCTTCGTCAGAGGCTAAAAATGCAACCGCACTGGCGATTTCTTTAGGGTCGCCAAGACGACCCGCCGGAACTGCCGCCAGCGTACCCGCACGCTGCTCATCAGTCAGCGCACGCGTCATGTCCGTTTCAATAAAGCCCGGAGCAACAACGTTTACAGTAATACCGCGGGACGCGACTTCACGCGCCAGCGACTTACTGAAACCAATCAGACCTGCTTTCGCCGCAGCGTAGTTAGCCTGACCAGCATTTCCCATGGTACCAACCACAGAACCGACAGTGATAATACGTCCATGACGCTTTTTCATCATAGCGCGCATTACCGCTTTTGACAGACGGAATACAGATGACAGGTTGGTTTCGATGATATCGTTCCACTCGTCGTCTTTCATTCGCATTAACAGGTTATCGCGAGTGATCCCGGCATTGTTTACCAGAATATCCACTTCACCAAACTCTGCGCGAATATTTTCCAGAACAGATTCGATAGATGCAGGTTCGGTCACATTCAGTACCAGACCTTTACCATTTGCACCCAGATACTCGCTGATGGCCTGAGCGCCATTCTCGCTGGTTGCTGTACCAATCACCTTCGCGCCGCGCGCAACCAGTGTTTCAGCAATTGCACGCCCGATACCGCGGCTTGCGCCAGTGACCAGGGCGATTTTTCCTTCAAAACTCATGGTATTCCTCTTTTATTGCGAGAGTGCCGCTGACATCGCTTCCGGCTCGTTAATTGCCGAGGCTGTCAGGGTGTCAACAATACGTTTTGTCAGACCGGTGAGGACTTTACCTGGGCCGACTTCATACAGGTGCTCAACGCCCTGAGCGGCCATAAACTCAACGGTTTTAGTCCACTGTACCGGGCTGTAGAGCTGGCGAACCAGCGCGTCACGGATCGCTTCCGGCGTGGTTTCGCATTTCACATCGACGTTGTTCACAACGGAAATCGTCGGTGCGTTAAACGTAATTTTTTCCAGCTCAACCGCCAGTTTTTCGGCAGCAGGCTTCATCAGCGCACAGTGAGACGGCACGCTGACCGGCAGCGGCAGCGCACGCTTAGCACCCGCTGCTTTACAGGCCGCACCCGCACGTTCAACCGCTTCTTTATGACCGGCAATAACCACCTGGCCCGGCGAGTTGAAGTTTACCGGAGAGACAACCTGGCCTTCAGCAGATTCTTCACACGCTTTTGCAATTGCAGCATCATCCAGACCGATGATGGCAGACATGCCGCCCGTGCCTTCCGGCACCGCTTCCTGCATGAATTTACCGCGCAGTTCAACCAGACGTACCGCGTCAGCAAACGCGATCACGCCGGCACACACCAGCGCAGAGTATTCACCCAGGCTGTGACCCGCGAGCAGCGCTGGCGCTTTACCGCCCTGCTGCTGCCAGACACGCCACAGCGCAACGGACGCGGTCAGCAGCGCTGGCTGGGTCTGCCAGGTTTTGTTCAGTTCTTCGGCCGGCCCCTGCTGGGTCAGCGCCCATAAATCATAACCCAGTGCATCAGAAGCTTCACGGAAAGTCTCTTCAATTACCGGATAGCGTGCTGCCATTTCAGACAACATCCCAACGGTTTGAGAGCCCTGGCCCGGGAACACAAAAGCAAATTGCGTCATTTTTTATTCCTTATACTAGAAACGAACCAGCGCGGAACCCCAGGTGAACCCGCCACCGAAGGCTTCAAGCAAGACCAGCTGGCCCCGTTTGATTCGTCCATCGCGTACCGCTTCATCAAATGCGCACGGTACCGACGCCGCAGAGGTGTTGCCGTGACGATCCAGCGTCACCACAACGTTATCCATCGACATGCCCAGCTTTTTCGCGGTCGCGCTGATGATACGCAGGTTCGCCTGATGCGGCACCAGCCAGTCGAGTGCGGTACGCTCAAGGTTATTCGCTTCCAGCGTTTCATCAACGATGTGTGCAAGCTCGGTTACCGCCACCTTGAACACCTCGTTCCCTGCCATAGTCAGGTAAATCGAGTTGTCCGGATTAACGCGATCGGCGTTAGGCAGGGTCAACAGTTCGCCATAGCTGCCATCAGCATGCAGATGCGTAGAGATGATACCTGGCTCTTCGGACTGCCCCAGCAGCACTGCACCCGCACCATCACCAAAAATAATGATCGTTCCACGATCGGTTGGATCGCAGGTACGCGCCAGCACGTCAGCACCGATCACCAGCGCATATTTAACGGCACCGGATTTCACGTACTGATCGGCGACGCTCAGCGCATAGGTGAAGCCTGCGCACGCGGCAGCGACGTCAAACGCCGGACAGCCTTTAATGCCGAGCATGTTTTGCACCTGGCACGCTGCGCTTGGGAAAGCATGCGTGGCAGACGTCGTGGCGACCACGATCAAACCAATCTGTTCTTTATCAATGCCCGCCATTTCGATAGCACGCTGTGCGGCTTCGTAACCCATGGTCGACACGGTTTCGTCTGGCGCGGCAATACGACGTTCACGGATACCTGTGCGCGTGACAATCCACTCGTCAGACGTATCTACCATTTTTTCCAGATCGGCGTTGGTACGCACTTGTTTTGGCAGGTAGCTGCCGGTACCTAAAATCTTCGTATACATGTACGCTCAGTCACTTTTAGCTAATACAGATTCCAGGCGAGCGGCAATCCGCTGAGGGACTTGTCGCTGCACCGCCTGCACTGCCTGTTCAATCGCGACAGCAAATGCTCGCTGATTGGCGGCGCCATGACTCTTAATCACGATGCCGCGCAATCCTAACAGACAGGCGCCATTATACTGGTCGGGGTTGAGGTGACTGAATCGCCGCGTCAGGCTCTTTTGTAACCAACGCTTCAATAAAATCAGCCACCAGGCGCTTTTTTTGCCTTCTCCCTGAGATTTCAGCAGAGAAAGAAACATGCGTACGACCCCTTCCATGGTCTTCAACGTGACGTTTCCGGTGAAGCCATCGCACACCAGAACATCCGTTTTACCCGTCAACAACTCATTGGCTTCGAGATAACCAATATAGTTGATGGAGGGAACCTGTTTGAGCAATTCAGCTGCTTCGCGAATGCTGTCCAGGCCTTTGGTCTCTTCTTCACCAATGTTCAGTAACGCAACACGGGGAGTGTTGATCCCGACAACTTCTTCTGCCAGCACCGATCCCATCACGGCAAACTGAGCCAGCATAGTACTATCACAGTCGACGTTAGCGCCCAAATCGAGCACCACCGTCTTGCCCTTCTGCTGATGCGGTAACACCGTTACCAGCGCAGGGCGCTCAATACCTTCAATAGGTTTGAGCAGCAATTTCGACAGCCCCATCAGCGCGCCGGTATTTCCCGCGCTGACGCAAGCCTGAGCTCGCCCTTCTTTCACCAGCTCCAGCGCTATCCGCATAGAGCTGCCACGACTATTGCGAATCGCCTGCGAGGGTCGGGCATCACTGGCAATAACTGACTGCGCAGGAATAATCTGCAGACGCGAACGTTGTTCAAAGTCAGCTTTTGCGAGTAATGGCGTGATTGCGTCGGGATTGCCGACTAAAAGAAGTGTGAGTTGCGAATTAGAATTCAGTGCCTGCAATGCTGCAGGCACTGTCACGGAAGGGCCAAAATCTCCCCCCATGACATCTAACGCCAGGGTTAGACGTGTCAAGGTATCGTCGCAGCCTGGTTCGGTAAATTCCCCGTTTGCACGGGGAAATCCTCACTAAGCCTAATCACGCTTGCGCGTGATTACTTAGTGATAACCTTGCGGCCGCGGTAGAAACCGTCAGCGGTGATGTGGTGACGCAGGTGTTTCTCACCAGAAGTCTTGTCTACAGACAGGCTGGTAACTGCGGTCAGCGCGTCATGGGAACGACGCATGCCACGTTTGGAACGGGTTGGTTTATTCTGTTGTACGGCCATGGACCTTACTCCTCAATTACTTACGCTTTAAGCTGGCTAATACGGCAAATGGGTTTGGTTTTTGCGCTTCATCAGGCAGTTCCCCAAAGACCATGTCCGCCTCGGACACTTCACAGTGTTCAGAATCATGCACCGGAACGACTGGCAAGGTGAGGATGATTTCATCTTCAACCAGAGCCAGAAGATCGATTTCACCGAATTCGTTAACCTCAATCGGCTCATACGCTTCCGGGAGTGCTTCAGCCTGTTCGTCAGAACGAACCGGACTGAAACAATACGTTGTGTGAACATGCTGTACAAACGGTTTCCCGCAACGCTGACATTCGAGCGTTACCGTCACCTTTGCATCACCGGTTAAAACGGCGAGACGCTGGTTGTCGATAGCGAACGACATGGAGCATTCTACATCACTGTCCACACTGACTACGGATTCGGCAATACGCTCAGCCTGATCGGAAGTATAGATACCTTCGTAATCGAGGCGTTTTTGAGCCGTACGAACCGGATCAAGAGTCAGGGGTAATTTTACCTTTTGCATAGGGCGCGCATATTAACTTTGTAACGTCATAGAGTCAAAGAAAAAGGCAACCAGAGCTGCCTTTTGCCAATTATTCGCACACATTGCGGCCTGTAGTTTAAAATGGCTGGCATCGATACGCTATATCTGGTGATAAAAATATGCCAAATCTCGTCCTTGCTTCCACGTCTCCCTACCGCCGAATGCTGCTGGAAAAGCTCGGGATCCCGTTTGAATGCGCCGCGCCAGAGGTTGATGAGACGCCACAGCCGGGCGAATCACCGCGTCATCTGGTGATGCGTCTTGCTAAAGAGAAAGCGCAGTCGCTGGCCGCACATTACCCCGCACATTTGATTATAGGCTCAGACCAGGTTTGCGTGCTGGACGGCGAAATCACCGGCAAGCCCCATACGGAGGAGAACGCCTGCCAGCAGCTTCTGCGCGCGCGAGGCACTATCGTGACCTTTTATACCGGCCTGGCGCTTTATAACTCCGCCACCGGTCATCTGCAAACCGAATGCGAGCCGTTCGACGTACACTTTCGCCATCTCAGCGAGCAAGAGATCGTGGATTATGTGCGTCGGGAACGTCCGCTGAACTGTGCGGGGAGCTTTAAAAGCGAAGGACTGGGGATTGCGCTGTTCGACAAGCTGGACGGTCGCGATCCCAACACGCTGGTGGGGTTACCGCTGATTGCCCTGTGTCAGATGTTAAGACGAGAAGAGTGTAATCCGCTGACCATGTGACTTTTGCCCAGCGGCGCTTCGCTTGCATGGGCCTACTAAACTGCGGCCTGATGCCCTCACCCCGGCCCTCTCCCACAGGGAGAGGGAGCAAACATTAAAAACGACAACATTCGTTGCCGTTTTACGTTTACCTTAGCCGCGCAGAACCTTAAGACAGCGTTTCAACTGCTCATCCAGCGGCGCTTCAATACGGATGACTTCTCCCGTATTAGGATGGGTAAACTTCAGCGCTGCCGCATGCAGGAACAGACGCGACAGCCCCGTCCCCGCCAGCTGCTTATCAAACTCGCGGTCGCCATAGCGGTCATCAAAGGCGATGGGGTGCCCTGCGAACTGCGTATGCACGCGGATCTGGTGGGTACGACCGGTCACCGGACTGCAGCGCACCAGCGTGGCAAACTCATAGCGCTCTTCAACCTTAAAGCGCGTCTCAGACGGTTTTCCTTCCTGGCTCACGCGGACAATACGTTCGCCGCTTTGCAGAATGTTCTTCAGCAGCGGCGCCTGCACCACTTTTACATGGGACTGCCACTGACCGCGCACCAGCGCCAGGTAGTCTTTCTGCATCCCTTTTTCACGCAGCTGTTCATGCAGCGAACGCAGCGCAGAACGCTTTTTCGCCACCAGCAGTACGCCAGAGGTATCACGGTCAAGACGGTGCACCAGTTCAAGGAAGCGCGCTTCCGGGCGCAGGGCACGCAGCCCTTCAATCACGCCGAAGCTCAGACCGCTGCCGCCATGAACAGCCGTTCCTGACGGTTTATTGAGCACCAGAATGTGGTCATCTTCGTACAGGATCACATCGCTCAGGGCCGCCACTTTCTGTAGCTTCGGTGAAACGGTCTCTTCTTCACGTTCCGCAACGCGCACCGGCGGAATACGCACTTCATCGCCCGCCTCGAGTTTGTACTCAGGCTTCACGCGTTTTTTGTTCACCCGCACCTCGCCCTTGCGCAGGATGCGGTAAATCATGCTCTTTGGTACACCTTTCAACTGGGTGCGCAAAAAGTTATCGATACGTTGCCCCGCGTCATCTTCGGCGATGGCAACCATTTTTACGGCTGGAGTCTCTGTTTTCATGGTTGGCGATTCTAAATATCGTCAGCCATTAGCGCCACTCATTTTTCTATGCTTATATTTACTTTTATCCGGCCAGCTCCCGGTTTCGCGCAACCGATTTGGTGGTTATTAAACCAATCGCCATTCTGAAGTGAAGAAACTGTGAGTAACCGGGTGATAATTGGTAAAAGTCATCTTGCTATAACCCGGCGAGCAGTGGAATAATGAGGCTGTTTTCCGTGTTAAATCCTGGTTAAGTAAGGATGTTGACGGAATGACCAATTTTGTCTGACCGATCATCCACGCAGCAATGGCGTAAGACGTATTGATCTTTCAGGCAGTTAGCGGGCTGCGGGTTGCAGTACTTCCCGGTATAAGGATTGTTCTCTGGAGAGTTCTACCCAGGCAATTCCCCTGATAATTGCGCTGTGTTTCCGTATGAAATACAGGCAACCGACACTCTGCGCCTCTTAAGCGAGCGACAACCGTGAGGTTGGCGACGTGAACAGACACGAGGCCATCGGTTCATACCCCGGAAAGCGTCACCTTGCCCGCAGCTTTGTCGTCAATGTAAGAATAACGAGTAAGTTACGATGAAAAGAATGTTAATCAACGCAACTCAGCAAGAAGAGTTGCGTGTCGCCCTTGTGGATGGGCAGCGCCTGTACGATCTGGATATCGAAAGTCCTGGACACGAACAGAAAAAAGCGAACATTTACAAAGGTAAAATCACCCGCATTGAACCAAGCCTTGAAGCTGCATTTGTCGATTACGGTGCTGAGCGTCATGGTTTCCTCCCTCTGAAAGAAATCGCCCGCGAATATTTCCCCGCAAACTACAACGCCCATGGCCGCCCAAACATCAAAGATGTTCTGCGTGAAGGTCAGGAAGTTATCGTTCAGATTGATAAAGAAGAGCGTGGCAACAAAGGTGCCGCACTGACCACCTTTATCAGCCTGGCAGGGAGCTATCTGGTGCTGATGCCTAACAACCCGCGTGCGGGTGGCATCTCTCGCCGTATCGAAGGTGATGACCGTACCGAGCTGAAAGAAGCGCTGGCAAGCCTCGAACTGCCTGATGGCATGGGGCTTATTGTGCGTACCGCTGGCGTTGGCAAATCAGCCGAAGCGCTGCAGTGGGACCTGAGCTTCCGTCTGAAGCACTGGGAAGCCATTCAGAAAGCAGCCGAAAGCCGCCCTGCTCCGTTCCTGATCCACCAGGAAAGCAACGTTATTGTGCGTGCCTTCCGTGATTATCTGCGTCAGGACATCGGTGAGATTCTGATCGATAACCCGAAAGTGCTTGAGCTGGCGCGCCAGCACATCGCCGCGCTGGGTCGTCCGGATTTCACCAGCAAAATTAAACTGTACACCGGTGAAATCCCGCTGTTCAGCCACTATCAGATCGAATCCCAGATTGAGTCCGCCTTCCAGCGTGAAGTGCGTCTGCCATCCGGCGGTTCTATCGTTATCGATACCACTGAAGCGCTGACCGCTATCGACATCAACTCCGCACGTGCAACGCGCGGTGGCGATATCGAAGAGACTGCCTACAACACTAACCTCGAAGCCGCTGATGAAATCGCCCGCCAGCTCCGCCTGCGCGACCTGGGTGGTCTGATTGTTATCGACTTCATCGACATGACCCCGGTACGCCACCAGCGTGCGGTTGAAAACCGTCTGCGCGAAGCGGTGCGTCAGGACAGGGCGCGTATCCAGATTAGCCATATCTCACGCTTTGGCCTGCTGGAGATGTCCCGTCAGCGTCTGAGCCCGTCTCTCGGCGAGTCCAGCCATCACGTTTGTCCGCGCTGCTCCGGCACCGGTACCGTGCGTGATAACGAATCTCTGTCCCTCTCCATTCTGCGTCTGATTGAAGAAGAAGCGCTGAAAGAGAACACCAAAGAGGTTCACGCTATTGTGCCGGTGCCCGTTGCCTCTTACCTGCTTAACGAAAAACGTGCAGCGGTAAGTGCGATTGAAGCGCGTCAGGGTGGCGTTCGCTGCATCATCGTGCCAAACGACCAGATGCAGACCCCACACTATCACGTGCTGCGCGTGCGTAAGGGCGAAGAGACGACCACCCTCAGCTACCTGCTGCCGAAGCTGCATGAAGAAGAGATGTCCCTGCCTTCCGATGAAGAGCCAGCCGAGCGCAAACTGCCAGAGCAGCCTGCATTAGCGACCTTCATCATGCCTGAAGCGCCACCGGAAGCTGCCCTGGAAAAACCTGCGGCCAAACCTGCAGCGCAGAAACCAGAAGCCGCGGTAGCAAAAGCCCAGCCGGCGCAACCGGGTCTGCTGAGCCGCTTCTTTGGCGCGCTGAAGAAGATGTTTGCTGAAGAAGAAGTTCAGCCAGAGCAGCCGAAAGAAGAGCCAAAAGCAGCCAAGCCAGAGCGTCAGCAGGATCGCCGTAAGCGTCAGAACAACCGCCGCGATCGTAATGACCGCAGCGAGCGCAATGACCGCAGCGAGCGTCGTGATAACCGTGACAACCGCTCTGAGAATAGCGAAGGCCGTGAGCAACGCGAAGACAACCGTCGCAATCGTCGCGAGAAACAACAGACGAATGTTGAAGATCGTGAAATTCGCCAGCAAGCGGGCGATGAGTCTGAGAAGAGCAAACAGCGTGACGACCAGCAGCCGCGCCGTGAACGCAGCCGTCGCCGTAACGACGAGAAGCGTCAGGCACAGCAGGAAGTCAAAAACCTGAACCGTGAAGAGCCTGTTGAACAGCAGGACGGCGAGCAGGAAGAACGCACTCAGGTAATGCCGCGTCGTAAGCAGCGCCAGCTTTCTCAGAAAGTTCGCTTCGCCTCTGAAGCAACCGAAGAGTCAGGCGCTATCGCGGTTGAAACCAGCGAGATCGCAACCGGTACACAAGTGGCAAAAGTTGACCTGCCAGCGGTCGTTGAAAACAACGTTGAGCAGGATGATAACGGTGAAAACCGTGATAACGCCGGTATGCCGCGCCGTTCACGTCGTTCTCCACGTCATCTGCGCGTCAGCGGCCAGCGCCGTCGTCGCTATCGTGACGAGCGTTACCCGACTCAGTCGCCAATGCCGCTGACCATTGCCTGTGCTTCACCAGAAATGGCCTCCGGCAAAGTCTGGATCCGCTACCCGGTTGCTCGCCCGGAGCAGGTTGTTGAAGAACAGCCTGTAACCGAAGAGGTGATTGCACCAGCAGCCGCGGTAGAAGCTGTCGTGACTGAAGCGGCAACCGTGGTTGAACCTGAGGTTGTTGAACCTGAGGTTGTTGAAGCTGAAGCACCTCACGCAGTGGAAGTTGAAACCACCCATCCAGAAGTGATTGCCGCGCCGGTTGATGCCGCACCGCAGCTTATCGCCGAAGAAGATGCCGTGGTGGCTGAGGAAGTCGCTGAAGAGGCTGAACCTGTAGCCGCAGTGGAAGACACCGCAGAAACCCTCGTTGAAACCACCACTGAAGAAGTCGTTCAGGACGTTGAGATTCAGGTTGAACCGGTTGTCGAAGAAGCGAAAGCGCCTGAGGTGAAACCTGAGCCGGTTGTTTCTGCACCAGCCGCAGCCCACGTGGCGACAGCACCAATGACGCGCGCCCCGGCACCGGATTACGTGCCGGAAGCCCCGCGTCACAGCGACTGGGTACGCCCGGCATTCAGCTTCGACGGTAAAGGCGCTGCAGGCGGCCACAGTGCAACGCATCAGGCAACTGCACCGGCAACGCGTCCGCAGTCTGTCGAATAACGACGCTGAAAGTAAAAAGCCGACCTTATGGTCGGCTTTTTTTATGGCTGCTGCACGGGCTTTCTCATCCCGGTGACCTCCGGCATGACCTGGCGCATCAACTCCAGAAAACGCCGCAAGCGTGCCGGATAATAGCGGGACCAGGGGTAAACCAGATGCACCGGTAACGCCGCTGGCTGCCACTCTGGCAGCAAATGCACCAGCCGACCTTCCCGAATATCATCCTGTACCGTCCAGCTGGATACCACCGCCACGCCAAGCCCGGTGAGCGCCGTGTTACGTGCGACATACAGGCTGTCGGTGCTCAGCCGTGGCGTAATAGCAATCCGCGCGGTGGCGGGTGATGCATCGTGAAAAAGCTCCACGTGGCGCTGGTAGAATGAGCTGATCGCTATCCAGGGAAACTGCTGCAAATCCTCCGGCGTGGTAACCGACGGGAAACGGGCCAGCAGTGCCGGTGAAGCCACCACCGAGCGCGGCACTTCGGCCAGCAGCACGGACACGGTCGCCGGATCGACTTCCACGCCCACCCGAATCGCACAGTCAAGGTTGTCGCCGAGGAAGTCCGCTGACCGATCGTTGAGCATCCACTCAATCGAAAGCTGGGGATAGCGTTGCAAAAACTCGGTTACGGGTTTCAGAAGCTGATCCTGACCAAACGCGTGCGGAGCGCGCACCCGCAGCACGCCTACCGGCTCATCTTCCGTCTGCCCCACCTCATCTTCCAGCGCCAGCCAGCTGTCAATCACCCGACGGGCGTGCTGATAGCAGCGCTCGCCGTCATCCGTCAGCCGCGTCGTGTGGGTGGTGCGCAATATCAGGCGCACGCCCAGCATGGTCTCAAGCGACTGTAACCGTCTGCTTACCGTGGCCTGGGTAGTAGCCAGCTGCCGTGCCGCCGCAGAGAGGGATCCCGCCTCCACAATACGAACAAACGTCCGCATTAGCTCCACCCTGTCTATACGCTCAGCTCTTTTCATCGCATTTGCACTTATACGTTCAACGTATAAGCGTTTTACCACCGGGCCCGCTACCGTCGCAAGGCGTACTGATAAAAAATAGCCTCACACGACGAATGAGGAACATCTTATGAACACAACAACCGCCGCCCATGCCGTGAGCCGCTGGGTAATCTTAATGCTGGCGATCGGTGCAGGTTTCAGCGTGGCATCTATCTATTATGCCCAGCCTCTGCTGCCGCTGATGGGCGCAGACCTTCACCTGAGTATCGAAGGAATGGGCATGGTTCCGACGCTCACCCAGGCGGGATATGCCCTGGGGATCCTGTTCCTGCTCCCGCTCGGCGATCGCCACGACCGCAGGACGTTAATCCTGATAAAAAGTGCGGCGCTGGCGCTGTTTCTTCTCGGCTGTAGCCTGACCGGGCAGATACACTCTCTGCTACTGGCCAGCCTGCTCATCGGCATGGCCGCCACCATGGCACAGGATATTGTCCCTGCCGCAGCCATCCTTGCGCCGGAAGGTAAACAGGGGAAAACCGTGGGTACGGTAATGACCGGGCTGCTGATGGGTATCTTATTATCAAGAACCGTGAGCGGCGTGGTGGGCGAAGCGTTTGGCTGGCGCGTCATGTACCAGCTGGCGGCGGCGAGCATTGCGTTCGTCGGGGTGATGATGTGGTTTGTGCTTCCCCGTTTTGCCATTCACTCCACGCTGAGCTACCCCGCGCTGATGCGCTCAATGGAGCATCTGTGGCGTCGCTATCCGGCGCTGCGCCGTGCGGCGCTGGCTCAGGGCTTCCTGTCGATTGCCTTTAGCGCCTTCTGGTCTACGCTTGCGGTCATGCTGCTGGAACGCTATCACCTGGGTAGCGCTGTAGCGGGAGGATTTGGTATTGCAGGTGCCGCCGGTGCGTTAGCTGCCCCGCTGGCAGGGGGTCTGGCAGACAAACTGGGCGCAGGAAAAGTCACGCAGATTGGTGCCGTTCTTGTGACCGTCTCATTCGCCCTGATGTTCCTGATGCCCGCGCTGGGCGTTCATGGACAGCTGATTCTGATCGCCATCTCCGCCGTCGGGTTCGACCTGGGTCTGCAGTCCAGCCTGGTCGCTCACCAGAACCTGGTATACAGTCTTGAACCGCAGGCGCGCGGTCGTCTCAACGCCCTGCTCTTTACGGTGGTCTTTATCGGGATGGCACTGGGTTCCGCGTTAGGCAGCAATATCTACTCGCTGGCCGGCTGGACGGGCGTGGTCGCGCTGGCGACGGTCTGTGGCGTCATTGCGCTGGCAATCCGTCTGATAGAAAGCGCAAGAGTCACCTCCGCATCAGCAGAAGTTGCATAAAAAAAATGCCCAATCCAGACGGATTGGGCAGTAAAACATGCCCAGTTTCAAGACATGTTCCAAGAGGTCAAGATGTTATTTGTTCAGCTGGAACAGAGACATGCCCTGCATATCGCTAAACGCTTTATAAGACGCCTGCAAGGCCGCCTGCTGCATGGTGTAAGAGGAAATCGCTTCGTTCCAGTCAACATCCACCAGGTCACTCATCTGCTTGGTCTGACCCAGCGCACGGTCATCGCCCAGCGTGTCGAGTTTTTCCAGCTCGTTCATCTTGGTTCCCACATCCGCAACGACCGTCAGGACATTGTTCTGGGAGTTTTTGATGCCGATTTGCGCATTGGCAATCACCTGGCTTTGCGCCGTTGCGGCAGCCGGATCGTTCTCAATCGGTGTCTTCAGCGAGGCAATAGCAGAATCCAGGATTTTGAACATGTTGGTCTGGCCATATCCACCGCCCGGCAGCTGTTCCGCATTACTGGTAATGCTTTCGAAAATTTGCTGTCCGGTATGGCTGATGGTCATATTTCGCGCCGTATCAACCTGCTGCGTGATGGCCTCAGCGCCGCCGTTGTAATCCCCGGTCGCGGCATCAAACGGTGCGCTCTCGGTTTTGTATCCCGCAAAGATAAAGCGACCATTACCATCCGTCGTGTTGGCCAGGTTCATCAGCTGATCGCGGATCCCCTGAATATCGGTTGCCAGAGAAAGACGGTCGTCATCGCTTAATGTGCCGTTTGACGCATAAACGAGCTTCTCGCGCACGCTTGAGATCGCAGTGTTGACCTGGGTTAACACGTTATCTTCCAGCGAGACCTTCTGCGTTGCAAAGGTACGCGCGAGCGCAAACTGGCTGTTTTGCGACTGAGACTGTGACAGAACGATGGCCTGCGACGCGGCGATAGGATCGTCCGAAGGACGATTGACGCGCTTGCCGGTGGACATCTGCTCACCGTAGCTCAGCCATCTGCTCTGGGAATCGGTGATCCCACGCATGTTCTGCTCGTACATCATCTGGGTGCTAATACGCATTGTTCACCTCAACCTTAACGAATGTTGATAATTGCATCGAAGAGCGTACTGGCAGTTTGTAGAACCTGGGCATTGGCCAGGTAATACTGCTGATAACGCTGCAAATTGCCATACTCTTCGTCGAGGTTTACCCCAGAGATGGTCTGCTGCTGCTTGATTAACTGCGTTTCCACGTTGGCTTTCGTCTGGCTGCTCACCTTCAGTGACGCCGTTGAGCTACCGACGGTACTGACGAGAGAGGCATACGCATCGTTGAAGGTTTTATTTCCACCCACCACTTTGCCGTTTTGCAGATCGAGCAGTTTCTGGCCGTTACGGTTGTCACTTTCGCCGCCGTTCTGCACCGATGCCATCGCCAGTTTGGACTCGTCGCTGATCGCGAGATCCATGTTCATGATGACGTTGGAAACAGGCTTCACGGTAAAGCTGTCTTTGGTATTTGCCGTGCCGCTCACGTTGACGTTAAGGCCATCAAACGACAGATTGCCGCTGGCATCCGGGCTCATCGTAAAGCTGGTTTTGTCTGACGTACGGGTGACCGTCCAGTCAGTGCCGTTAAACTGCAGCTTATAGTCTGTCGCCTGGACCTGTTTGCTGTCCGCCACAGAAGCCGTAACAACGGCAGAGCCGCCGTTCTTGCTGTTGGACAGGACCGCCGGAGAACCGAAGTTGAACAGCTTACCGCCCGCATCACCGTTCGCATCAAAACCGGCTTCATGCTGCGTGTTCATCGCGTCGGCAAAGGCCAGCGCCATCTGGTTCAGGCTGTTACGGGCTTTATCCAGATCTTCAGCACGAAATGTCAGTAAACCGCCTAAAGAACCGGTGGTGATAAATTTCTCGGGGATCTCAATATTACCCGCCACGTCATCGACGTAGGCGATAGTCGTACGAGCCGGATCGGCGCTGGACTTCACAGCCGCCAGCTGGCTGGCTTTGCTGCCCTGCACCAGGCTGTAACCGTTGCCGAGAGAGATATTAAACGTGCCGCTATCCTGCACGGAGACTTCCACGCCCACGATTTTGTTCAGTTCAGTCACGAGCTGATCGCGCTGGTCGAGCAGATCGTTAGGCGATGCGCCCGCACCGACGCCGGTCAGACGGGAAATCTGATCGTTCAGGTTCGCAATCTGTTTGGCATAGTTGTTGATCTGAGACACGCTGGTCCCAATCGCGGTATTGACCTGCGTATCCTGGTCACGCAGATACTGATCGTTGGTTTTGAACTGATTGACCAGACCGCCCGCTTTACCCAGCACCGTCTGACGTGCTGCCGGGTCTTCCGCGTTGCTCACCAGGGTTTGCAGGCTTTTGAAGAAGTCCTGCAGGGTGGTGGAGAGCGAGTTGGTGGTATCGGAGAGCACATCGTCAATTTTTGACATCTGCTGATAGCGCGTCGTCAGACCGCTGCTCTGCGTCTGCGCGGCGCGCAGCTGGTTGGTGATGAAGGCGTCATACTCACGCTGGACACCGGAGACATAAACCCCGTTACCTACCCAGCCACCGCCAGTCAGCGTGCTGTTAGATGCACCCAGCACCGTGGTCTGGCGGGTGTAACCTGCCACGTTATAGCTTGAAATATTATTACTGACGGTATTGAGTGCCGACTGCGCGGCACTGAGGCCACTCATGGCGCTGTTAATCAAACTGGACATGGGGGTTCCTTTTATACGTTCAGACACGAGTCCTGATGAAGGTTATCGGCAACCTCCACCGGGACTTGAGAACTTTCAGAACAGATTTTCAATATCTGTGCTATAGGCTTTGCTGACCTTCTCGCCCATGGATTTCAGCTGCTGGATCATGCTGGTGAGCTTGCGCGCATAGTTCGGGTCAGTCGCGTAGCCCGCGTTTTGTAAGGCCTGAGCGCCCTGCTCCGCCGTCGCCGCCTGCGTAACGGCGGTATAACGCGGATTGCGGCTCAGCAGGCCAACGTAGTCGGACAATGCTTCCAGATAGGAGCTGTAGACGCGGAATTTTGCTTTGACCTTCACCGCCGCACCGTTCTCGTATTCGGTGGTCGTGATCTCCGTTGTTGGCCCCTTCCAGCTGGAGGTGGCCTTCACGCCGAAGATGTTGAAGCTCGGATCGCCGTTTTCCTTGCGGATCTGACGCTGGCCCCAGCCCGACTCCAGCGCGGCCTGTGCCAGAATCAGGTGATGCGGCACGCCGCTCTGTTCGCTGGCAAGGCGCGCGGGCAGAGAAAGCTGCGCCAGGAAGTCTTTGCTGTCACCGGAGAGCGGCTCATCGCCGCTGCCCGTGGCTTTTGGCATCGCTTTACGCACCATTTGCGTCAGAGCCTGGTTCTGATAACTGGTCACCGTTTCCAGGTCGAACTTCATCGGCACCTGCTGCGTCTGATCCTGAGGCTGAATGCCCTGCGCGGCTTCGGTCTGTTTCACAATCATGTCAGCCAGACCGAGGCCTTTACCGGCGGTCATCTGCTGCGCAATCTGCTGGTCATACATGCTGGTGTAGAGACGCGTTGAATCACTGCTGAACATCCCGTCTTTCGGCAGGGTTTCACGCATGCTTTTCAGCATCATCTGTACAAACATCCCTTCCACCTGGCGGGCGACCGGGCGGATGTTCGCCGCCGGGTCTTTGCCTGCTTTGGTTTTCAGTTCGTTGAGCGACTGGGCGTCCCAGGCTGCACTGGTCAACAGTTTGCTATCGGTCAGCATTAGATGATTTCCAGTTTGGCGCGCAGGCAGCCCGCGCTTTGCATGGATTGCAGAATGGACATCAGATCCATCGGCGTTGCGCCCAGGGCGTTCAGGGCGCGCACCACGCTGTTCAGGTTGGCGCTGGAGCGAACGCTCTGCAGCGACCCGCCGCTCTGACGCATATCAATCTGCGTTTGCGGCGTCACCACCGTCTGACCGCCACCAAATGGCGTATTCGGCTGGCTCACGTTCGCGGAACGGTTTACCGTCACGGAAAGGTTACCCTGCGCCACGGCACAGCTGTCCAGCGACACTTCCCGGTTCATCACCACCGAGCCGGTACGGGAGTTGATGATCACTTTCGCATCCTGGACCGGAACGTTCACTTCCATATTCTGGATATCCGCCAGCATGCGCACCTGGTTGCTGCTGCCGGTGGAGGTGCGGATCTGCACGGTGCGCGCGTCGAGTGCCGTTGCATTACCGTAGCCGCGGCTGCGGTTGATGGTATCGGCAATTTGCTGCGCCATGGTGAAGTCTTCATTATTAAGCTGCAGGTTGATGGTGTTGCCCGCGCCAAACTGGGTCGGCAGTTCACGCTCAATGATCGCACCGTTGGTGATACGTCCACCGTTCAGCTGGTTCACCTGCACGCTGCTTCCGCCTGCGGATGCCCCCGCACCGCCAACCAGAATGTTCCCCTGCGCCAGCGCATAGACCTGGCTGTCAACGCCTTTCAGCGGAGTCATCAGCAGCGTACCGCCGCGCAGGCTTTTGGCGTTACCCATTGAGGAGACCACCACATCAATGGTCTGCCCCTGACGCGCAAACGCCGGGTAGGACGCAGTGACCATTACCGCGGCCACGTTTTTCAGCTGCATGTTGGTTCCCGCCGGCACGGTAATGCCGAGCTGGGAAAGCATGTTGTTCAGGCTTTGGGTGGTGAACGGCGTCTGGGTCGTCTGGTCACCGGTACCATCCAGACCGACCACCAGGCCATAGCCAATCAGGGAGTTTTCACGAACGCCCTGAACGCTGGTGAGGTCGCGAATACGGTCAGCCTGGGCAAATGTTGCCACCAGCGCGAGCGCCACGGCGAAGATCGATTTAAACATGGGTCACCTCGCTTACATCGGCGATAAATTAAGGAAGAAGCGCTGCAGCCAACCCATATTTTGCGCTTCATTGATATAGCCGTTACCGACGTACTCAATGCGCGCATCCGCCACCTGGGTGGACGGAACGGTGTTGGTGCCGCTGATGGTGCGAGGGTTAACCACGCCCGAGAAGCGAATGAATTCAGTGCCCTGGTTGATGGCGATCTGTTTTTCACCCACAACGTGCAAGTTGCCGTTAACCAGTACCTGGTCAACCGTGACCGTCAGCGTACCGCTGAAGGTGTTGCTGGCGTTCGCGCCGCCTTTGCCGTTAAAGGTATTGCCGCCGGACGCGTTCACATCAGCACGCGCGTTGCCGAACAGCCCTTCGAGATAGCGTGGCACGGTATCGAAGCCAAAATTGGTTTTGCCATCGCGGCTGGCGTTCGCCGACGAGCTCTTGCTCGCGCTGACGTTTTCCTGCAGCACAATGGTCAATGTATCGCCGACGTTACGCGGGCGGCGATCTTCAAACAGCGGCTGATAGCCGTAATTAATCGGCTGCGCGGTCTGGAAAATGGAGCCGTTTACCACTGGCGCGGGGCCAGGAACGGGTTGGGCAGTCGTCGCACCCTGGACCAATGGTTTAGACGGGATCAAAGCACACCCGCTGAGGGTGACAGCCAGAACAGTCAGTATCGGATAACGAAACGCCGCGTTTTTTTGCATTGCCTTCATCTTCGAAAACAGGGAGCCGGTGCGGCGTTTACCGCACCGGGCTACACCTTAGAGTTGCGTCAGTTTCTGCAGCATCTGGTCGGTCGTCGACACTGCTTTACTGTTAATTTCATACGCGCGCTGGACCTGGATCATATTCACCAGCTCTTCCGCCACGTTCACGTTGGACGTTTCAACATAACCCTGGTACAGCAGACCCGCGCCGTTCAGGCCCGGGGTGCTCTCATTCGGCGTACCGGAGGATTGCGTTTCGGTGTAGAGGTTCTCACCAATGCTTTCCAGACCGGTATCGTTCATGAAGGTGGTCAGGTTGAGCTGCCCGACCTGAACCGGCGCGGCCTGTCCCTGCTGGGTCACGCTGACCACACCGTCACGTCCGATGGTGATGCTCAGGGCATTCGCCGGGATAGTAATCGCAGGCTGAACCTGGAAACCACCCGCCGTCACCAGCTGGCCGTTCTGATCGACCTGGAACGAACCGTCGCGGGTATAGGCAGAGGTCCCGTCAGGCAGTTGCACCTGGAAGAAGCCCTGGCCTTTGATTGCCACGTCTTTACTGTTGTTGGTCTGAGACAGGTTGCCCTGGCTGTGCAGACGCTCGGTGGCCACCGGACGAACACCGGTACCGATCTGCAGGCCCGACGGCAGCGTCGTCTGTTCAGAAGACTGCGCGCCCGGCTGACGGATAGTTTGATAAAGCAAATCTTCGAAAACGGCACGCTGACGCTTGAAACCATTGGTGCTCACGTTTGCCAGGTTGTTGGCAATCACGTCCATATTGGTTTGCTGGGCGTCCAGGCCAGTTTTCGCGATCCATAAAGAACTGATCATAAGGAGTCCTGTTAACTCATAGCCAGAAGTTGGTTAGCCTTGCCCGCGTTTTCATCCACGCTGCTGATGATCTTCATCTGCATTTCAAAACGACGGGCGCTGGCAATCATGTCGGTCATGGCTTCGACCGGCTTGACGTTGCTGCCTTCCAGAACGCCGGACATCACGCGGATGCTCGGATCGGCCTGTAACGTGGCGCCACGCGTCGCCTGCGCCGCCTGGGTCAGACGGAACATGCCGTCGTCGCCGCGCTGCACGTCTTTGGCTTCCGCTTTCACCAGCTTCAGACGTCCGACGGGCGCAACGGTATTGGCCGGGTCGCCCGGGTTCAGCGCCGAAATGGTACCGTCCGCGGCGATAGTCAGCTCAGAGCCTTCCGGCACGGTCAGCGGACCCGCTTCCCCCATTACCGGATGACCCTGAATCGTCAGCTGGCCCGTCGCGCTCACCTGGATATTGCCGTTACGGGTATAGCCTTCGCTGCCGTCGGCCGTTTGCACCGCCAGCCAGCCGTCCTGCTGCAGGGCAACGTCCAGCGGGCGCGAGGTGTAGTCCATCTGCCCAGGCGTCATATCTGCGCCAGGGGTTGATGCCGTCACCAGCGTACGGGTCGGCAGGGACAGCCCTTCAACCGGCACCGCGCGCAGCGCATTAAGCTGCGCGCGAAAGCCCGGCGTAGAGGCGTTTGCCAGGTTGCTGGCGGTAACGGCCTGCTGATTGAGCGTCTGACTTGCCGCGCCCATCGCGGTATATATTGCGTGATCCATTGCGCTTTCCTGTTAGCCGCTTAACGCAGGTTAACCAGCGTGTTGAGGATCTGGTCCTGGGTTTTGATGGTCTGCGCGTTCGACTGATAGTTACGCTGCGCGACGATCATGTTCACCAGTTCTTTACTCATATCCACGTTGGAAGCTTCCAGCGCGCCGTTAGTCAGCTTGCCGAAGTTACCGGTGCCTGCGGTACCCAGCAGCGCCACGCCGGAGGACTGAGTGGCAGACCAGACGTTGTCGCCTTCAGATTTCAGGCCTTCGTTGTTCGCGAAGTTTGCCAACACGATCTGGCCCAGAACCTGAGACTGTTCGTTAGAGTAGCTTCCCACCACGGTGCCATCGTCGTTGATCTGGTAGCTCACCAGGTCGCCAGGCTTGTAGCCGTTCTGATTGGTTGCCACAACGCTGTTTGCACCGGTGTTCTGCTGCATGGAGTTCTGGAAGCTCAGGGAGAAGGTCGCCGCCGTCGCACCGCTGACAGAACCCGTGGTGATGTTAATGGCCGGCGTGGCGTTTGGCGTTGCGCTCAGTACACCCGCAGCGTCGTAGTTGTAGACACCCGCCAGGTTACCGTTCGCATCAAAGTTCATCTGCGCCGCTTTCGCTGCAGTAGAACCCGCAACGCTGCCGTCCTGAGTGTAAAGATCCCATTTATTGTTGGCCGTCTTCACGTAGTAGACGTACATGTTGTGGGCGTTACCCTGGCTGTCGAATACGGTCACGGTCCCTTTTTTGTTATAGGTATCCGGGTTGGTCGCATCGAACGGGGCAGTTTGAACAGGATCGGTTGAGTTCAGGTTGATCTGCTGCGTCGCGGTGGTGGTTGATTTCGCCGCCATCAGGGTATTCGGGATAGTAATCGCCTGAGGGTTCGCACCGGTCTGAACGGTTGGAGGCGTTCCAGCTACCGGGTAGCCCGTCAGCTGCATGCCCTGCATGTTAATCAGCGTACGGTTTTCGTCCAGCTTGAACTGGCCGTTACGGCTGTAGAACACAGAACCGTTGGAATCGACCATACGGAAGAAACCGTTCTGGCTGATAGCAACGTCCAGACCACGACCGGTGTTGGTGGTGGTACCGTCGGTAAAGTCCTGAGTGATGCCCGCAACTTTCACGCCCAGGCCGACTTTGGAACCGGCAAACATGTCCGCAAATGAAGCAGAACCGGATTTAAAACCATAGGTCGCGGAGTTGGCGATGTTGTTGCCAATGACGTCCAGGTTGGTGGCCGCAGCATTCAGGCCGCTGACCGCTTGAGAAAAGGCCATGACTTACTCCTGATAAGTGTTAAGGCTTAGATAATCTGCCGAACTTCGTCGAGTGTGGTGGAACCAGAGGTTCCCAAATCCAGTTTGTTGCCGTCGCTTCCTTTAATCACGCCCTGGACCAGCGCGAACTGCAGCGGCTGCGCCACCAGCTGGGTCGTCCCGTTGCTGGCGCTGATCGCTACTTTGTAAGAACCGTTTGGTGCTTTAGTGCCGTCGGTCAGGCTGCCATCCCACGTAAAGGTGTGAACGCCCGCCTTCAGCTCACCGATATCAATGGTGCGAACCACCACGTTATTGGCATCCATGATCGTTGCAGTGACCTTCTCAGCCGCCTGCTGGAGCTCAACGCCAAACGGCGTGGTGGTCGTTGTGCTGTTGCCTTCAGTGGTGCTGGTGCCCGCCAGAATCGTGGTTCCCGGGATCATCACCCCGTGGCCAATCAGGCTTGCCGCCTGCAGAGACTGGGCACTGTTGATCTGCCCGGAGACGGAGCCGAGGGTGGTGTTGAGTTTCTCAATGCCGCTCACGGTGCTGATCTGCGCAAGCTGCGTGGTCAGTTCGTTGTTCTGCATTGGGTTGGTGGGATCCTGGTTCTTAAGCTGCGCCACCAGCAGCGTCAGAAAGCTGCCCTGAAGATCGGAGGCATTGCTCCCGGTGAGGGAGTTAGAACCCGTCGTACTCTTCGTGTTATTAACACCCGAGTTCGTAGGATCATTCACATTTACGGCGATGGACATGCATGTCTCCTTTACTGGCCGAGAGTGAGCGTTTTGAGCATCATGCTCTTCACGGTATTCAGCACTTCAACGTTGGCCTGGTAGCTGCGGGAAGCCGACATGGAGTTCACCATCTCACCCACCACATCCACGTTTGGCATTTTCACGTATCCGCTGGCATCCGCGAGCGGGTTACCCGGCTCATACACCAGTCTGTCCGGCGCCTGGCTCTCTACCACATCAGACACCTTCACGCCGCCCGTCGCCGCGCCCGGCGCAGCATCGACCTGAAAGACAACCTGTTTGGCGCGATAAGGCTGGCCGTCTGGTCCGGTTACGCTGTCGGCGTTCGCCAGGTTACTGGCAGCCACGTTCAGGCGTTTGGACTGCGCGGTTAACGCCGAACCGGCAATATCAAAAATATTCAACAAGGCCATCTATCAGTTCCCCCCCTGCAGGACGTTCATCATGCCTTTGATTTGTCCGCCGAGTACGGTCAGGCCCGTCTGGTATTTCAGACTGTTATCGGCAAACTGGGTACGCTCCCGGTCCATATCCACGGTGTTACCGTCGAGTGAGGGCTGATCGGGAATGCGGTAAAGTAAATCGGTCGCTGGCGCGGTCATCGCCTGAGCAGGAATATGGCGAGAGGATGTCATGGCAAGTGCAACACCCGTTCCTTCGGCACGTCCACGCTCCATCACCTTTTTGAGTTCACTGGAAAAATCAATATCGCGCGCCTGAAACCCTGGGGTATCGGCGTTAGCGATGTTGGCGGCTAAAATCTCCTGCCGCTGGGCGCGTAAATTGAGCGCTTCCTGCTGAAAACGTAACGCGGCGTCGAGTTTATCGAGCATGTCTCCTCCGCTGATGGCAAAATTTCAGTTCACAGCTTAAATCTCACCCGGTCTCCCCTATCGACGGAATAAGCGCAAAATGCGTCGCTATTTATTGCGTTGATGCAAAACCACTGCAGGTAGAATTCATTCAACTCTGGAAACGGTGGAACTTGCGATGCAAACGTTAAAACGTGGCCTGGTGGCAACTTTCTTGCTGTTTAGCCCTCTGGTGCAGGCTGAAGGCTTACAGGATCGGCTGACGGCTTTTTTTGCTGAAAAGCTGGCGGGCTTTAGCGATGAGGTTAACGTTACCGTGCGCACCCCACCGAATCTGTACCCGACCTGTGACCAACCGTCATTCAGCGTGACGGGAACCACCCGGCTGTGGGGAAATGTGAACGTGCTGGCACGCTGCGCGAACGAAAAACGCTATTTACAGGTTGCAGTTCAGGCGACGGGCAATTATGTTGTCGCCGCCGTGCCCATTGCGCGCGGCAGCGTGCTGCAGACGAACAGCGTGACGTTAAAGCGCGGCCGTCTGGACCAGCTGCCTCCACGCACCATGCTGGAAATGAACCAGGCACAGGACGCCGTCAGCCTGCGCGATGTCGCACCCGGCCAGCCGATACAGCTCTCAATGCTGCGTCAGTCATGGCGGGTAAAAGCAGGTCAACAGGTGATGGTGGTGGCCAACGGAGATGGCTTTAGCATCAACAGTGAAGGGAAAGCGTTAAACAATGCCGCGGTGGCGCAAAACGCCCGCGTCAGAATGTCCTCAGGCCAGGTGGTGAGCGGAACCGTCGATTCTGATGGGAATATTCTGATTAACCTATAATCTTTTTAAAGATTTCGCGGCGCGTGCCGATAAATATTCCACTAATGATGATGTCAGGCGCAAACGCCGCGAACCCTCGATGAGGACAACACTATGAGCATTGATCGTACATCAGCCCTGAAGCCGGTAAGCGCTGTACAACCTCGCGAAACGAATGACGCTCCTGCGCAGAAAACGCGTCTGGAAAAACCGTCAACGTCCAACAGCACCAGCGTGACCCTGAGCGACGCACAGGCAAAACTGATGCAGCCAGGCAGCAACGATATCAATATGGAACGTGTTGAAGCGCTGAAAACGGCTATTCGTAACGGTGAGCTGAAAATGGACACCAGCAAAATCGCTGACGCCCTGATTCAGGAAGCACAGAGTTTCTTACAGAGTAACTAACCGTATGAGTCGACTGTCAGAAATACTGGATCAAATGACGGTTGTTCTTAACGACCTGAAAACGGTAATGGACGCTGAACAGCAGCATCTCTCTTCCGGTCACATCAACGGCAGCGCGCTGCAGCGTATTACTGAAGATAAGAGTTCGCTACTGGCGACGCTGGATTATCTGGAGCAGCAGCGCCGCGCTGAGCAGGATCCTAAGCGTAGCGCCAATGACGATATTATTGAGCGCTGGCAAACCATTACCGAAAAAACCCAGCACCTGCGCGACCTTAACCAGCACAACGGCTGGCTACTGGAAGGTCAGATTGAACGTAATCAGCAGGCGCTTGAGGTATTGAAACCGCATAAAGAAACCGGACTGTACGGTGCGGATGGTCAAACAGCGACTGCACGTATTGCGGGAGTTAAAAAGATTTCGATTTGACGCCTGTGCGACAAATCATGCAGCGGGGAGCACCATAAGGTGAACTCCCCTTTTGGCGTTTATGCCGTACGGCGGGCAAACTCTTTCACTTTGAATCCCAACACCGCGAGCGTGGCAAAGTAAGCCACCACCCCGACGCCTACCACGGCCATCAGCCGCATCAGACGATAAGGCATGGTGCCGACGGACCACTCCGGCATCACGTACATCATGCCGAGCAGCGCGGCTGACATCACCAGTACCGCAACGATCAGACGTGCCAGGAAACTTCCCCACCCCGGCTGCGGCGTGAAAATATCCTGCTTGCGCAGCTGCCAGTACAACAGCCCGGCATTCAGACAGGCCGCCAGACCAATAGACAGCGACAGGCCGGCATGCTTCAGCGGACCAATAAACGCCAGGTTCATCAGCTGGGTCATAATCAGCGTCACGATGGCAATTTTCACCGGCGTTTTGATGTCCTGACGCGAGTAGAACCCGGGCGCCAGCACCTTGACGACGATCAGCCCCATCAAGCCGACCGAGTAGGCAATCAGCGCGCGCTGGGTCATGGCGGCATCAAAGGCGGTGAATTTCCCGTACTGAAAGAGCGACACCGTCAGCGGTTTGGCCAGAATACCCAGCGCTACCGCGCTTGGCAGGGCCAGCAGGAAGCAGAGACGTAAACCCCAGTCCATCAGGCGGCAATATTCATCATGGTTTCCGCTGGCAAAACTTTTCGACAGCGACGGCAGCAGGATGGTCCCCAGCGCCACACCCAGCACCCCGGACGGGAACTCCATCAGACGGTCGGCGTAGTACATCCAGGATACCGAGCCGGACACGAGGAAAGAGGCAAAGATGGTGTTGATGATAAGCGAGATCTGGCTGACGGAGACGCCGAGAATGGCGGGCCCCATCTGCTTGATCACGCGCATCGCCCCGGCATCTTTAAGATTGATGCGCGGCAGCACCAGCATGCCGATTTTTTTCAGATGCGGCAGCTGGTACGCCAGCTGCAGCACGCCGCCGACGGTAACCGCCCAGGCCAGCGCCAGCACCGGCGGGTTGAAGTGCGGCGCGGCGAACAGGGCAAAACCGATCATGCTGACGTTGAGAAACGTTGGCGCAAACGCCGGGACAGAGAAGCGGTTCCAGGTGTTCAGGATCGCCCCCACCAGCGAGGCCAGCGAGATGAGCAGAATATAGGGGAAAGTAATGCGCAGCAGCTGCGAGGTCAGCGCAAATTTGTCAGCCGTATCGGCAAAACCGGGCGCGGTCACCATAATCACCCACGGCGCGGCCAGCATCCCGAGAACGGTCACCACCGCCAAAGCCAGCGTCAGCAGCCCGGAGACATAAGAAACAAAGACGCGCGTCGCGTCTTCACCCTGCTTGCTTTTATATTCCGCGAGTATAGGCACGAATGCCTGGGAAAACGCCCCTTCAGCAAAAATACGACGCAGCAGGTTCGGCAATTTGAACGCGACGAAAAAGGCGTCCGTGGCCATCCCTGCACCAAATACCCTTGCCACAATGGCGTCGCGCGCAAAACCCAGCACGCGGGAAAACATGGTCATCGAGCTGACGGCCGCCAGCGATTTTAATAAGTTCATTAACGTGAATTTCCAGAACCATACGGATTTGTAGACCGGGTTAGCGTAAGCGCCACCCGGCAAAGCCAACAAGCGGCGCTTAGTCTAACCGGATTTCAACGAATTACTATCCGCAGATGTTACAGCGAGTTATTCGCTCATGGCATCGCGCCAGAGCCTTTCCACAATGCGCTGCGCCATAATGGCCTGCTCGCCGGACGTTTCAGGAACCGTCTGATTTTGCACGCAGGTGATAAAGTGACGGGCGCATCCTGCGAAACCGCGCTGCTCGAGGGTGCTCTGCCAGCCTGGCGCCGGGAGCGTCACCACGCCGTTGCCCTTCTCTTCCCGCCACTCGCGCATGTCCGTAATGTCGTACAGCGCGCCCTCGGTCACCGCCTGCACGGATTCACGCTGACTTCCCGCACGACGGTGCATGCTGGTGGTAATCTGAAGATGCTCAACGGCAAAGTGGTGCTCCGCGTAGACCATCTGCCCCTGGTCATTCGTTAACAGGGTACCGCTCTTCAGCTGCGCATGGCCGTTGCTCAGCCACAGCGCCGTATCCACAACGTGCAGATAATCATCCAGAAGGGTGAAGCGCAGATCGTTTGGCCCAATGCTGTCGGTGCGGTGCTTATCCATCCGCAGCGAGGCGAGCGTGTCCGACTGCGCCTTCAGCTGCTGGTAAAGCGGCGCAAAGCGGCGGTTGAAACCCACCATCAGCGTCAGTTTTTTGCGCGCGGCCAGCTCAATCAGCCGTTCGGCATCCTGAACATTTTCCGCCAGCGGCTTATCCACGCAGACGTGAACCCCCGCATTGAGCAGCTCGCTTACCACCTGATAGTGGGTTGCCGTTGAGGTATGCACAAAGACCGCATCACACTCGCGGGCCAGATCCTGCAGGGAGGCAGCATACGGAATGCGCCAGGTTTCGCAGATACGTTCTGCCTTTTCTCGAGTGGGTGACCATGCCCCTTGCAGGGTCCAGTCCGTTGCTGCACCTAAAACAGGCAGCCAGGCTTTTTGCGCGATGCCGCCGAGCCCCACCACGCCTACGCGTAATTTTTTCACCGTCAGTCTCCCAGATGTGCCAGCAACGCATCCAGGCGCTGTTTCAGCCCGGCGACCTCGTCTTCCAGCGCTTCTACGCGCGCGGCAAGAGTGTCATTACTTGCTGAGGATCCCGCGTCGCTCTCCACGGTAGCGGTAGCGACATCGACGTCGCCGCTGAACAGATGCATATAGCGGCTTTCACGTTTGCCCGGCTCGCGCGCCAGTCGCACCACGTATGGGCCGTCTTCACGTGAGGCCAGCCCTTCCAGGGTCTGCTCAACTTCCTGCATATCGCTGAACTCATGCATACGGGAAGCGCGCGTGCGCAGCTCTCCCGGCGTCTGCGCCCCGCGCAGCAACAGCGTGGTGATGACCGCCACTTCCGCACTGCTCAGCTTCAGGTCGCCGAATTCGGAGTTACAGAAGCGCTGTTCGTATTTGGTCACGCGGTTGCCGAAGCCGCTGACGGTGCGCAGGTAGTGGCGTTTTACCAGCGCATCCAGCACGTCCTGAACCTCATGCTCGCTGAGGTTCATCACCGGCTCGCGGTTGGTCTTCTGGTTGCAGGCCATGGTCACGGCGTTGACGGAGAGCGGATACTGCTCCGGCGTGGTAACCTGCTTTTCGAGTAAGCACCCAATCACGCGCGCTTCTGTACCGTTTAGCTGATACTTCATCTTTTCTCCTTAACGACCTGCGGTCCAGTCCCGGGTGGTTAACGCCGTCAGAACGTGGTCGCGCCACTCTCCGTCTATCAGCAGATAGTCTTTGGCGTAACCCTCTTTCTCGAACCCTAAGCGGGCCAGCAAATTGCCGCTGCGCTGATTATGCGGCATATAGTTCGCCATGATGCGATGGATATGCTGCGTGCGTTGCATATAGCGGATCGCCACCGTTAACGCCTCGTACATCAGCCCCTGCCCCTGCCATTTCTGGCCGATGGAGTAGCCAAGGTAGCAGGCGTGAAACGACCCGCGCACCACGTTTGAAAAATTAGCGATCCCGATAATCTCTTTCTCTTCGGGATCCAGCAGCGCAAAATAGAACGCGCTGCCCTGCTTGTGAAATTCCGTAATCATGCTGAGGCGCGCCTGCCAGCCGGAAGGGTAACAATGGCTCTCATCCCGAACGGGTTCCCAGGGTTTTAAAAACTGGCGATTCTCGGCGTAATAATCCGCCAGACGCCAGGCATCACGCTCATGCACCAGACGAACGACCAGCCTGTCCGTTGTCAGACGCACTTTTGGCACATTGCTGCGATAGCCAAACATCGATACCACTCCTTCCCGTCACTTCTGCTGACCCATTAGCTTTACTATACCTGCGCCTGCGCCGTCTGTGAAAACAGTGACATACCATTTTCACCTCTTTTCACATTTTTCGATGAGAACTCTCTATCAAAGCACCCTTTTGATAAAAAAATATTGTCACCCCCGGGGGTGGGAAAAAACGCGGCGACACCGCAGAATGTTAGCGTGCTCACCTTCTTATTTTCCCTGGAGGGAAAATGTCCCGCGTATCACAGGCCAGGAGCCTGGGTAAATATTTCCTGCTCGTCGATAACATGCTGGTCGTGCTCGGCTTTTTTGTCGTTTTTCCGCTGATATCGATCCGCTTTGTCGATCAGATGGGCTGGGCGGCATTAATGGTTGGCATTGCCCTGGGGCTACGCCAGTTTGTCCAGCAGGGCCTGGGCGTCTTTGGCGGGGCCATCGCTGACCGCTTCGGCGCTAAACCGATGATCGTTACCGGTATGCTGCTGCGCGCGGCAGGCTTTGCCACGATGGCGGTCGCCCAGGAGCCCTGGCTGCTCTGGTTCTCCTGTTTCCTCTCCGGTATCGGCGGCACGCTGTTCGATCCGCCACGCACCGCGCTAGTGGTAAAGCTTATTCGCCCCCAGCACCGCGGCCGTTTCTTCTCGATTCTGATGATGCAGGACAGTGCAGGGGCGGTTATCGGCGCCCTGTTGGGAAGCTGGCTGCTGCAGTATGACTTCCGTCTGGTCTGCGCCGCTGGGGCGGTGCTCTTTATTCTGTGCGCGCTGTTCAATGGCCTGTTCCTGCCCGCCTGGAAACTGTCGACGGTCAAAGCGCCGGTCCGGGAAGGGCTTGGCCGCGTCCTGCGCGACAGGCGTTTTGTCACCTATGTGTTGACCCTGACGGGATACTACATGCTGGCTGTGCAGGTCATGCTGATGCTGCCGATCATGGTTAACGACATCGCGGGGACCCCTGCAGCCGTTAAATGGATGTACGCCATCGAAGCCTGCCTGTCGTTAACGCTGCTTTATCCGATTGCCCGCTGGAGCGAACGGCGTTTTCGTCTGGAGCATCGCCTGATGGCCGGTCTGTTCCTGATGACGCTGAGCATGATGCCGATCGGCCTGGTGAACTCTCTCCAGCAGCTGTTTACGCTGATTTGCACGTTCTATATTGGCTCGATCATCGCCGAACCTGCCCGTGAAACGCTGAGCGCCTCGCTTGCGGATGCGCGTGCGCGCGGCAGCTATATGGGGTTCAGCCGGCTGGGGCTGGCGCTTGGCGGCGCATTAGGTTACGCGGGTGGCGGCTGGTTGTTTGATGCCGGCAAAGCGTTTAACCAGCCCGAACTCCCGTGGATGATGCTCGGCGCGGTGGGTTTTATGACGCTCCTTGCTCTGTGGTGGCAGTTCAGCCCGAAACGCAGCGCGAGCGGTATGCTCGAGCCTGGCGCGTAGCCTTTCCCTCGGGCGGGAGTCCCTCCCGCCCCACTTCTCAGTTTTTTCTGCTGGTTTCTGCCAATTCACACTGACATACTGGCGTAACAGGACAGAAGCGCCGATTTTTCGTTGAGGAACACTATGAAGAAAATTGTCTTTGCCGCGGCATTAGTAGTCAGCGGCCTGCTGGTTGGCTGTAACCAGCTCACGCAATATACCGTCAGTGAACAGGAAATTAATCAGGCGCTGGAAAAACATAACAATTTCTCTAAAGACATTGGCGTGCCAGGACTGGCGGACGCGCATATCGTCCTGACGAACCTGACCAGCCAGATCGGACGTGAAGAGCCAAACAAAGTTACCCTGGCCGGTGATGCGGATCTCGATATGTCATCCCTCTTTGGCAATCAGAAGGCCAACATCAAGCTCAAGCTGAAGGCCCTGCCCGTTTTCAACAAAGAGAAAGGGGCAATTTTCCTGCAGGAGATGGAAGTCGTCGATGCGCAGGTGTCGCCGGACAAGATGGCACCGGTTCTGCAAACCCTGATGCCCTATCTGAACCAGTCGCTGCGAAATTACTTTAACCAGCAGCCCGCGTACGTCTTAAGCGAAGACAAAAGCAAGGGTGAAGCTCTGGCGAAAAAATATGCAAAAGGCATTGAGGTGAAACCGGGTGAAATTATCATTCCTTTCACCGATTAACCTGAAGGGCGCTGCGGCGCCCTTTTTTTTACGGAAAAGTGTGCAAACGAAAACGTTTCCGCTTATGATTTGTGTCCGGCAAAAACAGCCATCCTTATGACTGATTCCTGACAAGCCGGAGCTTCCATGACTGCACAACCCCAGGTTCTTAAAATCCGCCGCCCTGACGACTGGCATATCCATCTGCGTGATGGCGATATGCTGAAAACCGTCGTGCCTTATACCAGCGAAATTTATGGCCGCGCGATTGTCATGCCTAACCTGGTTCCACCAGTCACCACCGTCGATGCCGCGATGGCCTATCGCCAGCGCATCCTGGATGCCGTTCCTGCGGGACACGATTTTACCCCGTTGATGACCTGCTATCTTACCGACTCGCTGGATCCGAACGAAGTGGAGCGCGGGTTTAACGAAGGCGTATTTACGGCGGCGAAACTCTACCCGGCAAATGCCACCACCAACTCCAGCCACGGCGTCACCAGTATTGATGCCATCATGCCGGTTCTGGAACGCATGCAGAAACTGGGCATGCCGCTACTGGTCCATGGTGAAGTCACGCATGCCGAGATTGACATCTTCGACCGTGAAGCCCGCTTTATCGAGACCGTAATGGAGCCTCTGCGCCAGCGCCTGCCCGCGCTTAAAGTGGTCTTTGAGCATATCACCACCAAAGACGCGGCAGAGTATGTACGCGACGGCAACGATCTTATCGCCGCGACCATTACGCCACAGCACCTGATGTTTAACCGTAACCACATGCTGGTGGGCGGGGTGCGTCCTCACCTGTACTGTCTGCCTATTCTCAAGCGCAACATCCACCAGCAGGCGCTGCGCGAGCTGGTCGCCAGCGGGTTCTCCCGCGCGTTCCTCGGCACCGATTCCGCACCTCACGCCCGCCACCGCAAAGAGGCGAGCTGCGGCTGTGCAGGCTGCTTCAACGCCCCAACGGCACTGGCCAGCTACGCGACCGTCTTTGAAGAGATGAACGCGCTCGAACATTTTGAAGCGTTCTGCTCCCTTAACGGCCCGCGCTTCTACGGCCTGCCGGTCAACGACACCTTCATCGAACTGGAGCGTAAAGCGAGCCACGTTGAGGAGTCCATTGCGCTGACGGATGACACGCTGATCCCATTCCTGGCGGGCGAAACCGTTAACTGGACGGTAAAACGTTAAAAAATCAATGCCCCTTGTTGTCAAACCGATAATATACCTGTATAAATAAACAGTATATTACACAGGGGGCATTTATGCGTATTGAAGTCACCATAGCCAAAACAACCGTTCTGCCTGCCGGCGCGCTTGATGCACTGGCAGGCGAATTATCCCGCCGTATTAACAACACCTTTCCCGACAACGCGGGTGCCGTAACGGTGCGTTACGCCGCGGCGAACAACCTCTCCGTCATTGGTGCTGCGAAAGAAGATAAAGATCGCATCAGCGAAATCCTGCAGGAAACGTGGGAAAGCGCAGACGACTGGTTTATCACAGATTAACACTGCTCCCTCATTGTGTTTTTTTGCCGGGTCGCCCCGGCTTTTTTTGTCTAAAAATCCTGCAAGTTCAAATTAATTCGGCATCTTCTTTAAAAATCGTGAACGAGATGGTGTTTTATTGTTCGAACAATCCTAAAAAGCAGAAAAATGTGTTGCCACCTGTTTATTTTTCCCGTTGGAACCCTTATTACTTGGTATACTGAAGATGCTTTCAGAAAAACATGCATTGAACCTCAGAGCCGTTGTCTTCTAACACGCATTAAGGGGGTTATAATGGAAAAGAATAGTGAAGTGATCCAGACCCATCCACTGGTTGGCTGGGATATCAGTACCGTAGATAGCTACGATGCGCTGATGCTGCGTTTGCACTACCAGACCCCGAATCAACTCAACCGTGAAGAAGCGGAAGTTGGACAGACGCTGTGGCTAACAACAGACGTCGCCCGTCAGTTTATTTCTATTTTAGAGGCAGGTATTGCAAAAATAGAATCTGGCGACTATCAGGAAAATGAGTATAAACGGCACTAAGCTTATGCCCACTTTTCTCTCTACAGGCACCCACGCGGTGCCTTATTTATTTCTCCCTTGTCTAACCCCGCGTTGTTAATTACTCTGCTAACAAAACATCAGTTTATGAGATGCATATGAGATACGACTTAATCATTATTGGTAGCGGCTCCGTGGGTTCCGCCGCCGGTTATTACGCAACACAGGCAGGTCTGAAGGTCCTGATGATCGATGCCCACCTTCCTCCTCATTCGGAGGGCAGCCATCATGGCGATACCCGTCTCATGCGCCATGCGTATGGAGAAGGCGAGCGCTATGTGCCGCTGGTGCTTCGCGCCCAGACGCTGTGGGATGAACTGGCGACACAGACCGAAGAGCGTATTTTCGAGCGTACCGGCGTCATCAACCTTGGCCCTGCTCATTCTGATTTTCTCGCCGGCGTCGAGCGCAGCGCAAAAGCCTTTAATCTGGATGTTGAGAAGCTGGACGCAACGGGCATTACCGCGCGCTGGCCTGAAATTACCGTCCCGGACGATTACATCGGCCTCTTTGAAGCCCACTCCGGCGTGCTGCATTGTGAAACGGCAATCAAAACCTGGATCGATCTTGCCGCTAAGGCCGGCTGTGCGCAGCTGTTTAACTGTCCGGTGGAGGCCATCACCCATGACGAGAATGGCGTCACGGTAACGACTTTTGACGGCGACTATTCAGCGTCCCGCCTGCTCGTCAGCGCCGGAACCTGGGTCACTCGCCTGCTGCCGGAACTGCCAATCCAGCCGGTGCGGAAGGTCTTCTCCTGGTTCCAGTCGGATGGTCGCTACAGCGCGCAGAATAAATTCCCGGCCTTCACCGGCGAATTGCCGAATGGCGATCAGTTCTACGGTTTCCCTTCCGAGAAAGACGCGCTGAAAATCGGTAAACACAACGGTGGCCAGGCGATCGCCTCCCCTGAAGAGCGTAAGCCTTTTGGCGCCTATCCACAGGATGGTTCGGAAGCCTTCTCGTTCCTGCGTACTATCCTTCCGGGCGTCGGTGGCTTGCTGTATGGCGCGGCCTGTACCTACGACAACACGCTGGATGAAGACTTTATCATTGATACCCTGCCAGGGCATGACAACGTCCTGCTGATCACCGGGCTGAGCGGCCACGGCTTTAAGTTCGCTTCCGTGCTGGGCGAGATCGCCGCACAGTTTGGCCAGGGCATCGCGCCGCAGTTTGATCTGACGCCCTTCTCACTCTCGCGTTTTAACAGATAATCCGCACGGGCTCCGGAGGTTCCGGGGCCCGTTTTATTCACACTGCATTACGGGGCATTATGCGCAGGATCGTTAGCTTTCTGATGAATAATATTCGCGAGCATTTCATGCTCTATATCTTATTGTGGGCGCTGCTGGCTATTATTGATTTTGTTTACGTTGTATTTTATTGAAAACCCTGACTGACAATAATTGACATTAATTTAGCTTTATTGAAACTCTCAACTCCTCTTGCACGAAGGCATTGAATTACCTTCGCCCTTTCCTTTCAAAATTGCTGAAATAAATAAAATACAAATCAATAGACAATTATTTCAGTTGCAATGTCACATCTTCCCGTTCATTTTTACCCTTCGGTTAATACGAAAATGGACATTCTGATGCAACTGCGTAACACCTCTCGGCGCTACGGAATAATATCCATAGGTTTGCACTGGATATTTGCTATTGCCGTCTACGGTATGTTTGGCCTTGGACTCTGGATGGTCACGCTCAGCTATTACGACGGCTGGTATCACCAGGCACCGGAGTTACATAAAAGCATTGGCGTTCTCCTGATGCTGGGTCTGGTTTTTCGCGTGATCTGGCGACATATTTCCCCGCCGCCCGCGGCGCCGAAGACCCACGGAAAAATGACCCGCCTGAGTGCCGTTGCCGCGCATATCGCGCTCTATGCGCTGCTCTTCGCCATTCTGATCAGCGGCTACCTTATCTCAACGGCGGACGGTAAGCCGATTAGCGTCTTTGGCCTTTTTGACGTCCCGGCAACGCTCAGCGATGCGGGCGCTCAGGCTGACACCGCCGGGGTCGTTCACCTCTGGCTTGCGTGGAGCGTCGTGATCCTGTCCGTGCTGCACGGGCTTGCCGCCCTCAAGCACCATTTTATTGATAAAGACGATACGCTAAAGCGCATGCTTGGCCGCTCGTCAGTTGACTCTGGAGCATAAAATGAAAAAACACCTGCTGGGTATCGCCCTGGGTTCTCTGTTATTCACCGCCGGTTCCGCCGTGGCGGCTGATTATAAAATTGATAAGGAGGGCCAGCACGCTTTCGTCAATTTCCGTATTCAGCACCTGGGATACAGCTGGCTGTACGGTACCTTTAAAGATTTTGACGGCACATTCACCTTTGACGAGAAGAATCCTGCCGCCGATAAGGTCAACGTAACCATTAATACCAACAGCGTGGATACTAATCATGCTGAACGTGATAAACATCTGCGCAGTGGGGAATTCCTCAATGTCGGGAAATACCCGCAGGCTACCTTCACCTCCACGGAAGTGAAAAAAGAGGGTGATAAGCTGAATATTACCGGCAACCTGACGCTTAACGGCGTAACAAAACCGGTCACGCTGGATGCTAAATTACTGGGTCAGGGTGACGATCCGTGGGGCGGTAAACGCGCAGGTTTTGAAGCGGCGGGTAAAATTCACCTGAAAGATTTTAATATCACAACGGATTTAGGCCCGGCGTCTCAGGACGTTGAGCTGATTATTTCCGTTGAAGGCGTACAGCAGAAATCATAATAGATTCGCCCGGCAGGCTTTCGCCGTGCCGGGCGTTATTATCATTCCGGGTCAGGGATACCCAGTTTGGTATTCAGACGGCCGCGTGATTTATTAAAAATCTTGTTGCCGTTTTCACGTCCTGCGCGACGGCGACGCTGCTCTTCTTCCGGCAGGATGCTCTCTTCGCTGCACAGTTCGCTACAGCAGCCGTTAAACTTCTCGGCACAGGCCGGGCACTGAATGAACAGCAGATGACACCCGTCGTTTTTGCAGTTGGTGTGGGTATCGCACGGTGCGCCGCACTGGTGGCACTGGGCGATAACGTCTTCAGAAATACGCTCACCCATACGCTCGTCAAAGACAAAGTTTTTCCCGATAAAGCGTACCGGTAAACCCTGCTCGCGGGCGCGGCGGGCGTACTCGATAATGCCGCCTTCAATATGCCAGACCTTATTAAAGCCGTTGTGCTTCATCCACGCGCTGGCTTTCTCACAGCGGATACCGCCGGTACAGTACATAACGATCTTTTTATCTTTATGTTCCTGCATCATCTCAACCGCTTTGGGCAGCTGCTCGCGGAAGGTATCGGCCGGGATTTCCATCGCGTTCTCGAAATGCCCCACTTCGTATTCATAGTGGTTACGCATATCAATGAACACGGCATCCGGATCGTCCAGCATCGCATTCACTTCCGCAGCCTTGAGATATTCACCGACATCCGCCGCGTTAAACGCAGGATCGTCGATACCGTCCGCCACGATGCGTTCACGCACCTTCATACGTAGCACCCAGAAGGATTTCCCGTCATCGTCCAGGGCAATGTTCAGGCGTAAGCCGTCGAGGGCCGGATCGAACTGATAAAGACACTCGCGGAAAGCGCTGACTTTGCTTTCCGGTACGCTAATTTGCGCGTTAATGCCTTCACGGGCAAGGTAGACGCGGCCGAAGACGTTCAGGGCCGTAAACGCCTGATAAAGCGCATCGCGGGTCGCCTGCGGATCGTCGATCGTGAAGTATTTATAGAAAGAGATGGTTGTGCGCGGTTCGGTTTCAGCCAACATACGCGCTTTCAACATCTCATTCGACACGCGGTTGTGTAACACTGGCATGGTGTACAGTCCTGGAATCGTTAGAGAGAATGAAAAATCGGTCGGCATCATATAGCAAACAAAACCAATTTACATCCCCACAATTTACGCTACATTTCACACACCCTGATTAATCAGGCTTAACAATTGCTGTATTCGTGTACGCTTCGAAAGCAGATATTTTGGCTATGTCTCAAAAAATGAGACACTAGCAAAACAGGACGTTTGAACACAGGAAAGACATGACCCAGTTACCAAAATTTACTGCCGCCCTTTTGCATCCCCGCTATTGGTTGACCTGGCTTGGCATCGGCTTTTTATGGCTTCTGGTACAGCTTCCCTACCCTGTTATTTTTCGGTTGGGTAAATTTCTGGGCCGCTTCGCGCAACTGTTTATGAAGCGTCGCGCCAGAATCGCGTACCGCAATCTTGAGCTGTGTTTTCCGCAGATGAGCGAGCCAGAGCGTCACGATATGGTCGCGAAGAATTTCGAATCCGTCGGGATGGGGCTCATGGAAACCGGTATGGCGTGGTTCTGGCCGGACAAACGCATGGCCCGCTGGAGCGAGGTAACGGGAACCGGCATGGAGCCTGTGCATACGCTTCAGGCCAACCAGACGGGCGTTTTGCTGATCGGCGTTCATTTCCTGACGCTGGAAATCGGGGCGCGCATGTTCGGCATGCAGGCGCCCGGCATTGGCGTTTATCGTCCTAACGATAACCCGGTCATCGATTTAATCCAGACCAACGGCCGCATGCGCTCCAACAAAAGCATGATCGACCGTAAGGACCTGAAGGGGATGATCCGCGCGCTGAAATCCGGCGAAGTGGTCTGGTATGCCCCCGACCACGACTATGGCCCACAGGCCAGCGTATTTGTTCCCTTCTTCGCCGTTGAAGAGGCCGCCACAACGACCGGTACCTGGATGCTGGCGCGGATGTCCAAAGCCGCCATCGTGCCTTTCGTCCCTCGCCGTAAGCCGGATGGTTCAGGCTACGAGCTGATGATGCTGGAGCCGGAGCTTGCGCCACCGCTTGACGATGCGGAAACCACCGCGCGCTGGATGAACAGCGTTGTGGAGAAGTGCATCATGCTGGCGCCCGAGCAGTACATGTGGCTGCACCGCCGTTTTAAAACGCGGCCACAAGGCACGCCGTCCCGCTATTAATCCTCATGCGGTCCTCAGGGCCGCATGCCGTTTTAGCTTTAAAAGCTCCTCATCATTGCGGCAATCATAACCCAGGCGCATAATTAGCAGGCTTATTACTTTATGCTTCAGGTGCTCTGCACCTCATTATGCGGATAGTTATGTCACCCTCAGATGCCCCCATAAACTGGAAGCGTAACCTCGCGGTTGCGTGGCTTGGCTGTTTTCTTACCGGCGCGGCCTTTAGCCTGGTTATGCCATTCCTGCCGCTCTACGTCGAACAGCTAGGCGTTACGGGCCACAGCGCGCTCAATATGTGGTCCGGTCTGGTATTCAGCATCACATTTCTCTTTTCCGCGATGGCCTCGCCCTTCTGGGGCGGCCTTGCCGATCGCAAGGGACGTAAAATCATGCTGCTGCGTTCGGCGCTGGGGATGGCCATTATCATGGCGCTGATGGGCGTGGCGCAGAACGTCTGGCAGTTTCTGATCCTGCGCGCGCTGCTGGGCCTGCTGGGGGGATTTATTCCCAACGCGAATGCGCTGATTGCCACGCAAATTCCCCGCCATAAAAGCGGCTGGGCGCTGGGCACGCTCTCAACCGGCGGCGTGAGCGGTGCTCTGCTTGGACCGCTGGCCGGGGGATTACTGGCGGATAACTACGGCCTGCGCCCGGTCTTCTTTATCACCGCCAGCGTGTTGTTCCTGTGCTTCATCGTCACCCTGCTCTGTATCCGGGAAAACTTCACGCCTGTCGCCAAAAAAGAGATGCTCCACGCCAGAGAGGTGCTGACCTCGCTCAAAAATCCCAGACTGGTGCTGAGCCTGTTCGTGACAACCCTGATTATTCAGGTAGCCACCGGGTCGATTGCCCCTATTCTGACGCTGTACGTTCGCGACCTGGCGGGTAACGTCAGCAATATTGCGTTCATCAGCGGGCTGATTGCCTCCGTACCCGGCGTGGCGGCGCTGCTGAGCGCCCCGAGGCTGGGGAAACTGGGAGACCGGGTGGGTCCGGAAAAAATTCTGATCTGCGCGCTGGTGATTTCCGTCCTGCTGCTTATCCCGATGTCGATGGTGCAAACGCCATGGCAGCTGGGCGTCCTGCGTTTTTTGCTGGGTGCCGCCGACGGCGCGCTGCTGCCCGCCGTACAGACCCTGCTGGTCTACAACTCCACGAACCAGATTGCCGGGCGTATTTTCAGCTATAACCAGTCATTCCGCGACATCGGTAACGTCACCGGACCGCTGCTCGGGGCCGGGATTTCCGCCAGCTTCGGTTTTCGCGCCGTCTTTATCGTGACGGCGGGCGTCGTGTTGTTCAATGCCATCTATTCATGGTTCAGTTTATCCCGCGCGCTGCGGCCCGTGACGGAATAAGACGAACGCCTGATAGCTTATTTTCGCATTCATACTTGCAGAATCTTATATTCAGCTATTCTTTCCCTGAAACCTTCTGGAAAACAGGGAGACACCAATGACCATGTACGCCACGCTGGAAGAAGCTATTGATGCCGCTCGTGAAGAGTTCCTCGCCGACAACCCCGGCGTTGAAGAAGAAGATGCTGACGTGCAACAGCTTAATATCCAAAAATACGTTCTGCAGGATGGGGATATTATGTGGCAGGCCGAATTCTTTGCCGATGACGGTGAAGAAGGGGAATGTTTGCCGATATTAAGTGGTGAAGGTGCGCAGGCCGTCTTTGATGGCGACTATGACGAAATCGAACTTCGGCAGGAATGGCTGGAAGAGAATACCCTGCACGAGTGGGATGAGGGTGAGTTTCAGCTCGAGCCGCCGCTGGATACGGAAGAAGGTCAAACCGCAGCCGACGAGTGGGACGAGCGTTAATTTACGCTATTCGTAAGGGCCGTGGCTGGCATCTATCGGCAGCAACAGCGTGTCGAAAATCAGCGAGAACGGTAGATCGAGCACGGTCAGGTAGCGCCACGCGGAATCACGAAGATCCCATTTCACGCCCGGGTAATACTGATTTCCGTGGCCTTGCCCTGGGATGGTGCGACTGATGATACTGCCGCAGCCGCTGAGCAGGCATGCCACCATAACGACGATGATTATTCTCATCTTTAACCTCTAAAAAAATACCGGCGATTAAGCCGGTATTTTATATGGCGGGTGGAGCTTCGCTTACTCGCCTTATTTAACTGCTTACTTCGCCTTCAGAGCGAGCGGATTCAGCTTCACGTCCTTATAGTAGTTCACCCACGAAGAGTATTTCTCCGGAGCGGACCACACGCGGTAGTGAAGACGCGCCATTGTCACCGGGTCGCTCAACAGCACCAGACGACGGTCGCGGTTGAGTTTTTCCGGGGTCTCGTTAAGCGCCTGCTCAACGTGACGATCGCGGGCAATCTCCAGCACCTGGCTGGCGCGGTGACGCGCGGTCGCCATTGCCGTCGCCAGGGCGTTGAATGACGGGTTAAACACGGCGTGCATGAAGCCGTCATCCAGCGAGCGACTGCGGTTCTGTTCCAGGTAACGATCGGTATCCACCAGCACCTGCGGCGGGGAATACTCTTCCGGGATCAGGAACAGCTTCCAGCGTTTGGTTCGCAACCCCACCGTTGAACGGCTGGAAATCACGGACACAAACGGCGACAGGATCAGCGAGAAGACAATCGGCGCCAGCCAGAACAGGAAGCGCAGATCCAGCCACGCCATCCCGGCAGCCCACACCAGACCCAGCAGCAGCTGAGAACCGTGGCGCATAAAGGCTTCACCCCACGGCGTGGAGTCGTCGTCACGCTGCGGTGAGTTCCAGACCACTTCCCAGCCCAGGAACGCACTGACCACAAACACGGTGTGGAACAGCATACGTACCGGCGCCAGCAGGACCGAGAACAGCACTTCCAGCAGCAGTGAAAGGGTCACGCGGAAGAAACCGCCGTACTCTTTCGAGCCTTTGCACCAGATCAGGATGATGCTGAGCAGCTTAGGCAGGAACAGCAGCACCATGGTGGAGGCAAACAGCGCAATCGCCAGCTCCGGACGCCACTGCGGCCACACCGGGAACAGCTGCCGCGGTTGCAGGAAGTATTGCGGCTCCGTCAGGGCATGAACCACCTGTAAGGCAGTCGACAGCGCCAGGAACATAAACCACAGCGGTGCGGAGAGATAAGACATCACGCCCGTCAGGAACACCGCGCGGTGAACCGGGTGCATCCCTTTTACCAGGAACAGGCGGAAGTTCATCAGGTTACCGTGACACCAGCGGCGGTCACGCTTAAGCTCGTCCAGCAGGTTCGGCGGCAGCTCTTCGTAGGATCCCGGCAGGTCGTAGGCAATCCAGACGCCCCAGCCAGCACGACGCATCAACGCCGCTTCTACGAAGTCATGCGACAGAATAGAACCGGCAAACGAACCCTCACCCGGCAGCGGCGCCAGCGCACAGTGTTCAATGAACGGCTTCACGCGGATAATGGCGTTGTGGCCCCAGTAGTGCGACTCACCCAGCTGCCAGAAGTGCAGACCGGCCGTAAACAGCGGCCCGTAAACACGGGTGGCGAACTGCTGGCAGCGCGCATAAAGGGTGTCCATTCCGGACGCTTTTGGCGAGGACTGAATGATACCGGCGTTAGGGTTGGCTTCCATCAGACGCACCAGACCGCTCAGGCACTCTCCGCTCATGACGGAGTCAGCATCCAGCACCACCATGTAGCTGTACTGGTTACCCCAGCGACGGCAGAAGTCATCGATATTGCCGCTTTTACGCTTCACGCGACGACGGCGACGACGGTAGAAGATCTGGCCTTCGCCCTGCACTTCTGCAATCAGCTCCATCCACGCTTTTTGTTCCGCCACGCAGATATCCGGGTTGTAGCTGTCGCTCAGGATGTAAACGTCGAAATGCTCCGCGTTGCCTGTCGCCTTCACGGACTCCCAGGTCGCACGCAGGCCCGCAAATACGCGGTCAACGTCTTCGTTACAGATAGGCATAATCAGCGCGGTACGGTGCTCGGGATTAAGGGGTTCATCCCCGACCGTTGACGCCGAAATGCTGTATTTGTCACGCCCCATGAGCAATTGCAGGAAGCCCATCAGCGCGGTCCAGAAACCGGCCGAGACCCAGCAGAAGAGGACCGCGAACAGCAGGAGAATGCCGCTCTGCAGGATATACGGCAACAGCTGCATGAAGGAGACCCAGAGATCCTGGCCCATCATGTCCGTCGGGTTGATAAACGCCCAGCCCTGGTAAGGCAGGATAGTTTTCATGTACCAGGTCGCGACGACCGTCTGCGCCAGCGTCAGAAGCAGCAGGATATAGCGACGGATTGTCCCAACGGTACGCCATTTCTGTTCGGACGCCTGCTCTTCTTTCGTCAGGCGCGACAGATAGCGCGGCGTCACATCACGCCCGCGCAGGCGATCCCAGAAGCGACCCACCGGGTTGGTGCGCCATGGATCGGGGAACATAGAGGAACGCGTAGCCTTCGGCATCGCCTGAAGCTGATCGCGTCCTTCGTCGTCTTTAATCAACTGCCCTTCCGCCAGCGAGTCCGGCCAGGCCTGCTCCAGACGCGCCTTGACTGACCCGAGCGGCGTATCATCATCACGGGAAAACGTATGATGTTCACCATCCAGCGCGGTGTGAACCGCGCGGATGTCGCTCTTTGGCAGTGCCGCTTTTTCGATATCCGTCAGCGGCATGGCATCAATATATTCAGATGTATTATTCATTGGCAGGTAGCTGATAGCTCCAGGTTTCACTCAGCGGCTGATCGTTACTGACCAGCGCAGCACGCATTTCAGTGGTCTGTTTCGGATCTTTCACTTTCACGCGCAAGGTCAGACGCCAGCCTTTGGTTACCGGGTTGTAACGCACGGTATTCTCAACGATTTCACCGTTATCACCGATGCTGGCCTGAGCGGCAACGGCGGTGTCCGGCGACAGTTTCTTCATATCCTGGCCTGTGAAGTCCACGACAAACGCCACGGTACCGTCAGGCTGACGGATAAGATTAGACTGCTTCACATCACCCGTTGAGCGGCGAGTCTGCATTACATACGCGTTATCCGGCGCATGCAGCTTATCTTCGTCGCGGCTGAAGGTAATGGTGTACTTGAAGTTCATCTCTTTACCGGCTTCCGGCAGTTGATCCGGCGTCCAGTAAGCGACGATGTTATCGTTGGTTTCGTCGTTGGTTGGAATCTCTACCAACTCGACCTTGCCTTTACCCCAGTCACCGTTTGGCGTGACCCAGGCGCTTGGTCGCTGGTCATAGCGATCGTCCAAATCTTCAAAGCGGGAGAACTGACGACCACGCTGCAGCAGGCCAAAACCTTGCGGGTTTTCCATTGCGAAGCTGCTAACCGCCAGATGTTTCGGGTTATTCAGCGGACGCCAGATCCACTCACCGTTGCCGGCATGAATAGACAGACCGTTGGAGTCGTGCAGTTCCGGGCGGAAGTTAGTTGCCGGTGACGGCTGGTTCGGCCCAAACAGGAACATACTGGTCAGTGGCGCAACGCCCAGTTTGCCCACTTTATCACGCAGGTAAACCTTGGACTGCACGTCAACTACCGTGTCACGACCCGGCATAATTACAAAGCGATAGGCACCGGTTGCACGCGGGGAATCCAGCAGCGCATAAATGGTCAGACGCTTATCCGTTGGCTTTGGACGTTCAATCCAGAACTCACGGAAACGCGGGAACTCTTCACCTGATGGCAGCGCGGTATCAATAGCCAGACCACGCGCAGAAAGCCCGTACACCTGCCCCGCGCCAATAACGCGGAAATAGCTGGCTCCAAGCATGCTGACGATTTCGTCGTTTTTATCTTTGCTGTTGATCGGGTAAAGCACCTTAAAGCCTGCGAAGCCCAGGTCTTTCACCGTATCTTTGTCGTGTTGCACATTGCCAAAATTGAAGTAATCCGGGCTGTACTTGATCTTACGTACCGCGGTTGCCGTCACTTCATTGATGGCAACAGGCGTGTCGAAGTACATACCCTGATGATAAAATTCAAGCTTGAACGGGGTTTTAATATTGCTCCAGTACGCTTTGTCGTGATTGAACTGGATCTGCTGATAGTCCGCATACTTCATGTCGCGGAAAACGGAGGGCAAGTTACTTTTCGGCGCTTCGTAGCTCTTGCCTGCCATCGATTTTGCCTGTTTTGCGACATCGTCGATGTTAAAGGCCAGTGCCGATGAGGTATACAGTGATAACACCACTGCAGCACCCAACCAACGCATTTTCATCATCTGTGGTTTATGTTTCATAATAAGTAAGCACTTCCCCCTTTGTGTGCTTATATCGATCCGATCCATTTTAATGGAAACTCAGGCAATCCGACAACATTATCACTGCTTTGTTCAGCTGCTGGCTCATGGAATAAGCAAATGAAAGAACCCGCTATTCACTTTGCGTGCTTATCCTGGAGACAGGGTGTCGGTCTTGGTGTAGGGTTGGCTTCGAATGTAACCATTATGAGTCTTAGGGATAAGACGAAAAGTCTGAGAATGCACAACGTTATATGAGCACAACACCAACAGAACGTGAATATTTCCTCGACTCGATCAGGGCCTGGCTGATGCTACTGGGGATCCCCTTTCACATTTCGCTGATTTACTCAAGCCACACCTGGCATGTGAATAGCCAGATGCCCTCCTGGTGGCTGACGCTGTTTAATGACTTTATTCACGCCTTCCGTATGCAGGTATTCTTCGTCATATCCGGCTATTTTTCTTACATGCTGTTTCTGCGATACCCGCTCAAGCGCTGGTGGAAAGTGCGCGTAGAGCGCGTGGGGATCCCCATGCTGACCGCAATTCCACTGCTGACGCTGCCTCAGTTCATTATGTTGCAATATGTCAAAGGCAAAGCGGAGAACTGGCCGAACCTTACGCTGTATGAAAAGTACAATACGCTGGTCTGGGAGCTGGTGTCTCACCTGTGGTTCCTGCTGGTGCTGGTGGTGCTCACAACGGTGAGCCTGTTGATTTTCAGCCGCCTGCGCCACCGTCTGAGTACAAAAGCCGACACCTTCTTCGCCAACGTTACGATGGGCAAACTGTCTGTGCTCTTCTTGCTGTTGGGGATTGCCTATGCCGCCGTGCGACGGACGCTGCTTATCGTCTATCCGCCGATTTTGAGCGACGGGTTATTTAATTTTGTGGTGATGCAGTCCCTGTTCTACATTCCGTTCTTTTTAATCGGCGCGCTGGCTTTTATTCATACGAAGCTTAAATCGCTGTTTGTCACCCCATCACCGTGGTGCGCGCTGGGGGCCACCCTCGCGTTCGCGGCCTATCTGCTGAATCAGCGCTACGGCAGCGGCGACGCCTGGATGTATGAAACGGAAAGCGTGATCACTATGCTGCTGGGGCTGTGGATGGTGAACGTGGTATTCGCACTGGGCCACCGCTTGCTGAACTTTAAGTCCAGCCGCGTGACCTACTTCGTTAATGCATCACTGTTTATTTATCTGGTGCATCACCCGTTGACGCTTTTCTTCGGGGCTTACATCACACCGCACATCGCCTCCAACACGCTGGGCTTCTTTACCGGGCTGGTGTTTGTTGTAGGGGTGGCAATCGTACTCTACGAAATCCATCTGCGGATCCCGCTCCTGCGCTTCCTCTTTTCAGGAAAACCGCAGGCAAAAGCCTCATAAATCACGCGGCGCATCAGATGCGCCGCGTTTGCATCAGCTCTCCAGCTCTTGTCTGCGCTGAGTCAGAAGCCGCTGATAAAGATGCGTGGTGTCGTCGTCGAAACAGACAAAAATCACCTTCTCTGGCAGCGGTTTTAGCGACAAATAGCGGTAAACGGTTTCTACGGCGATCGTTGCGGCAGCGGCCTTAGGGTAACCATACACGCCGGTGCTGATGGCCGGAAACGCCATCGTTTTATAACCGTTGTCGGCGGCCAGTCGCAGACAGTTCCGGTAAGCCTCTTCCAGAATACTCGCTTCGTGCTGGTCCCCGCCATGCCAGACCGGCCCTACCGCGTGAATTACCGCTCTCGCAGGCAGATTGCCCGCCAGCGTAATCACCGCGTGACCGGGAGGACATTCGCCCTGCTGTTGCCGCACGGTTTTACAGGCTTCCAGCAGCTGCGGTCCGGCAGCCCGGTGGATAGCCCCGTCCACGCCGCCTCCCCCCATCAGGGATGGATTGGCCGCATTGACGATAACGTCGACGTGCACTGTCGTAATATCGCCATGAATAATTTCAATTTGCGGTTTCATAAAGCCCCTCTGCAACCCGCCATTTTCTTAAGTGTATCGCAGAGGAGACCGGGAGAAAAAACTATCAGAAAAAATCCTCATCCATCGCAGGGCGGGAGAGCGCGCATTAGCGATACTGGATTTCGACAACCGCGAGCGTTTTTTCAGGATTAAGGTATTTCATATTGAGCGTTGCCACGTTTGAGTCGCTCACTTTCCCGTTAAGCGCCTCTTCATAGCTGACCATACGCGTTTGCATACGGTTATTATCTGGACATGACATGGCAAACTGTTGCTTCTGGGGAGTGACTTCACAGGGGTCGGCGACAATGGCACCGCGAAAATGAATGACACCGCCGTCAACAACCGTGGCCGAATAAGCCGGGATACTCAAAGCAGAAACGACCAGACCCAGACCTGCCATGAGTCGAGCAAAATAGTTGTTCATTATAGGTACTCCTCAATGAAAATCGTCCATGAGGGGTAAACGCGCTTCATTTATTATTGCAAACGAAGTTTCACGTTACGGAACATAACGACCTGGTCCCTGATATCAGCATAGCTCAACGGCACAGACCCGCCACATTCTCAACCTATTGATTTCATGAACGTTTAGAGCGAGCGTTCCGCTGGCGACCACTGTTGTGATAAATGCAGCGATTTACCGTCTGAAACGGTGACAACGATTTTTACCGTGTCTCCCGCATTAATATTTAAACTCAGGCGCATTAAATCAATCGTCTGATTAGCGGGTATAAAAAGGGTGTTTTGCTGCCGGGAAGAACTTTGTCCCCCCTGCCCTTCTCGCACAGAAACAATCTGAACCTGACAATCACACGACTGCGCCAGAGTGACCTGAGGAACAATGGTGGTCATATTTTCCTGCTGTGACGTTTTGAAGGTGATCTGGCTGGAAAGCGCGGCGAGTAGAATTAAGGTATTCATGATGAACTCCCGAAAAAAACAGGGCTGATGCCCTGTTTTTTTGTAGCACAGATTTCAGTATCAGTACTGATGAGCTGACGCGTGGTTACCAAAACCGATCTGGGTAACGTTAACAGTCGAGTTGGACGCAGTCTGGTCTACGAGTGCACCGTTAAAGCCGCCGGACTGGCTAACGTTCATAACGGATTTTTTACTGTTCCACTGATCAAGTGTCGCACTGTTGCCAAAACCTTTCTGGGTCAGGTTGATTTTACTGTCATCAGAACCCTGACCAACGTCAGCACCGTTAAAGCCGCCGGTCTGGCTAATATTCAGGACGGAATTTCTGGCGTCTGTCTGCAGGGCAACCGCAGAGTTACCGCCACCGTTCTGATAAATATTCAGGGTTGAATTTGGGCCACTGTTTCCACCATGACCATGTCCATGACCCCATCCGCCCTGATTAATAGAACCCGCCATAGCACTACCAGAAACTACGATTGCTGCAAGTGCTGCCACTTTGATAAATTTCATGGTAAACCCCCATCGGATTGATTAAAGTCGTCGCGAACGCGCTAATGTTGAATAACGTTAATCGCCATTTGCGACTGTTTCTGCACTACAACTGCGGTTTTCTGCGTACCGTACTGCGTAATATTTGCTCTATTACCCGACCCTTTCTGGATAATTTTCGCGCTATTACCGTATCCATCTTGCGTAATACCTGCATCATTCCCGTTACCGCTCTGATCGATCCAGGCTAAATTGTAACTCCCTGATTGATCAACTCTCGCTCTGTTACCCGCCCCATCCTGAGATACAATGGATAAGAGTCTTGAACCGTCCTGGCTAACCTCAGCGTTATTGAAAACGCCCCGTTGACCAATAATGGCTGCCTGATTGAGTGATGAAAGACTTAATTCGTTAACCGCAAAGTTATATTCAGCATTTGCCAAATCTGAATTCGCTGCGGTTACAAATCCAGGCGCACCCAGTAATGTAAACATCATAATTAACGATGTGTTTTTCATGTTGTCACCCTGGACCTGGTTATTTAATCACGCCATAACCCTATAACAATGCTACTTGTTAAAACGACTCGTATTGTGTTAACGCGTCGTTACGGTGAAGAGTATGTCCGCTGAAACATTTTAAATATCTCACCCGCGCGGCTTATTTTTATTTATCGGATCACCACAAAGTCGTAATTTACATCAAAAATCACTTTAATCAGGTCAGCTTATATTTTTTATTAATCAGGTCTTGCGATCGGGTTGTACAACGGGATGAAGGCTGTCCAGGCGTCATCCCGCGTTGTTTAAACGTAACGGCTGGAGATCATTTTTCTCAGTGCGTGACACGACGCCTGTTTTCTTAAGCAGGCAGCAGCCCATTCATGGGCTTAGAAATAACCTGAAACTCATACTTAATTACTGCTGCGTAAAAATAACAAATAATCTCAAAAATCAATCACATAAAAATATTTGTATGATTTTTAAAATCTGTGCACATC